>JALVMN010000280.1 GCA_027027005.1 Desulfobacterales bacterium | reverse complement strand
CCGGGAGATGCCCCTTGAACAGGCGGAAAAGCTGTTTCGTGACCTGGGAGAAGACTACAAGGTGGAATTGCTGAATGACCTGAAGGCCCAGGGTGAAGAAACCGTCTCCATTTACAAACAGGACGGTTTCCAGGATCTGTGCCGCGGGCCCCATGTCCCGGACACGGGTAAGATACCTGCCTTCAAGCTCATTAACGTGGCTGGGGCATTCTGGAAGGGAGATGAAAACCGCCCTATGCTCCAAAGGATCTACGGTACCGCGTTTTTTACAAAAAAAGAGCTTGCTGCCCACCTTCAGAGGCTTGAAGAGGCAAAAAAGAGAGACCACAGGAAAATAGGCAGACAGCTGGATCTCTTTTCCATCCAGGAAGAGATAGGACCGGGCCTTATACTCTGGCATCCCAAGGGTGCCATGGTTAGAAAGCTCATGGAGGATTTCTGGCGGGAAGAACATGTCAAAAGGGGTTACGACCTCCTGTTCACTCCCCACATTGCCAAGAGAGACCTATGGAAGACCAGCGGACACCTGGATTTCTACGCGGAGAACATGTATTCCCCCATGGAGATAGATGATGTCAGCTACCAGATAAAGCCCATGAACTGTCCCTTTCACATAGCCATCTATAATTCCAGGAAGAGGAGCTACAGGGAACTGCCCCTCAGATGGTGTGAACTGGGAACCGTTTACCGCTATGAAAGGACCGGCACGCTTCACGGCCTCATGAGGGTCAGGGGATTTACTCAGGATGATGCCCACATATTCTGCAGACCCGACCAGCTGGATAGCGAAATTATAGACATCCTGGACATGACCCTCTACATGCTCAGGGTCTTCGGCTTTGACCGCTACGACATATACCTTTCCACCAGGCCGGAAAAGTACGTCGGCAGCGACGAGCACTGGGAGCTTTCCACCAGCGCTCTCCGGAACGCCCTGGAGAAACAGGGCCTGGAATATGAAATAGATCCAGGAGAGGGTGTATTTTACGGCCCTAAAATCGACATCAAGATAAAAGACTGCCTTGACCGCTCATGGCAGTGTTCAACCATACAGGTGGATTTCAATCTGCCTGAACGTTTCAATGTTCAGTACACGGGCACGGACAGCCAGCCCCATGCGCCTATTATGGTGCACAGGGCACTGCTGGGCTCTCTTGAACGTTTCTTCGGTGTCATGAT
>JALVMN010000279.1 GCA_027027005.1 Desulfobacterales bacterium | reverse complement strand
ATAAACGATCTGGCGCCCGCTCCCACTCTTGCCCACCTTCTCAAATACGATTCCACTTATGGAAAATTGAATGCTGATGTGAGATCCACCGATAACTCCATAATCGTTGATGGTAAGGAGATAAGAGTTTACTCTCACAGAGATCCTTCGGAGATTCCGTGGGATGAACTTGGAATACAGGTGGTGGTTGAGGCTACGGGTCTGTTTAGAGAGGGGGAGAAAGCAAGGAAGCATCTGAGGGGAACGGTCGGGAAGGTGGTTATAACGGCTCCTGCAAAGGGGGAGGACATAACCATCGTTATGGGCATTAACGAGGAAAAGTACGATCCTGCGTCCCATCATATAATTTCCAATGCTTCCTGTACCACCAATGCATTCGCTCATATGGTAAAAGTCCTCTACGACAATTTCGGAATCGAGAGGGGATTGATGACCACAGTCCACTCCTATACCAATGACCAGAGGATACTGGATGCTCCACACAAGGATCTGAGGAGGGCTCGCTCTGCTGCCATAAATATAGTTCCCACATCCACGGGTGCCGCTAAAGCCATATTCAAACTATATCCGGACCTTCAGGGACGACTCGATGCAATGGCGATGAGGGTTCCCACTGAGACTGGTTCCATAGTGGATTTTGCAGTTATCCTTAAAAAGGAAACCACGGTGGATGAGCTGAAAGAAGCGTTCAAAAAGGCCGAGAGCAGGTATCTGGCATATACCGAGGAGCCCATAGTGCTCAGGGATATCGTAATGGATAGTCATTCGGTTATCATCGATGCTTCTCTGACGCAGGTGGTGGGTGGTAATTTCGTAAAGGTATTCGGATGGTACGATAACGAATGGGGATATTCCACCAGGGTCGTTGACCTTCTCAACTATATAATCGAAAAAGGAGGTTTTTAGTATGAGCAAGGTTCCCGAGGAACTTAAATACACCAGGGATCACGAGTGGGTAAGGGTTGATGGTGATGTTGCCATTGTCGGTATAACAGATTATGCTCAATCCGAGCTCGGTGATATCGTGTATGTGGAATTGCCAGAAGTGGGAAGAAAAGTGGAGAAGGGGGAAGCTGTTGCCACGATAGAAGCTGTTAAGACGGCTGCCGATGTCTATGCTCCTGTCAGTGGTGAGGTGATTGAAGTGAATTCCGCTTTGGAGGAGCATGCTGAGCTTATA
>JALVMN010000278.1 GCA_027027005.1 Desulfobacterales bacterium | reverse complement strand
TGCCCACCTTCACTATGAGGGCATGGAACTCATTGAATAGTTCTACATCGTTTTGGAGATTGTCCATGAAAATGGCCTGCATTTCCTCGTATGAGACCCCTTCTGCCACCAAGCCGTGTCTTGCCAGGATCCTGTAAGTGTATGCATCCACCACGAAGACCGGACGCCTGGCAGCATAGAGTAATATGCTATCGGCCGTCTCCCTGCCGATCCCGTTCACTGAAAGGAGCCCCTCCCTCAATACATGGGTGTCCTCTGAGAAAAAGGCCTCCAACTCACCATCGTACTCTTCCACCAGAAATCTTATGAAATTCTTGAGCCTCTTTGCCTTTATGTTGTAATAGCCTGCAGGTTTGATGAGGCGTGCAAGGGTCTTGGTGTCCATCTCATGGATTCTGTGTATATCAAGGGCCCCGGCCGCCTTTAGATTCCTGATGGCCTTTTCCACATTGGCCCAGTTGGTGTTCTGGGTGAGGACCGCGCCCACCATGACCTCAAAAGGCCCCTCTGCCGGCCACCAGTTCTGGGGCCCGAATCGCTCCAGCAGAAGCCTATACATGGAGAGCAGTTTTTCCCCATAGCCCTGTGCCATCACCAAGATATCTCCAAATTTCCTGAACTTGACAGGTTATCCAAGATAACTTAGATTCCCAATTTGTGTCAAATACGCCCATTGCGAAAGGAACCACTCGTTCACATGGCTCAAGGCTCAAAACATCGACTGAAACAGACCCGAAATATCGGTATCATAGCCCATATCGACGCGGGGAAGACCACGGTCACCGAGCGCATCCTCTATTATACCGGCAGGGTTCACAAGATGGGGGAGGTCCATGACGGCGAGGCCACCATGGACTGGATGCTGGAGGAAAAGGAGCGCGGAATCACCATAACCTCTGCGGTGACCTCCTGCCAGTGGAATGGTCACTTCATAAATATCATCGATACACCCGGCCACGTGGACTTCACAATCGAGGTGGAAAGATCGTTAAGGGTCCTCGACGGGGCCATAGGCGTCTTTTGTGCCGTGGGTGGTGTGGAGCCCCAGTCTGAAACCGTGTGGCACCAGGCCGACCGCTACAGGGTCCCCAAGATCGCCTTTGTAAACAAGATGGATAGAATTGGGGCTGATTTTTACAGGGTCATAGAGATGATGAAAGAGCGCCTTGGGGCCAATCCCTTGGTGATGCAACTCCCATGGGGCAGTGAAGACAGGTTCCAGGGGGTGATTGATCTCGTCAAGATGAGGGCCATCGTATGGGAGGATGAAAGCCTGGGAGCCCACTACGAAGAAGTAGAGCTTCCAGAAGAGCTTCTTGACGAGGCCACCCAGTACAGGGAACTCCTCCTGGAGACCCTGGCAGAGCGCGATGATCAGATCATGGAAAAATACCTGGGAGAACAAGAGATCAGCCCCCAGGAAATTTACAAGGCGGTGCGAGAGGCCACCATTTCCCTGGAACTGGTCCCGGTGCTTTGCGGGGCTGCCCTGAGGAACAAGGGAATCCAGCCCTTGCTGGATGCCATTGTCTCCTACCTTCCATCTCCTGTGGATATCCCGCCTGTTGAAGGGCAGGTGCCCGGCTCTGATAAGGTTGAAACACGCCCCCCTGAGCCCAAATCACCCTTTTCTGCACTTGTGTTCAAGGTGATGATGGATCAGGGCCGGAAAATGACATATCTTCGCATCTACTCCGGGACCGTGAAAGCAGGAGGCCAGGTCTATAATCCACGCAAGGAGACCCAGGAAAAGATTGCCAGATTGCTCAGGATGCACGCAAACAAGAGGGAGCGCATAGATTCTGCCTCTGCAGGAGACATCGTGGCCGCCATGGGTCTCAAGCTCGCCTCAACAGGCGATACCCTTTGTGATCAGGAGCATCCCATCCTGTTTGAGCCCATGGAATTCAACGAACCGGTGATCAGCATGGCCGTTGAGCCCAAGAGCGTGAAAGATCACGACCGGCTCCTGGATGCCCTGTCCAAGCTGGCAGACGAGGACCCAACATTCAGGTGCAAGATAGATGAGGAGACGGGCCAGATCATCATCTCAGGCATGGGAGAGCTTCATCTGGAGATCATGGTGGGTCGGGTGAGGCGGGAGTTCAATGTGGATACCAATCAGGGCAAGCCTCAGGTTGTTTACCGCGAAACCATCTCAAGAGAGGCTCAGCAAGAAGAAGTCTTTGAGCGAGAACTTGCAGGCCAGCAACACTATGCAAGGGTTGTGCTCCAGGTAAGTCCCCGCACCCGAGGGGATGGCAACCGCTTTGTGGACCGCTGCGAGAACCCTGAACTCACCGAGGAGTTTTTGAACGCAATAATGCAAGGGGTTTCAGAGGCACAGAACTCCGGTGTGATGATGGGCTACCCTGTAATCGATGTCGAAACCGCCCTCCTGGACGTGACCCTCAAAGAGGGGGTAAGTGACGAGATGGCCTTCAGGGTGGCGGCGTCCATGGCCTTCAAGAAGGCCTGCGAGAAGGGAGATCCCATTCTTCTTGAACCCATCATGAAGGCAGAAGTTCTGGTACCCGAAGAGTTCATGGGAGAGGTGATAAGCGATCTCAACAGCCGCCAGGGAAAGATCCAGAATATCGCAAAAAAAGGACCCATCCAGGTGGTCACAGCCACCGTGCCCCTTTCGAAGATGTTCGGTTACTCCACCACCCTAAGGTCCCTCACCCAGGGGCGTGGGACCTTTAGCATGCACTTCAGCCACTACGACAAGGTGGACTAATTCAAAAAAACTCAAATAAAGACTTGACATACAACATATTCGTATATCAATATACTATTACTATTTTACCTTGGGGTGCTACTCATGCCCATGACCATCACTGAAAAGATCCTGGCCGCCCATTCGGGCCGAGAAAGCGTGAGCCCGGGGGAACTCATCAACGCAAGGGTGGATATCGTCCTTGCAAACGACATTACCGCCCCCATAGCCATTAAGGAGTTTGAAAGATCCGGGGCCGCAAAGGTCTTTGATAAAGACAGGATAGTCCTGGTCCCGGATCACTTCACCCCCAATAAAGACATCAAGTCGGCCGAGCAGTGCAAGCTGATGAGGCTCTTTGCCAGGAAGCAAGAGATCACCCACTACTTTGAGGTGGGTCAGGCAGGGGTGGAGCACGTGCTTCTCCCTGAGCAGGGGATAGTGGTGCCGGGGGATCTCGTCATCGGCGCCGACAGTCATACCTGCACCTATGGGGCCTTGGGGGCATTTGCCACCGGCGTGGGGAGCACGGATGCAGCCGCTGCCATGATCACGGGGGAGTTGTGGTTCAAGGTGCCTGCCACCATGAAGTTTGTTTACAAGGGTGAACTCCAGCCGTGGGTGGGTGGCAAAGACCTTATTCTATATACCATAGGACTCATTGGCGTTGACGGCGCACTTTACATGGCCATGGAGTTTGTTGGAGATGCGGTTGATCAACTCTCGGTGGAGGCCAGGATGACCATGGCAAATATGGCCATTGAGGCTGGGGCCAAGAATGGTATCTTCATCCCGGATCAAAAGACCGCCGATTATGTGGATCCCAGGGCAAAAAGGCCTTACAGGTTTTACAGCAGCGATGAGGGAGCCTGCTATGCAGAAGTGGTGGAAATAGATGCCTCAAAGATAGAGCCGCAGGTGGCCTTTCCGCATCTTCCCAGCAATGCCCATCCCATCAGTGAAGTGGAAAATATTCCTATCGACCAGGCAATCATCGGGTCTTGTACCAATGGACGAATCGAGGACCTGAGGATTGCAGCCCAGGTGCTGGAGGGCAGAAAGATTTCTCCCAATGTCAGGCTCATCGTCATCCCAGCAACCCCGACGGTCTTTCGCCAGGCCATGAAAGAGGGGCTCTTTGACATCTTCCTGGACTCTGGCGCTGTAATCAGCCCCCCGACATGCGGACCCTGTCTCGGCGGCTACATGGGCATACTGGCTGAAGGCGAAAGGGCCATCTCCACCACCAACCGAAATTTCATAGGCAGGATGGGACATAAAAACAGTGAGGTATATCTTTCAAATCCTGCTGTGGCCGCAGCCTCGGCAGTGAGGGGAAAGATTGCCTCTCCTCAGGAACTGGGGCTTAGCGCAATCAACTAGCGAGGGAGATATTGTTACATGGAGTTCCAAGGAAAAGCACTTAAGTTTGGGGCAAATATCGATACAGACGCCATTATCGCAGCTCGATACCTGAATGTCTCTGACCCAGAAGAGCTTGCTCGCCATGTGATGGAAGACATTGATCCTGGCTTCAAAGCCAGGGTGAGCCCCGGCGACATCATCGTGGCCGGCCCAAACTTTGGATGCGGATCATCCCGGGAGCACGCCCCCATCGCCATCAAGGCAAGTGGTATCTCTTGCGTCATTGCTAAGAGCTTTGCCCGGATTTTTTACAGAAATGCTTTCAACATCGGGCTTCCCATCCTGGAATCTCCCGAAGCCGTGGATGGAATAGAAGACGGCCATCTAGTAAGCATTGACACCTCCACGGGAACCATCGTCAACCTCAGCACGGGCATGACCTTCAAGGCAGCCCCTATCCCTCCATTCATGCAGGAGATAATTCAAGATGGAGGCCTGATGGCCCATATCATGAAGAAAGGGCGGAGATGAGCAGGACATATCAAATAGGCGTGATCCCCGGGGATGGCACAGGGCCTGAAGTGGTGGCAGAAGGTATCAAGGTACTCAAGGCAGTCTCCCAAAGGCTGGGATTTTCTTTTCAATTTCAAGATTACCCCTTTGGCGGTGAATATTATTTGAAAACAGGGGAGACATTGCCCGATGAGGCCCTCTCAGAACTCGAGGGGCTCGATGCCATATACCTCGGGGCCATAGGCCATCCAGAGGTAAAGCCCGGAATACTGGAAAAGGGAATATTGCTAAAACTCAGGTTTTCCCTAGACCTATACATAAACCTCAGGCCTGTGAAGCTCTATCCCGGGATCCAATGCCCTTTGAAAAACAAGGGGCCAGAGCACATAGACTTCGTGGTCATAAGGGAAAACACCGAAGGGCTTTACGCAGGAGCGGGTGGGTTCCTCAAGAAGGGATCCCCAGAAGAGGTGGCTATCCAAGAGTCCATAAATACCCGAAAAGGGGTGGAACGCTGCATAAGGTACGCATTCCAGTTTACCCGCCAGAGGGCCAAGGCCAAGAAGCTCACCCTTTGCGGAAAGACCAATGTGCTAACCTATGCCTTTGATCTGTGGGAGCGCGTTTTCCATGCCGTGGGACAAGAATACCCCGACATTCAAAGGGACTATGGCCATGTGGATGCCATATGCATGTGGATGGTCAAAAACCCAGAATGGTTCGATGTGATAGTCACTGACAACATGTTTGGCGACATTATAACCGACCTGGGCGCGATAATTCAAGGGGGCATGGGAATAGCTGCCGGTGGAAACATCAATCCCGAGGGCACGGCCATGTTCGAACCCATAGGGGGCTCGGCACCCAAATACACAGGCAAGAACATGATAAATCCCCTGGCAGCCATAATGGCTGCCCAGATGATGCTGTTGCATCTGGGTGAAAAAGATGCGGCCCTCCTTGTGGAAAGTGCTGTGGTCAAGACCATTCAGCAGCACATGAAGAGCATGGATGCAGGGAAGATGGGTATGGGCACCAAAGAGGTGGGCGACAAGGTGGTCCAATACATATTGGGTTAGTGTGAGATTGCTCATCAGGGTTTTTGAATTATCCTTTTTCCAAAAGCAAGCAGGAGAAAAAGGCTAAAGGCCTTGATTCCAACCACCGAGAGGCAGGTTTCCATGAGGCCGAGTACAGGCAAAAGGACAACTCCTGCCAAGATCCCGCTGAACCAGCCCCCCACCAAATCACAGGCATAGAGGAGCCCTGCCGTCTTGCTGAGATCAGCCCTTCTGTCGCCGCCGCTGTTGACTCCAGAAAGATGTATCATGTTGGCAAGGGGGAATTCGGCCCCGATAAGCACACCGGAGAGTACCGAGAGCGCCACAAACACCCCCTGGAACAAGACGAAAACCGCCTCTCTGTCCATGTAAGGCCTCATCAGGTAGAAAACCAAAGGGAGCAAGACTGAATAGCCGACCATTGCCAGCTCTATTTTTATGAGCAGGCCCAGGGGACTCCTGAGGCGTGGAAGCCGGGATGTGACCCCCATGCTTCCCAAGGCAACCCCTGCCATGAAGGCGGCAATGAGGGGTCCGATCCAGTGAAACACGAACCCGTAAAGGGACTGGAAGGCAAAGATGATCACCAGGTCGTATATCATCCCGGCAAATCCAGTGGAAATAACTGCAATCGCAATACTCGCCCTTGAGAGATTTATAAGTGTCAAATGGACAACCAGGAACAAGAGGGCAAGTGTTGCCAATGTTACAAAGACATGGCTTATGCTCATCCTTTCAAACAGGGCGAAACACCTTTGAATCCTTGGAGAAAAGAGGGCATTCCAGAGGGCCTGGCTATAGAAAACCGCAATGGGCCTGAAGTCCTTATTCACCTCCCGGCTCCCGCCTTCCAAAGAACCAAGAAACCAGGCACTCCATCTGGGATCTAGCCTATAGTCTATGTGCTCCGGGCTCAAAAGCTTGAGGTCAAGACCTCGCTCCTTCATCCTGGCCGCCAGCTCACTTGTATTAATGGCGGACAAGTCCAGGGTGCCCGAGGCCAGAAACAGATTGTTCCCCTCACCAGGGATCACCTTTACGTGAGGAAAGACACTCTTGAGGGTATTCAGTATGCATGAATTGATCTCCCGCAGCTCACGGCTCAGATAAGTCAGAGAGCCAGGCAGGGTGAATGCCAATATTCCTTGTTCCTTCAGCCTTTTCTTTACCAGGGTAAAGAACTCTGTTGTAAAAAGCCTGTTTGTCTGAAGGTCCTGGGGCGAGGAGACCCCCACCAGCACCAGGTCAAATCTTTGGCGGGCCCTTTTTACAAAAAGCCTCCCGTCCATAAGATGTATCTTTACTCTTGGGTCGGACAACTCTTCCCACACCTGTCCGGAGGAGTATTTTTTTACCACCTCCAGAATCAGAGGGTCCAACTCAACATAGTCTATGCGCTCCACCTGGTGTTTTAAAAGCTCCTTTATGGTGCCCCCTGCCCCTCCACTTATGATCAGAACCTCCTTGGGGCCGGGATGAAACAGCATGGGTAGGTTAACGAATTCTTCTATAAAAACCACGTCAGGGTGCGGGATGGAGATCACAGGGACTCCATCTGAAAAAAACGTGTACTGCTCGGCCTCCTTGGTAACGGCCACATTGCCGTATACCGAGTTTTCATAATGAACCAATGCTTGAGGCTCCCATTGCTTCTTGGCCGACATCCAATGAAGCATGTCCGCCCCAGGACCTAGGATCATATATGAGGCAAGCACCAGAAAAAACATTGAAGCCATAGCAGCATACATGCTTCTTGAAGGCCGGGCCGTCGGATGCCGGACAAAGGCAAGGTAGAGGCATATCAGGATGTTTACAAGGGAGACGGCGATTGCAATCTCCACGGAATGAAGATACCTCACCAAGAGGTAAGTAAATAATACGCCTCCGGCTATGGTCCCAAGGGTCTCATAGAAATATACTCTTCCAATGCTCCTTGCATCCTCGGTTGTGTAAAACGAAAAAAGCTTGCAGGAATAGGTGAACAGGGCCCCGTGGGTAAGGCTAACCGGCATGAGGAGGATGAGGGAAGCCAGAAAGATCGTGGAAAGGCCGGCGGCCTCGCCGGGGATCAGTCCCATGAGCGTCTTCCATATGCGAATGAGGTAAACCGTGGCAGGGAAGAAGACGGAGAACAACAAGTTGGCCCATACAAAGACCGCCACTTTGTTCCGGAATTTTTCGATCTGCTTGCCCAGGAAAAAAGAGCCTGCAGCCTCCAGGATGAGCCAGTTGGCAAGGATTATGCCTATGGAGAGTTCATTGCCGTAAAATGTTATCAGGAATTCCCTTAAAAGCAGGATCTGGGCTACAGTGCCGCTGAAGCCCATAATGAGTACGGCCACAATAACAGCGCTCAATACTCACCTCTCGTAGGCAGGATACCGCTGCTACGCCTTCTGCCAATACCATTGAACAAACTTTGCCTGCTACTGCAAAGCCTTTTCAAGCACCTGATAGCTCTGTGACATTGTAATAGATGTAGCGGTCTCCTCGAAAATACATATGCGTCACTTCCAGCGGCTCGTCTGAGGCAGAATAGTATATGTTTTCAACAAAGAAAAGGGGGGCCCCGAAGGAGACACTCAGTATGGCCGAGATATCCATATCAGCCGTTGTCGCCTCCACCCTCTGCTCTATTCTTTTGATGAGATTGTCCGTGGCCTCTTGAAATATCTCCAGGAAGGTGCGTTTTGTAAAATCAGCGCCCTTTATCAGATCAGCCCATCTGAGGGGCACGTAATTTATGTAGTAAGACAACGGCTCTTCTGCAAGCTTTCTTAC
Source organism: Desulfobacterales bacterium (assembly GCA_027027005.1). Classification (GTDB taxonomy): domain Bacteria; phylum Desulfobacterota; class DSM-4660; order Desulfatiglandales; family Desulfatiglandaceae; genus JALVMN01. The sequence goes on along the minus strand of JALVMN010000278.1, from coordinate 3,194 downwards.
CCGCCTAAGCCTCCATATTTCATGCGACCCTTCACAGCCAAGGACACGGTCCACCTTTGGAGGGCATGAACTCTTTCCCATGTCCAGAACCTCCACCTCTAAACGCTGTGCCCGTCTTATGGCCGAGTCCACCCAGTCATAGAAATTCCCCGTAATTTGTAAAGGGATCTTACTCTCTTTTCTCTTTTTTACTCTGGTTCCCACGCCTCTTTTCCGCACAATGTATCCGTCTCGCACCAGGAGGTCCAAGGCCTTGCGGATGGTGATATTGCTGACACCAAATTCTTTTTCAAGCTCCCTTTCAGGGGGTATCAAGTCTCCCGGCCTGTACTGCCTTGACTGGATCCGGCCTTTTAGGGTCTCGGCAACCTGAATGTAGTATGCGACATTGGTTTCGTTGGACATGGGGAATCCTTTAAAAGCTATATTCATATATGATTACCATCTTTTAGTGCCCCTGCCAAGCAATTCTCTATTTCAATCATCCCCCTTGCCTCTTGGCGGCAAAGTCCGGTGCCCTTTTTTCAGTAAAGGCCATAACGCCCTCACGCCCTTCGGGATGGGACGCACACAACCTCAGCCATTTGCGTTCCTCTTCCAACTGTCTCTCCAGGGTAGTGTCAAAAGAGTTGTTCAAGAGCGTCTTTGAGGCCTGAAACGAGATAAGGGATTTACGAGCTATCCCCCTTGCCATCTCCATTGCCCTTTCAAGGGCCGCTCCGTCCTCCACCACCTCTGTTACAAGACCCCACTCCAGTGCCTTTTCAGAATCTATGGGGCCGTCGAATACCGCGATTTCCATGGCGCGGGCAAGCCCCACCAGCCGAGGCAGGGAAAAGGTCCCACCGCCATCAATACTCAAGCCATTGGAGGTATAGGCCTGCCTGAGGACGGCAGATCTGTCCATTACCCTGAAATCACAGGCAAGGGCCAGAGAAAAGCCCCCTCCTGCTGCAAAACCGTTTATGGCCGCTATCACAGGTTTTGGCATCCGCTTTATTTCTATGATTGCCAGGTGATAGTAGGACGCAAGCTCGTGAAATGCCGCGCCAAAGTCGGCCTTGTATCCTGAGAGCCACTTGAGATCGCCTCCGGAACAAAAGGCCTTTCCCTTGCCCGCGAGAACCACCCCGGAGATACCAGGGTCCACCGCACAGGTGCTCAATACCTGTGCCAGCATCTTCACGGTGGGGCCGTCAAATGCATTGTAAGTTTTTTCCCTATTCAAGGTTATGATTGAAATCTCTCCTTTTTGCTCCATCAACACAGGCTCTTCCATGTTCACCTCCCGATCCTTCTCAAAATCCTGTTCCTACCCAGCAAGGGCACAACCCTGGCAGAGATAGGCCTGAAAACCGGCCTTCCCATCCGAAATGACCCCCTTTGCAGTTCCCCATGCACCCTGACTTTCGGGGGTTTTCAACAAAAGCCGGCGCTCAGCTAATGATTATCACAACAATTATACCCATTCCACAGGATTTCGTGCCGTAAACCCCTTCTAAGAGTTATATCAAAATTGAAATAACCATTGACTTCCCCCCTTCAGTGGGTAAATATATTTGCTCTAATGCTCAACTAAACTTATCTGTTTCAGCCCGGTTACTCACCAAATGACACAAGAGTTCTCAAAGCTGGTTGACGGATTTCAACGCCACATAAATTACTTCAGGGTCTCTGTGACCGATAGGTGCAATCTCCGCTGCCTCTACTGCATGCCTCGGAAGGGGCTTCCCAAATTGAGCCATGAAGAGATCCTGACCTACGAAGAAATCCTCCGAATACTGCGCGTTGCCACGACCATGGGCATTACCAAGGTGAGGGTCACAGGCGGGGAGCCTTTTGCCCGAAAAGGGCTCTTGTCCTTTTTGGAGAGACTCACCTCTCTGCCAGGCCTTCAGGATATTTCGCTCACCACAAATGGCGTACTTGCAGCGCAACACCTCCAGCACATCTGGGAGATGGGAATAAGGCGGATCAACATCAGCCTGGACACCCTTTCAAGAGAGCGATATCGGCAGATCACAGGGATAGACGGCTTTGACAGGGTCTGGGAGAGCATTGACAAGGCCCACACAATAGGGTTTGATCCCATCAGAATCAATATGGTGGTAATCGCAGGGCTCAACGACCACGAAGTCCTGGATTTTGCAAGGCTCAGCATTACATCCCCCTACCAGATCAGATTCATTGAGTATATGCCCATTGGGCCTGCTGAGTTCAATGCATCTTCCAGATTCGTCCCCACAAATGTAATAAAGGAAAAGGTAGAAGCCCTCGGGCCACTGATCCCTGTTAACAACAGCAGGTTTGACGGGCCTGCTCAACGGTACAGGCTGGAAGGTGCAAGGGGTGAGCTTGGCTTCATAAGCCCCATAAGCGAGCATTTCTGCGGGCGTTGCAACCGCATGCGGCTTACGGCTGACGGAAAACTACGGGTCTGCTTGCTCTCAGACCTCTCTGTGGACCTGAAAGGCCCCATCAGGGCAGGAATTTCAGACGCCGAACTTGCCAACCTCTTGGTGGAGGCAGCCGGTCTTAAACCCTCCGGGCACACGGCCCTATCCTCGTCCATCATTGCGCCCTCCGGCACCATGTCCTCCATAGGCGGCTAACCTTCCCATATTTGCTTAACCGCATACTCCCTTGATAAACCTAGTTCCCTCTTCATCGGGACATGCCGTGTAACTGGGGATCTTCAGTTCCCGCCTTACGAACTTCAACGCTTTCAGTTCCCTCTTCATCGGGACATGCCGTGTAACGTTTCGGCATAAGCAGGAGCCGTAACGTAGAATTTACTTTCAGTTCCCTCTTCATCGGGACATGCCGTGTAACCATCCCAAGTGACTGTATTACTTGCTACGGTGACGGTCTTTCAGTTCCCTCTTCATCGGGACATGCCGTGTAACCCTTGTAGTTGTGCAGCGGGTTGAACGGGATGAGCCGCTTTCAGTTCCCTCTTCATCGGGACATGCCGTGTAACAGGTCATGCTATCGGGCTACGATAATGAATTGTATTGCTTTCAGTTCCCTCTTCATCGGGACATGCCGTGTAACTTCCATACTCCCCACCGCTTGCCAGAATCGGTAACACTTTCAGTTCCCTCTTCATCGGGACATGCCGTGTAACTTCACGCTTCTCAAGCACGACCCCCTCAATTTCGGCTTTCAGTTCCCTCTTCATCGGGACATGCCGT
>JALVMN010000277.1 GCA_027027005.1 Desulfobacterales bacterium | reverse complement strand
CCATAGTGGGACCCGAAGCCGACAGAATTCGCTCAAACTCCATTGAGCTCAACACATTGGGATGGTTGGCATAGTTATAAGTGTCAAACCCAGAGGGATCAAAAGGCTGAAATCCAGGCGCCAATATAATGGCCCCCACTTCCAGCTCCACCACCTCATCCTGTTGAGAATGATCAATGGCCCCCACACCACAAAACTCAGCGCATATCTTGCACCCACCAGTCTTAAAATGCACACATTTGCTCCGGTCAATGGCAGGAGTATTGGGAACAGCCTGAGCATAAGGCACATAAATAGGCTTCCGACCCCTCAACCCCATATCGTATTCCGAAGGGATGGGCTTCACAGCATGCTTGGTTATGTCTTCTAATTTGATATGTCCAGTTGGGCACACAGATACACAGGCCCCACAGGCCATGCAAAATTCACTCTGCTCATGAAAAGGAGTGTCAACCTTTATATCCGTACCCCTCCCCGCTAAAGATATGGCAGCATTGCCCATCCTCTCGCATATCCGCGTGCACAGACCACACAAAATACAATCGTCATCCTCTTTCCTAAAACGAGGCTCCTCTATCCCGTACCTCCCAGCCAACTCCTTTAAAATGGGAACCTCAGGACAACGGGCCAGCAAAAGCTCCACAATTAACTTACGCCCTTGGTTCACCGCCTCAGTGTCCGTCTCAACCTCCATCCCCTCCCAAATCGGATAATTGCACGCCGTGACAAAACGCCTCCTCCGGCCGTCAAATAACTCCACCGTGCATAACCGGCACATACCAGCAGGCTCTAAAGCCTTATGGTAACAAAGGGTCGGGATCTCCACCCCGTACCTCTCAGCCACCTGCAGGATATATTCCCCCTCTTCCCCTTGCACCGCCTTGCCATTAAGCTTGAAAGTGATCATCTCTCAGACCTTCCTGTCTTCATTAGTCCCTATTTGATAACAATAGCGTCAAACTTACAACTGTCATAACAAATCCCACACTTTATGCATTTGTCCTGATCAAGAATATGAGGCTCTTTCTTCTTGCCACTAATGGCCTCCTGGGGACACTTGAGGGCACACAAATGACAACCATTGCACGCTTGCTGGTCAATCTCGTAATGAAAAAGCGCTTTACACACACCCGCCGGGCACTTCTTATCCTTGATATGGGCCTCGTACTCATCACGAAAATAGAGAATCG
>JALVMN010000276.1 GCA_027027005.1 Desulfobacterales bacterium | reverse complement strand
AATGTCAGACCCAGGGCCACTTTCTTATGGGAAGGAAGAAAGGTTACATCCTGGGATTTAAACTCAATGGTCCCACCCCAGGGTTTGATAGATCCCAATATGGTCATCAAAGTAGTGGACTTTCCCACACCGTTGGGGCCCAAAAGGGCGGTGATGGTTCCAGCCTGAACCTCAAGGCTGACCTTCCAGAGAACCTGCATCGGGCCATATCCGGATTCAAGATCAGTTACTTTGAGCATCTTTGTCCTCCAGAGTAAGGCGTCCCAGATAAACCTCGATCACCTTGGGATCATTGAGCGCCTCTTGAGTAGGGGCATCAACGAGCTTTTTGCCCTGATGCATGACCATGACTCGCTCCGCAAAGTTAACCAATGCCCTCATGATGTGCTCAACCATGGAGACAATGGCAATCTTCTCCTGTTCTCCTATTTTTTTTATTAAGGCGACCATACCGTCAATGTCTTTGGGATTCATGCCAGCCATGGCCTCGTCCATGAGTAGCAACTTGGGCTTCATGGCCAAAGCCCTGGCGATCTCCATCAATTTCTTTTCTACAGGTGTCAGGCTGTTTGAGACCTTGTGGCGTTTTTCATAAAGGCCGAGCATAGATAGATAATGATCGGCCATCTCCAGGGCTTCCTTCTCGCCAACCTTACCTATCATTCTGCCAAACATGGCACCTATGGCCACGTTCTCGCGTACAGTAGCAGCACCGAAAGGCCTGGGAATCTGGAAGGACCTTCCTATTCCAATGTGGGCTCTCTCATAGGGGGGGAGATCAGTTATGTCCTCGTCTTCAAAAAATATCCTGCCTTCGTCACACAGGTATACACCACTGATAAGATTGTACAACGTGGTCTTGCCGCTCCCATTCGGTCCAACTATGCCCAATAGCTCCCCATGTTCCACAACAAGGTCCACATGGTCCACTGCCACGAGGCCTCCGAAGCGCTTCGTGACACCCTGTAGTCTTAGCAAACTCATTGTTTACTCCTATACTATCACTTGATCAAGGGCAGTTCCCCTGACCCTTTCTCTTATTACGCCCACAATGCCACCGGGGAAGGCAACTATTATGATTATGATTAGTGGTGCAAGAATCAGTAACTGGAGCCCCGGCAAGAGAACAGCCAACCAGTACTTACATATGCCATATATAAGTCCTCCTATTATAGGCCCCAATAGGGTCCC
>JALVMN010000275.1 GCA_027027005.1 Desulfobacterales bacterium | reverse complement strand
CCTCGCAAAGCACCACGATAGGGCGGTCGGCTGCGGCGACCCGTTAGGCCCGGCACCCTCTCTATGACCCATAGAACCCCTCTGCAATCTACCAATGGCTCCATCCGCCCAAAAGCCCTCGCAACTACCGCCCATACCCTCTCCCTCGCACCGTTCTCGCCTTCAAAAACTGCAATTGCTTCCCTATAGGCATACCCGCCAACGGAACCTCATATGACCTCAAATGCGGTAGTAAATACTCCCTATACTTCCGCCCCGCCAGAACAACAAAGTGATCCCTCTCCAAATCACACTCCTCCCTCAGCCGCGCCACCACCCTCGCCGCCCACTCCCTCCGCTCCCAAGCAGACATCTCGTTCAAAGTCACGTCATAAGGCTCTATCTCCTCCTCCAGCCCTACCAATCCATACTTCGCCGATAAGATAAACACTTTCGCCGGTGAATACTGTAGTGCATACCTCAAACTCATCCGAAAAAGCGGACTAATATACAAATCCCTGGCCTTTGCCCTGTGAGGCAACTTCTTGCTCACGCAAGATATAAGAGCAATCACCGCCATAGCTTATTCCCTCTCTACCTCCATTCAGCAGCCCTTCACCCTAAAATATCCCCCATCACCGATTCACAAGCGCAGGCAATCTCCCCCCGTGGATCTCACGATACCTCTCCTTCAACTCAGCCTCCACACGCGCAGGCTCCTCTTCCTCCAACCACCCATACTCCAAATCCCAACCAAAATAGACCAAAACCCACAACGGAAACATCGCCGTATGCCGCCCCCCAAACTCCTTGTAGCGCCCTCTCAAAGTATTCCTGCTCCCTCGTTGGGCGCCCGCTGAACCAATATAGACCACCGGGCACTCCCCAACCCTTCTCAGCCGCCCAACCCGATCCAGCATCTTCTCTCCAACGGCCGGCCAGGCAAGACGCTCTATAACACGCCCCACTTCCAAAAGAATATCCTCTATAGGTTCACCTTCTCGCCTCACCCTGATGACATATACCCCCTTTCTATCAGGCGGGGTGGCAACCCGAATATCTTGAAAAGTAAACTCGGAAAAAAGAGCAGTACAGCAAACATCCTTTTTATCCATTGCCACCTCACACACACTCTCGGTATCTGCACGAGCAAGAACACCGTTTCTCAGCCCGGCCTAACGGCACGCGACTCACCCGCCGCGCGGCCCAGGCG
>JALVMN010000274.1 GCA_027027005.1 Desulfobacterales bacterium | reverse complement strand
CCAGGGAGAATGTCACATCTTGCAATACCGGCACTCTGCCATAGGAAAAACTCACGTGTTCGCACTCTATGGCCGGCACATCCAATGATCTCATGCTCCCGCCTGCCCGGGGCAGGCCCCTTTGAGCCCCACTAGGCAGCCTCAAAGAATTGCAGATTCTGGTGAAGCTTGTCCAGCTTGGCAGTCAACAACTCCACCTTTTCCTTTACCTCCTCCACCACCTCTGGAGGAGCCTTTTGGAGGAATTTCTCATTGGAAAGTTTCCTCTTGCCAATCTCTATGTCTTTTTCCACCTTCTTGATCTCTTTGCGGATCCGGCGCTTTTCTTCCTCAAAATCAAGGAGACCCTTCAGCAACACATGAACCTGGTTCCGGCCAAACACAGAGGTCGCAGATCCCTCAGGCTTTTCCGCACCAGGGATAATTTCGATGGAATCAACCTTTGCAAGGCTCTTGATGTAATCGATCGCCCCTTTCAAGATCTCTGTCTCCTTCTGGTCCTGCACATCAATGACCACATTAACGCTCTTTGAAGGGGGTATCCGCATCTCGCCACGGATATTTCGAATTCCTCCTATGACACCCATAATGAGTTCCATCTCATACAGGGAATCCTGGTCAACAGGGAATGATGGGGCCTCGGGAAAGGAGGCGATCATTATGCTCTGTTCGCACTCTGGCAAACGCTGCCATATCTCTTCCGTGACAAAGGGCATGAAGGGATGAAGGAGCTTCAGGACCGAGCCCAGGACTTCCAATGCCGTATTCTGAACCGATCTTCTGAGTTCCTGATCATCACCGTAGAGGGCGAGCTTTGCCATCTCCAGGTACCAGTCACAAAACTCGTGCCACACGAAATGGTAGCAGGCATTGGCAGCATCATTGAACCTGTAATCGTCCAGGGCCTCGGTTACATCTTGGGTGACCAGTGAGAGCCGGCTTAGTATCCACCTGTCGGCCACCGTGTATCTTCTAGCCTCCCGGCTCACCGGCTGGTAACCCTCAAGGTTCATCAAAACCAGGCGCGAGGCATTCCATACCTTGTTCACGAAATGCCTATAGCCCAGGATCCTGTCCTCGGAGAGCTTTATGTCCCTGCCCTGGGCCGCAAGCGCCGCCAGGGTGAACCGGAAGGCATCGGTTCCGAAACGGTCCATTACCTCCAGTGGGTCAATCACATTACCCTTGGACTTGCTCATTTTCTTGCCCTCTGCATCCCTCACAAGGGCGTGGATGTACACATGCCGAAACGGCACATCCCCCATAAAGTGGATACCCATCATCATCATCCTGGCCACCCAGAAGAAAAGGATGTCAAATCCTGTCACAAGGACCGAGGTGGGATAAAAGGTCCTCAACTCCTCTGTGTCATCAGGCCACCCCAGGGTGGAAAATGGCCACAGGGCCGAGCTAAACCAAGTATCAAGCACATCGGTTTCTTGCTCAAGTTCATTGCCGTTGCAAGACGTGCATCTCTCAGGGGCCTCTTTGTCCACCACGATATTCCCACAGCCCTTGCAATACCAGGCAGGGATCCTGTGCCCCCACCATATCTGACGCGATATGCACCAGTCCTTTATGTTATTCATCCACTCGTAATAGACTGCCTCCCAGTTGGTGGGATAGATCTTTGTTCTACTCTCTTCAACTGCCTTTACAGCCTTCTCTGCCAGGGGTTTTACCTTGACAAACCACTGTTTTGAAAGTAAGGGCTCTATCATGGTCTTGCACCTGTAACAATGCCCCACTGCGTGCCTATAAGGCTCCACCTTGACCAGAAGCCCTTGTTCTTCCAAGTCCTCCAGGATCTTCTTCCTGCACTCGAACCGGTCCATACCTTTGTAAGGTCCGGCGTGGTCATTCATGCGGCCGTCTTCATCAATCACCTTGATCCGTTCCAGCCCATGGGCTTCTCCGATATCAAAATCATAAGGATCATGGGCAGGGGTGATCTTCAGGGCACCTGTTCCAAACTCCATATCCACATAGGTGTCAAAAATAACAGGAATGGGTCTCTTTAGCACCGGGAGGAGGACATGCTTGCCCTCAAGTCCTTTGTACCTGGGATCATCGGGGTTCACCGCCACTGCTGTATCGCCCAGCAGGGTTTCAGGCCGTGTGGTGGCCACCACCAGGCCTCCCTCGCCTTCCTGGAATGGATAGAGGATATGGTAAAGGTGGCTGTCCAGCTCTTCGTGTTCTACCTCAAGGTCTGCAAGTGCGGTGTGGCACCTGGGGCACCAGTTTATTATGTAATCATCCCTGTAAATGAGACCCTCTTTGAAAAGCCTAACAAAAACCTCAAGCACCGCCCTGGAGAGCCCCTCATCCATGGTGAACCGCTCCCTGCTCCAATCACAAGAACACCCGAGCCTCTTTAGCTGTTTTATGATCAAGCCCCCGTATTTTTTTCGCCATTCCCAGACCAGCTCGATAAACCTTTCTCTCCCCACGGTGTGTCGATCCAGGCCTTTTTGGGCCAGGTCTTTTTCCACCACATTCTGGGTGGCAATGCCCGCGTGGTCAGTGCCAGGTTGCCAGAGCACATTGTACCCCTTCATTCTTTTGAAGCGGCAGAGTATGTCCTGCAGGGTATTGTTGAGGGCATGGCCCATATGGAGTGTGCCTGTCACATTGGGTGGGGGAATTACGATGCAGTAAGGCTCCTTGGGAGAAGGCAACTCTGGCCTAAAAAGCCCCTTATCTTCCCAATACCTGTACCACTTCTCTTCCACTTGCAACGGTTCATAAGACTTAGGCATTTCTTTGGCGCTCATGGACAGCTAACCCCTCCTTGTCAAATTGCTTCCCGTAGAAAGCCCATTTCTCGTCATGGTAACTCTTAATGGTTCATCTATGTATTCTTCTCCCGAGTGAGCGGAAGCCTGAAGCTAATAAACAAATTTTTTAATTTATCAAGCGAAGCAAACAGCATCAAGCTTTTTGTCCATTTGTGCAAAAAAAGAGGGCTGCAACCAAATGCAGCCCTCTCTTATTTTCCTCATATAATATACGGACCTTTTATTGGCCCTATTGCCCTTTTACCTCCTCTAGACTCGCCTTTAAGGCCTCTATGGCCTCGCGTATCACCTTTTCTGCAGCCTCAGCCACACTCTGTCGCACCACGCGTTCCACCACATCGCCCACCACGCGTGTTACTATCTCTTCTACCTTTTCCTCGGTCAAAGGAATCGCCTGGGGGGCCTCTTCTACTTCCACCTCTGGGAGCTCAGGCTCAACCTCATCCAACAAGGCCTCTGATGGCCCCTCCTCTTCCAGTTCAGCCTCTCCGACCTCTGTTTCTTCCAGTAATGTCTCGGCAGACTCTTCGCTATCCTCCAGTTCCAGGTCCTCTTCGAATTCTAAGCTATCAAGCTCTTCCAGGTCCTCTGCCCCTTCTGGCTCTTCAGAATCTTCAAGGTCTTCCAGGTCAAGAACAAGGTCTTCGGGCTCTTCCTGTTCTTCAGCACCCAGCTCCATTGTTTCTTCGGGGACGGATTTTGTAGGAACACTTTCCAGATCTAGGTCAAGGCTCTGGGTGGCCTGCTGATCCAGACTATCAGAGAGTCCAACATCAAGCTCAAGCTGGTCTTCTGAATCACCCAGATCTCCTTTGGCCTCCTCGCCCTCTGAGTCACCAAGCCCTGCTATTTCATCTTCCTCTTCGTCTTTCTCCAGAAGAGGCTCCTTCTCATAGGCCCCTTCTACTTTTGGAGGAATAACCCCCTCTTCTACGATTTCAACCAGGTCAATTACATCATCTTCAGAGGAATCGACTGGGTCATCCTCCAGCTTCAGGTCATCAAACTCAAACTGGACCAACTCATCATCACGGGCTGTATCTGGCCTTCCCATTGACTTTTCCTCTCCTTTCATGGCTCCTCCCCCCTAGCTATGTGTCATTCACCCTTTAGCACACAGCTCTCGAGGGGGTCAATAAATTTCAGCCATTCTAAAAACTTAGATGTCCTTTAATTCTTATTGGCCTCCCGTCCTACGGGCCAAAT
>JALVMN010000273.1 GCA_027027005.1 Desulfobacterales bacterium | reverse complement strand
TGCCTTTGGAGGATTTGTTTTCTTGGCCCTCTTTTTCAGGCATTGGCCATGACGCTTTCCGTGGATCCAAATGCTCCACCTTCCAGGTCCACCAGTGCCGGGGTGCGGTTTTATTGGTGTTACATTGTACATCATAAACCCCTTGAGTCCGGGCCTTTGTCCCTTTATGATCCTAAAACCAGATAACAGCCTTGTTCCACCAAGACCTCTTGGTTTCCCATAGACTTAAAAGACATGGGTAGCCCATGAATTCAGGAAGACGAAAATTCGTGAAATGGATCGGGCTCGGGCTCCTGGGGGTCTGCGGCCTGTTTGTGGGTTCCTTGATCAGGAATCGCCTCAGGCGACTCAAGGATGAAGCCCGTCCGTTGGAACTGTCACTGGACCTACCCCAAGGTGTAAGTTTCCACGGCCCCGTAATCGTCCACCGCAAGGGAGATGAATACCTGGTAATTTCAGCCCGCTGCACGCACCTTGGCTGCATAATTGACAGGATGGAAGAAGACAGGCTGGTATGCCCCTGCCATGGGTCAACCTACTCTTTGGAGGGGAAGGTGCTAGGTGGCCCTGCCAGTCGGGACCTCCCGCTGCTTCGCCATAGAATCCAGAGAAAGGAGAAGCGGATAATCATTGAGCTCCCAACCTAGAGACGGCATGTCTTCCCGGCTCAAGCGCTTTTTTGCCCACTGGCACGCCTTCCTCCTTCCTCCAGGGGGCCTGCTCCATGCCGCCGCCTTTGTTGCCATGGGCTCTGGTCTGGCACTTACCCTTGCCTATGACATTAACCGCCCATTTGACTCTTTGCAGGTCTTGGTCCTTTCAAATCCTGGCGGTGCCATGATCAGGGGGATTCACTATTGGAGTTCACAGTTTTTCCTGGTACTGGTGGTGGTTCACCTGGTGGATCAACTATCCAGCGGGGGTGAGAGGATGGTCTCAACGGGCACATGGTTGCGCCTCTCATTCCTTGTCCCCGTCACCTTGTTCCTGATGATATCTGGATTTATCCTGAAGGCCGACAGGGCGGCACTCCTTGCCCTCCAGGTCCTGGAAGGACTCCTGGATACCTTCCCTGTGGGAGGGGAAGCGGTCAAGTCCTTGCTGGTGGGCCGCCCCGGCACCATTTGTTTTGCCTACTTTCACCACATATCGACTGCCACGATCATCTGTCTGCTCTTGACCCTTGGACACAGCAACAGGCCCTGGCCTGATTGGAATTCCTTGGTCATGATCCTGGGCGCTGCAATGATCACCTCGGTCTTTTTCATGCCAGGGCTCGTCCTTGAAGGCCGTGGGACTTTAACTAGGGGCCCCTGGTTTTTTGTGGGGCTTCAAGAAATGCTTCGCTGGAGCTCAAGCCCTTTCTGGATAGTGATTTTCGGGGCCCTTGTTTTTCTGGCCCTCTGCCTCCTGCCCCTCTTGCCGCGTCCATTTTCAAGGGTGGTCAAGTGGTTTATGATCTTATTCCTCTTTTTCTACCTGGGGCTCTGCGTCTTCGGCTTTGTAGCTAGAGGCCCTGGTGGCCGACTGGCCTTGCCATGGGGGTGATCATGGTGCAACCTGCCGGCTCAAGGGATGTCATTGTAATTGCAATCGGTATCATTGCCTCAATTGCCTCAGTCGTGTGGTTTTTCAGGGCGCCCAACAAGGGCGTGGATGCCCTTCCAGAGGTCCTGGGAAGGAGAGAGGGCTGCCTTGTATGCCATTTGCCCCTGGAGGGTCTTTCAAAGGCCCATTCCCCTTCGGCCATTGGGTGTTCCTCGTGCCACCTGGGCAATCCTTTCAGTATGGACAAGGAGCGGGCCCACGATGGTATGGTGGTGGTGCCTGGCAATCTTGCCGATGTGGCCTTTACATGCGGGAATTTAAGGTGCCACCCCGTCCTGGCCAGGGACATCCACTCCTCCCTCATGGCCACAGGGCGGGGGATGGTAAGTGTGAATCGTTTTGTATTCGGAGAGAAAGACTCTCCTGACAGTGATGGCCACCTCTCGTATCTGGGCGACTCCCCGGCCCAAGACCACCTTCGAAAATTGTGTGCATCTTGCCACTTGGCCAAAAAAAAGACTTCTCCGGCACCCATAAGTGAACGATCAAGGGGAGGGGGGTGCACTGCCTGCCATCTCAGCTATTCAAAGGAGGCCGAAACAGCCCTTGAGCTTTACCGTCAAAAGGGCCAACTCCCCGGCCACCACCCTAGCCTGACCATCCAGGTGAGCCGAAGGCACTGCTTTGGCTGCCACAGCCGCTCTGCCAGGATTTCCACCAACTACGAGGGCTGGCACGAGACCGAGCTGTCCCCCGCCGAATTGGCCGGGTCTTCTTCATACCAGATACTGGAAGACGGGAGGGTCTTTGTGCGGTTGAATCCTGACATCCATTTCCAGCGCGGAATGGAATGCATTGACTGCCACACCTGGCGCGAGGCAATGGGTGACGGAAAAAGTCATTATCACCAGGAAGATCAGGTGGAGATAAGTTGCAAGGACTGTCACCCAACTTCCCCTCCACGCACTGTGGGCCTGGAAAAATTAGACCAGATAGAGGTCAAGATCCTCGAGCAACGGGATTTTTTGAAAAAGATCAAGACATTTATCCTGGCATCAAAGAGTGGGCGCCCTTTGTTGAATGTCACATTGGACAAGGGAGGTAATGTACTGGTGATAGGGAAGAACTCGGGCAAGCTCTACCGGCCCAAACCACCCCCAACCATCTGCACTGATGCGGTTTACGGCCACCAACGCCTCACATGCCAAAGCTGCCATACCCCTTCGGCCCCTACTTGTATCAAGTGCCACACCTACTTTGACAAGGAGGGAAGGGCAGTGGATCATCTCAGCGGAAAAAAGCTCAAAGGCAGATGGGTGGAGCAGAGGGGTGAGTTGCTTGCTAGACAGCCTGCACTTGGCATAAGGATTTCACACGGGACGGAAAGGGTGGGCACATTCATCCCAGGCATGATCCTCACCATTGATCTGTCAGAGTATCCAAGTGCTCTGCCAGGGCAAGCCGCCAAGGTGTTCCGAAGGCTTTATGCGCCGACATCAGCCCACACAAGCTCTCACAAGGGGCTTGAGTGCCAGGCATGTCACTTGAACGGCCTTGCCCTGGGTCTTGGCGAAGGCCTGTTTCACATAAGAGGAGTGGAGGGCCATACCACCATAAGCTTCAGCCCCTTGTTTGCCACCATGCCCCAGGACGGCCTGCCAAGGGATGCCTGGACCTGCTTTTTGGGGACCAGGAAAGGGATGGTATCAACGCGAAAAGGTGCAAGGCCCTTTTCAAGAAGAGAGCAGCAAAGGATAGTGAGAGTGGGCCTTTGCCTTACCTGTCATCCCTACACCCCTGAGTCCATGAAAAGTATCTATAAAAATTTTCCTTCTGCCCTGGCCCGCATGACCCCGCAATGCCGTTTGCCCGCCGGCTTCTCAACAAGTGCTGAAACCGAAAGCAACTGAATCAGATTCAACTTTCTGGTTTCCGCCCAATTGGAAGGAGCATCCGAGGCATCTCACATGCGCACCATTTCTCAGATTCTATTGCAAGGAATATCGGCCAGTAATTGCTCCATCTTCTCGTCTATGTCTTGGATCCTGATTGGCCTGATCAGTCCGCACGACCTGCAGATCAAAACCACTGATTTTCATCGCCGTTGCAATATAAGCCTGGCGCCACACTTACACTTCATGAGGGTTCTCCTTCAGACCAGGATCTGAAATAGAACTTCTGGTCTCGTCTTTCGGTCATCCTAATATCTCGGCATCAAGGCCGTCAAAGATAAAGCGTTCTGCACCATAGCAGCCTTCTGTCAGATGATCAAGACCGCTTCACTCCGAAGCCCCTCTAAGTTCCCTTTGATTTAGTCGTTCCTCAACGGCTCAGAGGTCCTTGCCAGCTCCGGACTCCTAAGCTGGCCCGGGGTTACTTCAGAATCCTGATCTCAACCCTGCGGTTCTGGGCCCTGCCTTCCTCAGTGCTGTTATCGGCGATGGGCTCGCTCTCTCCCTTTC
>JALVMN010000272.1 GCA_027027005.1 Desulfobacterales bacterium | reverse complement strand
TGTAAGAAAGGCATTCTTTCCTATTAAATGCATTGAGGGGTCAACATGTACCAAGAGGAGTTGGAGGTTGCCATAAAGGCCTCCCGGATTGGAGGAGGCATACTGAACGATCTGTTCGGCCGCGTAAAAAACATAGTCAAAAAAGGGGAGATAGACCTTGTAACCGAGGCAGACATAAGGGCCGAGATGGAAATAATTAATATTATCTCAGAGGCATTTCCCAACGACCACATCCTGGCAGAAGAGGGTGGTGAAAAAGAAAACGCATCCCACCACTCCAAAAGAACCTGGCTTATAGACCCTCTAGATGGGACCACAAACTTTGCCCACGGCTTTCCCTTCTTTGCCGCCTCCCTCGCCTTGGAAGAGCGCGGCGAACTGGTCCTAGGGGTGGTCTATCTACCTCACATGGACGAGCTTTTTTGTGCTACCAAAGGAGGAGGGGCCTTTCTCAACCACCGGCCCATCTCGGTTTCCAGGGTAGAAAAAATTGACGAAGCCCTGGTGGCCACAGGCTTTCCTTATGACATTCACACCAAATACCGATCGGTCCTGGACCTTTTTCAGAAGGTGATCGTCAAGGCCCAGGGGGTGAGAAGACCGGGGTCTGCTGCCATAGACCTTTGCTATGTGGCTGCTGGCAGATTTGATGCATTCTGGGAAGAAGGCCTGAAGCCGTGGGATACTGCTGCAGGGGCCCTCATTGTAAGAGAGGCAGGAGGGCGGGTCACCACCTACCAGGGAGGACCCTACGACCCATACCAGTCCACAATTGTTGCCTCTAACTCGCTGCTCCACCAGACCATGCTGGACATCATAAACTCCCCTCATCCCTCCTGAAGCCTTCCCCTTATTTGCTCTGCATTCATGCCTTGGATTTCCAGGACCTTGAGCCGGGAGCGCTTCCCTGAGATGAGCTCAATCTGGCTCTTTCTGATGCCCAGCCGCTTTGCCAAGAAATCTATCAGTTCCTTATTTGCAAGTCCCTTGTGAGGAGGGGCTGCCACCCTGATCGCAACAGTCCCCTCAATGTCCACACCCACCACTTGGGTCCTGGCTGCCTTGGGCGACACCCTGACACGCAACTGGGCCATTTTTCCTATCCCCCGAGATGGAGGGCGATCTGGTAGAGGCTTTCCACCAGGAAGGACTGGACAAAAATAATGGCAAGGATCAATATCAATGGAGAAAAATCAATGCCCCC
>JALVMN010000271.1 GCA_027027005.1 Desulfobacterales bacterium | reverse complement strand
GAGAAAGTCTGTCAGAAAAGTTGCTCGCAGTGCGATAACAGGAAGATTTGTCTCGAAAGAATATGCCAAAAAGCATCCGAAGACCACAGTTGTTGAAACCATAAAAACGCCCAAGTCACAACGGAAGAAGTAGCTGGGCTATCAGGGCGCCTGCTTATATAGGATAATAGATTGTTATCCTGAGGGGCATTAGTACTTAACTTCTTTGGAAAATCGCAGTTTGGATTAGACTTCCTGCCCGAGCAGAAACCTTCAGGAGCTCAACGCCCTTGATTACTTCTTCAGGCAGGCCCTCTCTGAAGGCGAACCGGATGTGATACTGCTCGGTGACCTCAATGCTGACTGCAGTTATCTGGGGGAGGGTGAACAGATTGCACTGAGGGGGCCAGGATATATATGGGTTATACCTGATGATACTGATACCACGGTCTCGCGCACTGACGGCGCCTATGACAGGATGATATTCAGGGACCCCACAAAAGAGGATTTCTCAGGCAGGTGGGGAGTGTTCACGCAAATACCCGACAGCATCAGCGACCACTACCTTATATGGGCAGAGTTCTGGACACAGAGGGACACTGATTGATATCTTGATCTCCATGCCCGGCCCGGACCGGGGAAAAAGAAACACAGGGAGGACACAATGAATAGCGCACAGCGGGCACAGGACACCAGCATGCTCAGGGACCCGGATTTTCTCCGGGAGCTTTTCGAAGATTACATTGAGCTCAAGATGCACGCAAAGCTTATTGATGGAACCCTTGCCAGGATAAGGGACATTCTCCTTGATGGGGAGGGCCTCGACAGGCCTGTGAGAGCGTGGCTTTACGCAGAGCGGGGTTTTCCAGAGCTCAGGTTCATCAGGATACTCTCCCTTGCCGGGGATGAGGACATAGACAGGTTCTTTGTCCATAACAGACTCTCCGGTGCCAGGGAGAAAGAGATAAAGAACTGGGTATTCGGCTACGGAAAGATTCTTCGGGAGGTTCTTGAGAAGGCCTCGACTGTGGAGAGTTTCTAGGGACTCCCGCATTCCGGTGTCACGTGTCACCTGCCACCTGCTGCCACCTGCCATGGCTTCCCTGATTCTCACAATACCCTGCGATTGTGGCATTTTTTTGGCACGCGTCCGGAGAGCCTTATATTTCCTGAGTATAGACGGGTTCAAGTCCCGCCTTCGGCACCATTCAATCAATATAAAAAATAAGGGCTCGTGAACTACTCACGAGCCCTTTGTTTTCTGGTGGGCGTGGGAGGGATCGAACCCCCGACCAATTGATTAAGAGTCAACTGCTCTACCAGCTGAGCTACACGCCCGTTTTTATATGTTGGCGCGCCTGGCAGGATTCGAACCTGCGGCCTACGGGTTCGAAGCCCGGCGCTCTATCCAGCTGAGCTACAGGCGCAATTTCTTTAAAAAATCTAGCAATCATAAGAGGATTTGTCAATACCATATTTTGCGGGCCCAAAAATTTCTTGACAGTTTCCCCGCTTTGGAATAAAAGAATATTTTCTCATTTTTTGAGCACTAAGGGATAAGACCATGAAGACATTTGTTGCAAGACCACAAGAAATTGAGCGTAAATGGTATCTGGTGGATGCCAAGGGAAAGGTGCTCGGGCGCCTGGCCTCCAAGATAGCCATGAGACTTAGAGGTAAACACAAACCCATTTTTACGCCCCACACTGATACAGGCGATTTTGTGGTTGTAGTAAATGCGGAAAAGGTGGTTCTCACCGGGAAAAAGTGGGACAATAAAATGTATTACCGCCACAGCGGGTATCTTAGCGGCCTCAAGGTAAGATCAGCCAAGAAAATGCTTGAGACCAGGCCCGAAGAAATCATAAGACACGCTGTGCGAGGCATGCTACCCAAGAACAGCCTTGGGAGGCGGCAACTCAAGAAACTGAAGATCTATGCAGGGCCTGACCATCCACATCAGGCCCAAAAACCCCAGGTATTGGAGATATAGATGGCCGAGCAATTGATTCACGCAACAGGCAAAAGAAAAACAGCGGTTGCCAGGGTCTGGATGAGACCAGGGACCGGAATTATCACCATCAACAAGAGGCCCTTTGAGGAATACTTGCCCAGAGAAGCCGAAAGGGCAATGGTGATGGAGCCCTTGGAAATTACGGGCATGGCCGGAAAGTATGATATAAGGGTTAATGTGAGGGGAGGAGGAATTTCGGGCCAGGCAGGTGCAATCCGACACGGAATAAGTCGAGCCCTGGTGGATGCAAATCCCGAACTGAGGGATGTGTTGAAAAAGGGTGGCTTCCTCACACGAGACCCCAGGATGAAGGAGAGGAAAAAATACGGTCAGAGAGGTGCCAGGGCAAGGT
The DNA here is from genome assembly GCA_027027005.1 of Desulfobacterales bacterium. Lineage (GTDB taxonomy): Bacteria > Desulfobacterota > DSM-4660 > Desulfatiglandales > Desulfatiglandaceae > JALVMN01. The sequence goes on along the minus strand of JALVMN010000271.1, from coordinate 29,259 downwards.
TCCAGTACTCCAAGCGTTAATGACCTAAGCCCCGTTTGGGCCCCCTTACCGGAGAAGAGTGGTTGCAAGGGAGTCTGTTGACTCCCTTTTTTATTTTTGCAACCCCAAGCCCTCAAGATGGATGAGGCAAGCCTTAGGGGGATCTCTTCATGGAGGAGTTGAGGAATATTCGACTGGTGGTTTGTTATGATGGGTCGGCCTATCATGGTTGGCAAAGGCAGAAAGATCACATCACCATCCAGGAGGTGATGGAGTCAAGGATCGCCCGAATCGTGGGCCACGATGTAAAACTTATTGGCTCGGGGAGGACAGATTCAGGAGTTCATGCCTATGGACAGGTTTGCAATTTCAAGACCACCTCCGCCATTCCCTGTGAGCCGCTCCAAAAGGGCCTCAACTCTTTGCTCCCAGAAGATATCTATGTAAAAGAGGTAGTGGAGGTGCCACTGAAATTTCACGCTCGCTATAGCGCCAAGAGCAAGACCTATGAATACAGGATATTGAATCGGCAAGAGCCTGATATATTTTTGCGACGTTACGTGTGGCACATACCTGTTGCCCTTGACATCGAGGCCATGAAAGAATGCGTTCCCATGCTGGTTGGAACCCATGATTTTTCCTCTTTCATGTCCTCGGGCGGGGCTGCAAAGAGCCCCATCCGAACGGTCTTGCGGGCCTCTCTGGAGACCAATGGGGCCATGGTCCACTTTACCATAGAGGCCAACGGATTTCTAAAGCACATGGTGAGAAACATAGTGGGCACTTTGGTCAAGGTGGGATTTGGAAAGGTGACGGTCGAAGGCTTCCAGGAGATATTTTTTTCAAGGGACCGAAAGCTTGCCGGCATAAAGGCCCCTGCCCAAGGCCTCTTCTTGCTGAAAGTGAGCTATTAAGTGCTTCACTCTTCTTGGGGTCCTTCAGGACCAGAAGAAAAAGATCTTCTTACCTTCTCATGTATCTGGTCCCATGCATCGCTAAAGGAGCTGAGCGAAAGCCTTCCCACCTCAATGAACTTTACAATGATCTCTTTGGTGATCTTAACCGCTATCTCATCTTCCCGTCTCATCCCAGGATCTCCTTTTTTGCCATTTAAGGGGAAAAATTTTTGGCCCCCGCCGAATGGAAGAAGGCCTAAGAAGCTTCGGCAGGGACCTCCAGAAAGAACCCTTTAGAGCCCTCCCTGGCGATAAAATCCTAACAGAAGTGAGCTGTTTTATCAATTGGATGCCCAGACACCGGGAATCTGAACCCCACAGTGCTGACACTTCCCCTCTTTGATCCTGAGATCCCTTACGAAAAAGCCGAATCTTTCGATTAACAGCTTGCCACAGGCGTGACAGAAGGTGTTTTCTCCCTCGTCTCCAGGCAGATTCCCGGTGTATACATACTGGAGACCTTGCTCATATCCTATTTCTCTGGCCTTGTGAATAGTAGTGGCAGGGGTGGGCGGAGGTGTGGTGAGCCGGTAGGTGGGATGAAACCTGCTTATATGCCAGGGGATGGAGGGATCGAGTTTGGCCAAGAATCGTGCCAGTTCTTTCAATTCATCCTCAGAGTCATTATAGCCAGGGATAATCAAGGTGGTTACTTCAACCCAGACATCATTTTGCTTCATTGTCTCAATGGTCTCAAGGACCGGTTTGAGCCTTGCACCGCAGAGCCTCTTATAAAACTGGTCATCAAAGGCCTTGAGGTCCACATTTGCCGCATGAAGGTGGGGGTGGATCTCTTGGAGACACTCCTGCGTCATGTAACCGTTTGTTACAAACACATTCTTGAGCCCCTTGGTGGTGGCCAACCTGGCAGTGTCCACTGCCAGCTCAAAATATACAGTGGGCTCGGTGTAGGTATAGGAGATGGTGGCGCACCCCGTGGAAAGGGCCTCTTGCACTATGGATTCAGGCGCCATGGGTTCCCCGATGATTTGCTTTAGATCAGAGGGCATCTGGGATATGTCGGCATTCTGGCAGAAGCTACACTTGAAATTGCACCCCGGAGTGGCGATGGAGTAAGAGCGGGAACCAGGGAGGAAGTGATAGATGGGCTTTTTCTCGATGGGATCGGCGTTGCGGGCAATTATTTTATCGTAGACAAGGCTTACCAGGGTGCCATTTCGGTTTTCCCGGACACTGCATATGCCCCGATCCCCTGATTTTATTATGCAGCGGTGGTTGCACAGAAGGCAACGAACCGTTTCATCCTTGATCTTTTCATAAAGGTAGGCCTCTTTCATAAAGCTCTGCTCCCCCTTTCTCCTGCCCCAGGGTCGTTGAAGCAGCCCCCAAGGGAAGTTGGCCGGCAGGCTCTGGAGTAGTGTCTATTTTGGTCTTTAGCATTAAGTCACTGGTCCTGACCGTATAAAGCATGGGGCAGCACACCCCCAAAAAAAGGCCCAGAGGGGCCCTTTGCCCGTTCCAGAACGAATGCTGCGGGAGGAATATCTTCTCCAGCACAGGGGGATATGGGCTCACACACCTCCACCTGATGGGCACCGGGCCGTAGGCCTTTTGCACCAAGGCCTTTATGTCCCAGAACGTAAAAAATCTGGCCCTTGAAAACAGGGCCTCTCCTTTGGATCTAGTGAACCTGTTCTTGAATGCTCCCCAGGAAAATGAATTAATGACACCCACGAAGACCTTCTCAAGGGCAACCCTTCCGGCCTCCATCAAGACAGCCAAGGGGTCGTCCACGAATTCCAGGGTGTTTATGAGAAGCACTATGTCGAATTCATTGTCCTCAAAGGGGAGGTCCTCTGCCATGGCCATTTTCAAGGAGCACCTATGCCCCAGCCGCTCCTTTGCCTTGGCTATCATGTGGGCGGATGCATCAACGCCAGAGACATCGAGGCCAAGTCTGCTGAGGATCAACAGATGATTTCCAGTGCCGCAGCCCACATCCAGTACCCTCTGCCCCCTTCTTGGCTCGAGAAGCAGCTTGAACATCTCTTCCAGGGCCTGGTCAACGGCCCGCCCCTGGCGGGAGCGGTACCATGCCGAATACTGGGCCTCCATTTCTGGGTCGAACACCGGTGCCATGGACGTCTCAATATCCTGGTAAGAAGCTCATTGCTTGAAAAGCCAATGCGCCAAACAGCGGAGCCATATTTCGTGGTTTCAGACTAACTCAAATTACGAAAAGGCATGAGATGATGCAAGAAAATAAATGAGTAAAGAAGTCTTGCAACTTGACAATTCCCCAAGCCCTGGTTAGGAAATTTTGACAGTGTTAAATCCCAAAGGAGACAAACCCATGCAGTGCAGATACCATCCAGAAAGAGAGGCAATCATCAGGTGTGAAAAGATGGAAGTGGGCTATTGTGAGGAATGCCTGGACAATTGTGAGGCATGTACTGACCCTTGCGGGTATTGCAAATTCAGGACCCAGTGCATTATCTGGGAGCGGTGCAAGCGGAGCGAGAAGCGCTACAGGCTGGAGCGGGAGGCCAAGGGAGAGTCATGACTTAAATCTGATCAATATTGTACTTTGAGATCATCCGGGAAAGATAGGTGCGCTGGATATCCATGATCTTGGCTGCCTTGGTGCGATTCCCCCTGGTGTGGCGGAGGGTTTCAATGATAAAATCCTTCTTGAACCTGTTTATGGCCTCCTTCAAGGTGAGCCCCACAGTGATGGAACTGGGTTCTTTCTTTGGCGAAAAGATGGGGAGATCCTCTGGCAGGATCTCTTTTCCGTTGCCCATCACCACCGCCCTTTCCATGGCGTTTCGCAATTCACGAATATTTCCCGGCCACTGGTAGTTCATCATCTTTTCCATTGCCTTCTTGGAGATCTTGAGGTCCTGGAGGCCCTTTTCCTGCTTGAAAATCTCCAAGAAGTGATTGGCAAGGAGAGGGATGTCTTCCTTTCTTTCCCTAAGAGGAGGCATGCGAATCTGGACCACATTCAATCTGTAGTAGAGGTCTTCGCGAAATCTCCCCTCCTCCACCTCTTTTGCAATGTCACGATTTGTGGCCGAGATCACCCTTACATCCACCGAAATAGGCGTATTTCCCCCCACGCGATAAAACACCCCCTCTTGAAGCACCCGCAACAATTTTGCCTGCATACCAGGACTCATCTCGCCTATTTCGTCCAGGAAAATGGTGCCACCATCTGCCAGTTCGAACTTCCCTATCTTTCTGGATACAGCGCCTGTAAAGGCCCCTTTTTCGTGGCCGAAAAGCTCTGCCTCCAGAAGTGTGTCTGGTAGTGCGGCACAATTGATGACAATGAGTGGCTTGTCCTTTCGGGGGCCGGCCCTATGGATGAGGCGGGCCAACAACTCTTTGCCCGTGCCGCTTTCGCCGAGGATCATGGTGCTTGTCTTGGAGTTTGCCACCTTAAAGGCATCGGATATGACCTTTGCCAGGGCCTCACTTTCCCCCACGATCTGGTGTTGCTGCTCAAGCTCCTCTTTGAGATTCCTGTTCTCGCGTCTTACCTGGTCTATCTTCTGGGCATTTGTTATGGCAAGGGAGGCCAGTTCGGCAAATACCGTGAGGAGCTTCATATCTTCCGGCTGTATGGGAGAGCCGTCTTCTTTGTCTATGATCTCCACCACTCCTATAATATCGCCGTTGGACATCATGGGGACACAGGCAATGGATCTCGTCTCAAAACCGGTGGACTCACTTATTTTCTTGTACCACCTGGGATCAGTCCTCACATCTGGAATCAAGAGCGGCTCACCTTTTTGGGCCACATAGCCTGCTATGCCCTGGCCCAGGCTGATCTCATACTTTCTGACCTCACTGCCTTTTTCCCCTGTCGCCACCTTGAAGTAGAGCTTGCGGGTCTTCTTGTCCAGCAACAGGAGCGAGCTGGCCTTTGCCTGCATCATCCTCGTGGCCTTCTCGATTATAAGCTCCAGGAGTTGGTCCAGGTCCAGCACGGAAGAGACCCAGGTGGATATCTCCCGCAGACGTTCCAATTGTGAGGACTCTCTTGTGAGGGTTCTCTTCATGTGACTGATTTGTTCTTTTTCAAGGTGTATTGAAGAACCTGGGCTGTATACTTTTCTATCGGCAGGCCTTTGGAAAGGTTTACATTTTTTGTACATGTGGTCGTGTGGTTTCTATTGGAAGTAGAAAGGCGGCAAACGGACTTTGCGGGGTGGCCTGCCCGAATTCATTTTTTAAGTTAAGTTTGGTGGATAAAGGCTGGTATGATAGATTAGCTAAAAAGCGGCCTGATAAAACTAAGTTGAAAAAGATGACCGACCCAGGGAAGAGCACAGCCCTCTTTGAGCCCGCTGGCCTCAAGGGCCAGGTCCAAAGCATTACGTTCATGGATGAAGATACCGGCTATGTGGTTGCCACCCTAAATTGCGGACCCCCTGTGGGGGCCGTCACTGTGGTGGGAAACCTTCTTTCTGTCAGGCCCGGAGAGGTCCTAGAAATGAAAGGCCGTTGGGAGCGCCACCCCAAGTACGGCTGGCAATTCAGGGTAATGAGTCATACCAGGGTGCAGCCCACCACCACCAAGGCCATCGAGAGATACCTGGGATCAGGGCTCATCAAGGGCATTGGTCCTGAAATTGCCCGCAGGATAGTGAAGCGCTTCGGCAAGAACACCCTTGATGTCATTGAAAACAGCCCAGGGAAGCTGGCCCAAGTTGAAGGCATTGGCCCAAAGAGGGTTGAGATGATCAAGGAGGCATGGGGCAGGCAAAAGGAGATCAGAGACCTCACCCTCTTTCTCCAAGAACACGGCCTCAGCTCCACTCTTGCCCAAAAGATCTTCAAGGCCTACGGAGAGGCATCCATTTCCCTGATAAGGCAAAACCCCTTCAGGCTGGCAGGTGACATACACGGCATTGGATTCAAAAGGGCCGATGCAATAGCGGCCAAGCTGGGCTTTGAGCCCGACTCTCCTGTGAGGGTCGAGGCAGGGGTGATTCATGTGCTCCAAGGCATGGCCGAAGAGGGACACCTTTTCTGCCCTTACCAAGAACTGGTTTCCAAGGCCTCCGAGCTCCTAGGCCTAAGCAGCCAGGCAATTGGACATGCAATTGAGGCCATGGTATCCCAGGGCCGACTGGTAAGAGAAGAGGTCCAAGGGATCAGTGGCGGGGCCATATACTTGAAACGACTACATGCCTATGAAACAGGCATCAAAAAACACCTCTTGAGGCTCTTAAGTGCCAAGGGGGCCATTCCCCCCATGGATCTGGCTAAGGCAGTAAGAATGGCTCAAAAGGAGATGGGGATTCGGTTCGGTCCAGGGCAGATCAGGGCCATCCAGGCGGCATTCAAACACAAGGTGCTGATAATTACCGGGGGGCCTGGCACCGGAAAGACCACAATACTGAATGCCGTGGTCAGGATTGCAAGAAGGGCCCGTGTCAAGGTGGCATTGGCTGCCCCCACCGGGAGGGCTGCAAAGAGGATGGAAGAGGCAACCGCAATGGAGGCCAAGACCATCCATAGGCTACTCGAATACCAGCCACACAGGGGGGGATTTCAGAGGGGAGAGCATGCCCCAATTGATGCCCAGCTGGTGATAATAGATGAGGTCTCCATGCTGGATGTCCCCCTTGCTTATTACCTTCTTGGCGCCCTATCCCCTGAAACCAACCTGATCCTGGTGGGAGACAAGGACCAGCTGCCCTCTGTGGGCCCCGGGAACCTTTTGGGTGACCTTCTAGCTTCAGGCCAAATAGCTTCAATCACGCTTCAAGAGATCTTCAGGCAAGCAGCCCAAAGCCTCATAGTGGTAAATGCCCACAGGATAAATAGGGGCCAAATGCCCTTGGCCCCGCGAGGGGACGAGGAGGGGCTTTCAGACTTTTATTTGATCGAACAAGATCAGGCCCCTGAAGCCATCAAGATCCTGGTGGAGCTTGTAACCAAAAGGATCCCTGCCCGATTCGGTCTCGCTCCTCTTGAAGATATCCAGGTGATCTCTCCAATGCGGAAAGGATTGCTCGGCACAACCCATATGAACCAGGTGCTCCAGGACGCCCTAAACCCCAGGGGGGCAAAATGGTTGGAAGAAGGGGGCAGGTTCAGGGTAGGGGACAGGGTCATGCAGATAAGAAATAATTACGAAAAAGAGGTGTTCAATGGCGACATCGGCCATGTAAAGGCCCTGGACCCTGAATCAGGAGAGATTGTAGTCTTATTTGATGGAAGGGCCGTAGCCTATGAGCCCCATGAACTCGATGAACTGTCCCTTGCCTATGCCATAACAGTACACAAGTCCCAAGGGAGTGAATACCCTGCCGTGATTTTGGTCCTTACAGGCGAACACTACATAATGCTCCAGAGGAATCTGCTCTACACAGCAGTGACCAGGGCCAAAAAGCTCCTGGTCATTGTGGGACAGAAAAGGGCGCTCGCCATGGCCGTGGGAAACAAGCGCTCTTGGGCTAGGCACACATTGCTCGCCCAAAGATTACGAGGCCTTCTCTAGTATCACCTCGCTCTCATCCATTACGCCCCTGAATTCTTTGGCATCGCCAAGCACCTTTCCCACTATGTTTACGGCACTGGCAGGTATTATCTTGCCGCCCGTACTCATGGGAGTGGGGCCGAAAAAGATGCAAAAGGCCTTTCCTTCAGGCCAGTAGCCGAGATCTCCCACCTCCACTTCCTCCCTTGCAGAGTCATCCAAGTCAGCCTCTACTGGGATGGAAAAATATATCTCATCACCCCAGGTGTTAAAGGCGCTCCTGATGGGCAGGGCGTTTGCAATCAGGCGGGCTGTGGGGGTGTCGTTGAGTTCGGCTGGCATGGTAAGGGTGCCTATCTTGATGGCAATCTTGGTCATGGCCTTTTCTCCTCCCGGGTTGAATTTTGAGTTGATGGCCAAGATTCAACAATCACAAGTGAATCAGATTTCTATGACTTAGTCAATGTGGCACATCTCTTGCTGAGATATCCCCGTAGTGTATCCTTTCGGCTCAGGAGATATGCAATTGATAGGGGTCTCCGTGAGGTGGCCGGTCTCCTGGTCTGTCCGGGCTGTTGACGCCGCATGCCAATAAATTGGCAGGATTGAAGGGTGAATTACGATGGCAAAAGAAGTAGAAGAAGAGGCACAGGATACTAATAGCTGGATCACCACCTATACGGATCTTATGACCCTGCTTCTTACCTTTTTTGTGCTGCTGATCAGTATCTCTGTAATGGATAGCAGGAAGAAACGGATAGTGCTGGACTCCCTGGTAGGGGCCTTTGGGTTCAAGCCCGGGGGACATTCCGTGATCGGGAGAGAAAAGGGCAAAAATATTACCGTTGGTGCCTCACCTGTCACAAAAGAGGATATCGATTTTGAGCACCTTCGAAATATCGCCTTCAAGAACAACTTGCAAGCCGATGTGAAAATACAAATAGAAGGTGAAAAAATTATTATAGCCCTCCATCACCGGGTGGTTTTTGTAAAACGCTCCACCAAGCTCACGGAACGCGGCAAAAGGTTCCTGGCAGACATCATCCCTGTTCTCAAGGACTCTCCTGGGTTGGTGGAGCTGAGAGGCTATGTGGATCCGACAGAGGTCCTGTTTGATGAAGACAAGGAAAAGGCGGCCATGATCATCTCTGCAAAAAGGGCATCCAGCGTGTATCTCTTCTTAAAAGCCCGGGGAAATATGCCGGAGAAAAAGCTGGTGGCCCATGGCTTTGGGGCCAGGGGGCTAAAGCAAGGAGAGGTCAAAGCGCCGGGGAGTTTTGACAGGCAGGTGGAAATCATACTGGACTACAGGGCCAGTCTTCCCTATCGGGTGAAGAAAGGGGCAAGAAAGAAGAAGTTATTGTTGGATTTCAAGGGCTTCCTTTTCAAGCTCCGGGGAGGCGAAGATGGCTAGGCGCAAAAAAAAGGTGGAAGAGGGTGGTGGTGGAAGCGCAAGCTGGATGGTCACCTTTTCGGATCTTTCCACCCTGCTACTCACCTTTTTTGTGCTTCTACTTTCCATGTCCTCCATGGATCAGTTGAAGCTCAAGAGCATGTTCCAGAATTTCTCCAGCAGTTCTGGTATCCTCTTGTTCAAACAATATGGGGAAATCTACAAACCCAGGGAGATCCTGATTGAAGGCCTGTACGAAAAGCTCAAGGACAACCTGGTGGTAAACAAGGAGGAAGAGGAACAACCTGAGACCATCTCAGAAATCACTGAAAACCCTTTTAAGGATGCAAGTGGTGGGGTGGAATTTCAGCCCCTTGAAAGTGGATTCAAGCTGGTCTTTGGCCAAGAACTGTTGTTTGAATCAGGGCGGGCGGAGCTAAAGCCCCAGGCTTTCGAGCTCCTAGACAAGGTGGCAAATTTCATAAGGATATCCAACCATCAAGTCTATATCGACGGACACACCGACAATCTCCCCATCAATACCCCAGAGTTTCCCTCCAATTACGAACTCTCTCTGGCAAGGGCTTACAATGTCTTCAAGTACTTGGCCCGCAAGACCGGGGCTGCCGAAGGCTCCATTGCGCTGGCAGGCTACGGTGCGGACAAGCCCAGAGCACCAAACACCACAGAGGCGGGTCGGAGCAGGAATCGAAGGGTGGAGATAATCTTCAAGAACCAAAAGTATTTCTAAGCTCGCCTCCATTCAACCAATTGACCATTTAACCATTCAACTAATCATCCAATTATCCAATGCCGTCAGCCCGATTTCTTGCGAAAGATGAGTTTGATGGGGGTATATGGCAGGTGGAAATACTCCCTAAGGTGGTTGACAAGATATCTCTCATAGCTTGAAGTGATTAGCTCGGGCCGATTTACAAAGAGCACAATGGTGGGGGGCCTGGTGGTCACCTGGGTTGCATAAAAAAACTTTGTCCTTTTCAGCCCATCGCGGGCAGGGTTGTGGCGATTTACCATCTGCTGGATGGCCCGATTTAGCTCCCCTGTGCCGATCCTTGCAGAGAACTGTTCATATACAAGATCTATTTTCTTGAACAAGCCCTTGACCCCCTGGCCTGTAAGGGCTGATAGATTCACCCTGGGGGCATAGGAGATGAAGTGCAAGCGCCTGGAGAGGCTCTCTTCCAGGCGTTTCCGTGCCTCCTTATCCTGGGCCACCAGATCCCACTTATTTACCACCAGCACCACTGCCCTCTTTTCCCTTTCAGCATATCCAAAGATGCGGGCATCCTGCTCGGATACTGGCTGGGAGGCATCAATCATAATGCAGGCCACATGGCATCTCTCAAGACTCCTCAGGGCTTTTATGACGGAAAGCTTTTCCAGCTTTTCCCGCACGCGGAGCTTTCGCCTTATCCCTGCAGTGTCAATAAAAAGATAATGTCGCCCGGCCCACTCGAGCGGTGTGTCCACGGAATCCCTGGTGGTGCCGGGTTGCTCGCTCACCACAAGCCTTTCTAGGCCCAGGATACGGTTTATTAGAGAAGATTTTCCCACGTTGGGCTTTCCCAGCACCGCCACCCTGATGGCCTCCTTTTCCTCCTGAGGAACCTCTTCCATGGGTAGGGACTCAATCACACTTTCCATTAGATCCTCTATTCCGAAGCCGTGTGCTGCTGAGACTGGAAACAGTGGAGTGAGGCCCAACGAATAGAACTCATGGGCCAGGTGTTCCACCTCGGGGCCGTCTATCTTGTTGACCGCCAAAAACACTGGCTTTTGGCTTTTCCTGAGCAGCCTTGCCACCTCCTGGTCCAGGGGGGTGAGTCCCTGTCGGCCGTCGGTTAGAAATATTACGGCATTGGCCTCCTCAAGGGCCATCTCAACTTGTTGTCTGACCTTGGTGGAGATTGGGTCATGGGAAGAATCTTCAAAACCGCCTGTATCCACTATGGTGATGGAGCGACCCGAGTGGTGGATGGTAGCGTAAAGCCTGTCGCGGGTAACGCCTGGTCTGTCGTCCACCAGGGCATCACGCGATCTTGTAAGTCGATTAAAGAGCGTGGATTTACCCACGTTGGGTCTTCCAACTATGACAACAATAGGAGGGCTCATGGCTTTTACAAACCACTACTCAAGGCTGAGGCAGAGCCCAGGTGGCCCTGCTCCAGGGGAGCCTTATTTCCGGTTCTTTGGTAAACTTTCCCTTATGATTCGACTGAGCTCTCTTAATCTAAGGGGCTTTTGGAGGAGGGTCAAGGCGAATCCCTTTTCAAGGGTCATCTTTGCACGCCTGTCTCGGGCGTTCCCGGTCAAAACCAGGATGCGGGCGGAAGGATCAAAGGATTTTATCTTCATGGAGGACTCATAACCATCCATCACCGGCATGTTCATGTCCATTATTACCAGGTCAGGGAGGAACTGTTTGTATTTTTCTATTCCCTCCCTTCCGTCAAATGCCTGATCCACCACGTAAGAGCCCTCAGCCTCCAGGGCTTCAGAGATCAACAGGGAAAGTGGCCTTTCGTCATCCACTATCAGTATCTTTTGTGGGGCCATCAGAGCCTCCTCTATGGAAAAGGACTATTGATGAGTGAGACTATAGTCTTGGCCAAGATCTCAGTCAAGAAAAAAATACAATATATTGTGTGTTCCTCACTGGGATACATTATATATTGTGGATAATTATATGCAATTAATACTAATTCCACCTCCAAGGCTAAAGCCTTGACTAAACCCCCCAAAGCCTATAAGTAGAGCATCGAAAGGCTCGGTTGGTTGAGACAATGGGAAAGAAGAAATCAGCCATAATTCCTACCAAATTTATCATTGTAACCGGCGGAGTGCTCTCCGGCCTTGGCAAGGGTATAGCAGTGGCATCCATAGGGCACCTCCTTTCTTCCAGGCTCAAGATCGTCCCCATCAAGTGTGACGGCTACTTGAATGTGGACCCAGGGACCATGAACCCCTTTGAGCACGGAGAGGTATTCGTGCTGGACGACGGTGGGGAAGTGGACATGGACTTCGGCCACTACGAGCGTTTTCTGGGCATCACGTGCAAGTCCAAGTGGAACCTTACCATGGGAAAGGTCTTTGAGATGGTGAGGAAAAAGGAGAGGCGGGGCGACTACCTGGGAAAAACGGTTCAGTATATCCCCCATGTGACAGACGTGATCAAGAATCACATATTCGAGGTGGTGGAAGAGGAGAGGCCTGACCTGGTCCTGGTAGAGATCGGAGGCACGGTGGGTGACATAGAAAACGAGCTGTTCCTGGAGGCCATGCGCCAGATGAAAGAGGATGTAGGAAGAGGCAACATTCTTTACATACACCTGACTTATGTCCCTATTCCCTATGGGGTGAACGAGCAAAAGTCAAAACCCACCCAACAAAGTGTAAATCTATTGAAGCAGAGGGGCATCTTTCCAGACATCATAATTGGTCGCTGTGCACAATTTCTCACCAGGGAGATCCGCGCTAAGATATCCAACTTCTGTGATGTGGAGCCAGAGGCGGTGATTACAGGCCTGGACGTGGAAGATATCTATGAAATCCCTGTAATCTTTGAGCAGGAAGGCCTCCCTGAGATCATTCACAAGAAGTTAAATATTTACAGCCCTCCGGATCTCAGAAAGTGGAAGACCTATCTTGATAACATCCGCAACCCCTCCCAGGAAATAAAAGTAGCCATTTGCGGCAAGTATACCAAGCTGGCAGACTCATATGCCTCCATAATAGAGGCCTTTAATCACTGCTCGGCCCACCTCAAATGCAGGGTGAATCTACAGTGGGTGGAAACCACGGATGTAAGCGACCCCTCTTTTCTCCAAGGAGTCCATGGCATCCTGGTCCCTGGGGGCTTTGGCACAAGGGGCACAGAGGGAAAGATCCAGGTGATACGCTGGGCAAGGGAGCACGACATCCCCTTTCTTGGGCTCTGCTTGGGCTTGCAGCTTTCGGTGATAGAGTTTGCAAGGAATGTGTGCGGGTTGGAGCAGGCCAATTCCACTGAGATGGATCCCAAGACTCCACATCCCGTGATAGACATCCTGCCCGAGCAGAGAAACGTCACTGAAAAGGGAGGCACCATGAGGCTAGGGGCCTACAAGGCCCTGCTCAAGGAAGGCAGTCTGGTCCACAGGCTTTACGGCGAACTAGAAGTCCATGAGAGGCATCGGCACCGTTATGAAGTGAATCCCGAATATCACAAGATCCTCCAGGATCACGGGATGCTGTTTTCAGGGGTCTCCGAGGACGGACGGCTGGTGGAATTCATCGAGTTGCCTGACAAGCGCTTCTTTGTGGCCACCCAAGCCCACCCTGAGCTCAAGTCCAGAATGGAGAGCCCCGCTCCGCTATTCTTTGGTTTTGTAAAGGCCTGTATTGAATTTGCCGCTAAGAAGACGGGTCAAGAGTAAAGCAAGATGTCGCAAGTAATTGACCTCAAAAAGGGCCGGCTGCTATTGGCTGCAAAAAAGGGTTTTCGCAACTGGCAGAGTCAGTTTGGTGAGACCTTTGGCCCGGAGACCAAGCTTTCATCCCTTTCCACAAAGACGATTTCATATCTGGCTCAAGGCAAAGACAAGAGCACCTTTTATCTCTACGATCTCATCATGAACCTTCAGAACCTGGGCTCTGCATTCGAGTTTGAAGAACTGGACTCAAAGGCAAAGATGGCCGTAATCGACCGCTATCTCTTCTTGCTGGACAGGATCAGGTTTGAGTGCATGAAACGCTTGGGCTGGCTGGAAAGCTATCCAGGGGAAAACCTTACACTGGTGGAACTAATCACTGAATTCGAGCGCCTAGCACCCAGCCTTCATGCAAAGGTCCCCCAGCTCCATAAGGATCATCCGGATTACGAGCATTTTTCCGTGCTAAACACCTTTGACCAGGAGACCCTGATCAGGAAGCTGATTCCAAAGGCCGTCAAAGAGATTCAGGAGTCCTCAGAGACCTTGTAGACCTTGTCGTTGGGCCTTACCCGCTCGCTCACCTTTAATCCAACCAGGTCGCCTGCCTTTGCCTCTTCCACGGGCTGGTTGTCGATCTCCATGCTGGTGATGGTCTCTTTAAAATCAGTGGTGTGACCTTTGAAATGCAGCGTGTCGCCCTTCTTTATGCTCCCTGATTTCACCTCCAGGGCCGCCACACTGGGCTTTGCAAAGAACTTGACCACCACGCCCACTTCTTCCTCTGCCATGGCGCAACCTCCTCAAGTCTTTTCAACCTTTTGTATTCCTGGTGAAAGTCTTTGTCAAGCCATCCATTCTTGATACCCCCTTGAACAACGAGCCTTTATCGCCTATGATTTCCACAACAGAAGAAATACATCGTGCCCTGTTTTCCCGCACTCTTGGGCGTGTGGCCTCACGGGGATTATAATGGGCTTATCTAGGGATTCAAGGCTGGTTTTGATAGCCGTGAATCTTGGGGCCAGACCGCACAATGGGAGATACACATGGAAGATTATAAAAAGGAATTCGCCCTGATGCTTGCCGAGACCGGCGCCTTATTTTTTGACCAAGGGCTTGTTCTCAAGGATGGCCGGCCCACCCCTTACTTTATAAACATGGCCATGTTCAAGACCGGCAGATTGAGCCGAAAACTGGGCTCTTTTTTTGCTTCAATGATGGTGGAAAAGAGTATCTCCGCCAAGACCGATATAATACTGGGCCCCTCGTACAAGGGGAGCGCCATTGCCCTTGCCACCTCAGTGGCCCTGTGGGAAGAGCATGGCATTGATCTTTTCTATGAATACGACAGAAAAGAGCCGAAAGGCCACGGGGAGGCCACTGCCAAAAAGAGTTTGTTTGTAAACAATGTATTCTTTGACGGATGCAACATCTTTGTGGTGGACGATGTGGCCACTTCAATGGCCACCAAATATGAGCTGCTGGAAAAAGTGGAGCAGGAGGCCATAAGGAACTCCATTAAATGCAATGTGGTGGGGATAGGTATAGGGGTGGACAGGGAGCAGACAGGACCGGTATTTGATGAACAAGGGCACCTGGTGTTGGGTAAAAAGGGGCCCGATGCTGTGGCAGAATTTTCCGAAAAGACCGGAATCCCTGTCTATTCGGTTGCAGGAATAAGAGAGATGGTAAATTTCCTCTGGGAGGAAAAGATACCTGTACTGATAAAAGGGGAAAAGAGGCCCATTGACTTGAGCACAAAAGAGGCCTTTGACTCTTATCTTGCTGTTTATGGCAGATAACGCGGGAATAATAGCACCATGTCTCCAGACCATTTGATATATACTATTAAAGAGATACTGGCCCGACACAGGCCAAAGGAGATTGAGGCCGAAGGCGGTGATTACAGGCATGCCGCAGTGCTGGTCCCCCTCCTGCTGGACCAAGAGCACTGCTGTGTGCTTTTCACCAAGAGGACCGAGATGGTGGACCAGCACAAGGGCCAGATTTCATTCCCGGGCGGGGCGGTGGATGAGACCGACTCGTCCGTGGAGCACACCGCCCTTAGAGAAGCAGAGGAGGAGATCGGCCTTCGTCCCAGTGAGGTCCGGGTGCTTGGAAGGCTTGATGACACGCTCACTATTGTCTCCAATTACATAATACATCCTGTTGTGGGGGTGGTGCCAAACGACTATGAGTACCAACTCAACAGCTTTGAGGTGGACAAAATCCTCAAGGTCCCCCTGGCCCAATTCCGTTCATGTTCCACCGAGGAGGAGGGTAGATTCACTTACCTAGGCACCACATACGCTACTCCTTGCTACAAATACGACGGGGAAGTAATATGGGGGGCCACTGCACGGATCATGACCAACTTCATGGAGGTTGTGGGAAAAAAATTGCTCTTGCTGCAACAATCCCGATAGACTAAGATAATAGAAAGGTCGGGACGTGGCTCAGGCTGGTAGAGCACCGCGTTCGGGACGCGGGGGTCGCTGGTTCAAATCCAGTCGTCCCGACCATTTGTTTGCTTAATTAGCAAAACCCGTATAGATGTGGAGGACTCATGGGGAGCAAGTTCACACTGGAGTATTGGATAGAAGATGGGTGGTATGTTGGCCGTATAAGAGAGGTTCCGGGCGTATTCAGCCAGGGAGAGACTCTTCAAGAACTTGAAGAGAATATTCGAGAGGTCTACCAACTCATGTTGGATGATGATCCGAACTTTAATGACAAGGCTATTGCTGCTAAAGAGATTGAACTTTATATGTGAAAAGAAGCCAGCTCATCAAAGAACTTATAGCTCAAGGGTGCTATTTGAAGCGGCGTGGAAGGAGACATGATATTTACGCCAATCCCATCGCCGGCAGAAAAGCGCCTATCCCCCGGCACAACGAGATAAAAAACAGTCTTTGCAGATTAATAAAAAAGCAACTTGGCCTCATGGAAAAGTAGAAATAGGTCTCCCCTGTCATTCAATAAGCACCAGCTTTCCCACCGTTTGGCCTGATTCCAGTTCTTTGTGTGCACGGCCAACCTCTTCAAATGGGTAAGTGGTAATGGGCATGGGTGGCAAAAGCCCCTTGGCATCCCACCGAAGAAGCGTTTCCATGATCCTGCGGAACGGCTCCACCTTGTCAAAGAGGTAGATCAGGTTAAAGCCAGAGACTGTCTTGTTATCGGTGGTGAGCTCAAAAGGACTGAAACGAGGGGTCTTGAGGTAGTACCAGATGAGTTTGGCTAGGTTCTTCTTTCCTGAGGGTGAAAACATGGAGGCAAAACCGTAGATAACCAGCCTCCCGGTGGGACATAGGTGTTTGTATGATTCCTTCAGCGTGGAGGCGCCATTTGCATCCAGGATCAGGTCCCACCCATCGGGGGATATTTCTTCAACCCTGGCCCAGAGGGCTTGGGAGTTCTTGTCAATCACCACATCGGCCCCGGCCCTGGTGGCGGCTTCCACCTTGTGGGCGCTTCCCACAACTCCTGCCGAGTAGTTTCCGTTTATGCGCAACAGATGGAGGGCCGCTGTGCCTACTCCCCCTGCTGCAGAGTGAACCAGCACCTTGTCAGAGGTCGTGACGTGACCCACCTTGTGCAAGGCATGGTAGGCCGTTAGATAGACCACAGGGAAGGTGGCCCCCTTTTCAAATCCCCATTCCTCAGGCATCTGCCACAACTGATGGGCCGGGCAATTAATACAAGAGGTATAGCCACCAAACCTTGTCACCCCGAATACCCTGTCACCTTTGGAGAATTCGTCAACACCGTCTCCGGTATCCATCACGATTCCTGAAAATTCCAATCCGGGGGTCAGGGGATAGAGCCCCTTGGCGGCCCTGTAGAGCCCCAATCTTACGGCTATATCGGCAAAATTTATTCCACAGGCTTTGACTTGGACCTGGACTTGGCCAGGGCCTGGAGAGGGGAGTTGATCTTCTATTATCTTGAGGGCTTGGTGGCTTCCAGGCTTTTCAACCATTACCCTTTTTCGAGTAATGTGGGGCATATCAAGCGTTGGTTAGTGGTGGGCTTGCAGGGGAAAAAGGCGAGGCCCTCAAGTCCCGGAGCCAGGTCTTCAGCAGCTCCATGCTTATGGGGTTGTCGAGCTGGGGGATATTGCCCGTGGCAAGGGCTGGCACGAGCCACCTGAGAGAGGTTTTTACGTCCTGGACCCTCACCACGATGCCTTCTTGCTCAAGCATACGGTCGCGAAACCTAAGGGTGGATCGGATGAGGCAGGAAAAAAATCTGCGGCAGGATTGATCAAGGTGGCAGTCAGGCGATTCAAGTCCTTTGAACAATTCCTCAATGGTAATTTCTTCCATCTTTATACCTTCCCCCCTTGGACCAGCCGGGCAAAATGCTCAAAAGACCTGTCCCATGTGGCCTCTGCCTCTTTGGGGAAACAGCATCCTGGAAGCTGACGCATGTTCAAGTGATAGGATATGCACTCGCAGCAGATTCCTTTTTTTTCGCATGGGTCATAGGTGCAGGTGCACCGTTGCAGGTTTTTTTCTCTCTTGCAGTCCATATTCTAGCTCCTATCCCGCTCACTGTTGCTGACCAGAGACTATTCTTTTGGGGGCCCTGCTCCATCAAGCCCCTCCAAGAATTCCCTGAACCACGGCGGATTTGCTAACAGTATATATATTAGAAACAGGGCCGTCAATGGCAAGAAGAACACCACAATGTCCACGGCTAGAATTGCTATTGACAACAGGATACGATTGGTAAACGACATCTTTGCCCTCCTCTTTTTGAAGCAGTGCGCCTTCAGATATTCTCATAATTCTTAAAAAATAAGGGAAATTTTTCTTGACATAAGCGTTCAAATTATGAACACTTCCTGGAATCATTTCTCTTGCCATGGAACGGGAAGACATACATATCTTACGGCTCATGGGGGAAGTGGAAAGGGGGGGCTCTCCCAGCCAGAGGGAGCTTGCCCGCCGCCTCAACCTCTCGCTTGGGTTGGTGAACACATTCATCAAGAGATTGGTTAACAAGGGGTATTTCAAGGTCAAGACCATGCCACGCAACAGGGTCAAGTATCTTTTAACCCCCAAGGGCCTTGCCCAAAAAAGCAGACTCACGGTCGCATACCTTCGACATTCTGTGAGTTTTTACAAGGAAATCAAGCAGATGTTGTTAGCCAAATACAAAGACCTGGAAGAGAGGGGAATAAACAGCCTCTTGTTTTACGGCTCAGGCGAGGTGGCAGAACTCGCCTATCTCTATCTACAAATGACCCCTTTGACCCTGGTTGGGGTGGTGGACGAAGACAGAGTGGGAGAGGATTTTTTCGGCATTGAGATTGCAGGACATAGCAGACTTAGGGAAAAGGACTGGGACGGTATCTTGTTAACCCGCCTGGATCAAGCAGACAGAGATATGAGTTTTCTCCTTGAGGAGGGGATAGCGCTCCAAAGGATTGCCTTGCTATGACTCCCGATATTCTCAAATGGTATGCGCTTCATACCCGAAGCCATTTCGAACAAAAGGTCTACGAGGGGTTGACCAAGAAATCCATCGAGGCCTTTTACCCCAGGGTCCAGAAGATCAGCAGGCGGGCGGGGCGGTGGAGGAAGATACTGGTTCCAATGATTCCGGGATATGTGTTTGTAAAGACCGATATGAAGCCGGAAGAGTACCACCGTATTCTTCGCACAACCGGTGTGGTGCGGATGGTTGGGTTCAAAGGAATGCCTGTCCCGGCAAATGAAGAAGAGATCGCCTCGCTCATGATCCTGGATGGAACCGATAGAACCGTGCAGAACAGGGCCTACATGAACAAAGGCGACCGGGTGATGATAATGGAAGGCCCATTGAAGGGATTGATCGGGTTTTACATCCGCCACAAGGGAAGGTCTGATCGTGTGGTGGTGAGCGTGGAACTGCTGATGCGCTCAGTGGAGGTCGAGATCGACGACTGGGCCCTTGAAAAGATATCCTGAGCAGATGGCCTGCAGCTGCTGGAAAAAATAGCAAATTCAATACTTGATTGAGACTTTTACTAATTATTTAAGCCTGTTATATTCCACGGTTCAATGCAACCGAAGGGGCGGAGCTATGCCTTGAGGAATATATCCTCCTTGCAGTGAACACGTAAAATGGGTACACTTATCCAGTTAGATGTATCTATCGCTTTTGTTGCATGTTACGAACAGGAGGATTAAGACATGCCCAATGTAACGATCTCACTGGATCAAGAGTTAATAAAGAAAGGCCGTAGCTATGCGCAAAAACATCGTACAACATTGAATGCATTGATAAGAGAGCAGCTTAAAAAGACCGTTATGAAACAAAACGACGACTGGTTAGAGGAGATGTTTTCCTTGATGGACAAGCTGAAAGCTCGATCTAAGGGGCCCAGATGGAAAAGGGAAGATATCTATGACGTCTAAGGTCTTCATTGATACAAATATACTTATCTACTGCATGGATAATGCCTATCCGAAAAAAAAGGAAAAATGCAGAGCTCTACTCAAGTCTCTTGGAACAGAGACCCCGGGCGTCATCTCTACTCAGGTAATGCAAGAATTCTTTGTTGTGGCTACCAGGAAATTTAGTATTGATCCATTGCACGCCAAGGACCTGTTACACGGTTTCACCAACTTTGAGGTAGTCCAAATAACCCAGGATATAGTCTTTGAGGCGATAGACATAAGTATCATCAAGAGGCTGTCGTTCTGGGATGCCCTTGTTGTGGCTGCGGCAGAGAGTGCTAATTGTTCCGTTGTCTGGACCGAAGATCTGAACCCTGGTCAAACTATCCGAGGGGTGAAAATCGTAAATCCAATTTCCACATGACAACCTTAGAAGAGACTGCTCTGGCAGTGTCCCCTCTCCTTATGGGAGGGGATCAAGGGGAGAAGGGAACGAAAAGATGAAAATATTGATTACAGGCGGGGCAGGATTCATTGGCTCACACCTCACGGAAAGGTTGCTGGGTATGGGCCATAAGGTCTTTGTCATTGACAATTTGTGGACAGGCAAGTTGAGCAACCTTGAATCAGTCCAGGAGGACAAGAATTTTCATCTGGTGGTGGACACCATTCTCAATGAGTCTGTAATGAACGAGCTCATCTTCAAGGCTGACGAGATATATCATCTGGCAGCAGCCGTTGGGGTCCGCAACATAATGGACCATCCGGTCGAAACCCTTGAGATCAATGTAAAGGGCACTGAAGTGGTCCTGAGACTGGCAAATAGATTCAAGAAAAAGGTCTTTATAGCCTCCACCTCTGAAATATATGGGAAACATGTGGAGCACACCCTTGCTGAAGACGACAATCGGGTGATGGGGACAGTGAAGAAAAGGCGCTGGGCCTATGCCTGCTCCAAGACCCTGGATGAATTCCTTGCTTTGGCGTACCATGATGAAAAGAAGTTGCCTGTGGTTATAGGGAGACTTTTCAACACAGTGGGCCCCAGACAAACAGGGCAGTATGGGATGGTGCTGCCCAATTTTGTTCAAAGCGCGTTGCTGGGAAAGCCCATAACTGTTCATGGAGACGGAACTCAGAGCCGGAGCTTTACACATGTGGACGATGTGCTGGATGCCATGATAGGGCTCATGAATGAGCCAAAGGCCATAGGGGATGTCTTTAACATCGGGACGGATAATGAGGTTACCATCAAAGAATTGGCTGAAAAAGTCAAGGAAATGACCGGAAGCTCTTCCGAGATAGAGTATATTCCCTATGAGAAGGCCTATGGCCCAGGATTTGAGGATATGGAGCGCCGTTGCCCCAATATTGACAAGATCCGCAACCTCATAGGTTTTGAGCCCAAACACGACCTCGAATCAATTATCCAGAGTGTGATTGACTATTTCAAATCATAAGGTGCAAAGAGGGAATGAAAACTCCATTAAATTACTTTGGTAGACATGTTGGTCAAGGATATTAAAGATCCCTAGGGGACAAGGTGAAAGTCCAAGGAAAAAAGGAGAAGACACCAAATTTCTTGAAAGCTGTATTCTGGGATTATCCAGAATTTGCAGATTTTGAGAAGATTGAGGAAATTGCCAGGGCCGGTTTCGACGACAAGCTCTATCGCTGGGTTATGAAGCGCTTCTTGGAGTATGGCAGGGTAGTGGATACCCTACAAGTTTTTAGTATTGACGAAATAGCCAAGGGCTTGGAGCATCTTCCTCTAAGCCCATATGCTAAAAGAAAGTGGCGACGTATTGTGGAGGTCTATGCCGGATCTAGTAGAGAATAGAGACTGCTATGCCTCAGAGACGCAAAGGGAGGTCCTAATCGGGCTGTTGGCCAACAACGCAATAGCCAAATCATTTTTCCTCACCGGCGAAAAAGTGTTGTCCGTATTCTATCTCCATCACAGGCGCTCTGAAGACATTGATCTCTTTGCTTTGCCACCCCAGAGTCTTGAGGAGATCAGTGTCTGGGTTAAAAGGGTCTGGGGTAACCAAATGGCAGTCATCAAGGAATCAGCAGAATTTTTGTCTTGCTTAATCCGAGGGGTCAAGGTCGATTTTGTCGTTGATCCTCTTTCTAGCAAAGAACCCAGGGATGTTATATCCATTGAGGGGGATACAAGACTGGTCGTGGACACAATCAACAATATTGCTTCCAACAAGTTTTGTGCCGCAGCGCGCAGGATGGAGCCGAAGGATCTAATTGACTTATATTTTGTATTTAAAAGGTTCCCTGGGATAACTTTTCCTAGTATTTACGATTTGGCGAGAAAAAAGGAAGTTCTGTTTGATGATCCCCCAACACTCGCGTATCAACTGGAAGAAGCTGTGAATTTGCTGAGAGACAAACCAGAACTCTTTCCGCAGGTAATAGTAGAATTTGACAGGAAGGACTTCTTTATCTTTTTTGAAAAGATCGCAAGTAGGGTTTATGCAAGGTACAGCCAAAGAAAGGGTAGGACGACGATAAAGGAAACGAGCAATCAAGCAGAAAGGAAAGTGCCATGATAAGACTAATCCTAGCCGGGTTGCTTTTTCTCTCCGGGATCTCACCTGCACTTGCACAAGATAAGATCCACCTGCCCTGTGAAGTATTGGAAGTCTCACCGGTGTTACAAACGGACTCTTCGAGCTTGGGGCAAATCCATTACCTGGTTATCCACCGTGCAAACGCGGCGGACAGGCAAACCTTTTCCCAATGGCTGAAGACACGAAGTGGTATGCAAGTGACTTTCAGAGTGAAAGGGCGGGAATATTCAGGTGTGCTCTGCCGCCTTGCCCATTGCTTTGGCCGCGGACTCCTCCTATATGATGCCCAGGTCAAGGTCAAGCGGAGAGATATCCTAGAGATTATTCTCCCAGTTTCATCTTTTCAGTAATTTTCATCCGTCTTTTTGTCCATATGTTGACGGCATTCTGTATCGAGTGGTATTTTGTCCATAAGTAGGTTAGCTGATATTCAAAGTTTGAATCCAAAGTTAAAAGCTCGAATAAGGACTGGGCTAAGCGAAATCTCCTTAAATCCATAGGGAAGTCCTTTTGTATGTCCCCGTCGACCAAGTAGACTGCACAGACCAAACAAACCAGATAGACCCAAAGACCTGATGCCCCCCATGAGTCACCAGACCCAATGCCCCAACATAACTACACATGATTCGGGAAGGGAAAAAGTTACCGCCTGATGCACTAGAAAAGGTTCCGGTTTTGGCATATAAAATCACTGGTATCCCTTATGTGCTCGCCCTTTTTATATTTGGGAGCGCTGCCAAGGATTCTCTCAAGCCTCTGAGCGATCTTGACTTTGGGGTGGTCCTCTCCTTTGACCTGAGCAGGAAGGAGAGGTTTGAAAGACACCTTGAGCTTATCGGGCTTTTCAATCAGATTTTTCATACAGACGAGATTGATCTTGTCGTGATGAATGATGCTCCTGCAAGGTTTTCCCACCGTATTTTCAAGGAGGGTAAACTTCTATTTTGTAGAGATAGGATAGCATTGGCCAATTTTTGCGAGATGGTGTTGAGGGGCTATTTGGATTTCAAGTTTTATAGAGACTCCTTTGACAATGAATTTTTAAAAGGCGTGGGTTACAATGGATGAACGGATCAAAGAACATCTCCAGCGGCTAAACAGATATTACCTAATGCTAAAAGAAGCGCAAAAGGTATCCCTGGAGGAATTCATAAAGGATGAAGTTGTCCGGGCGAGTTCAGAAAGATTCCTTCAGTTGGCCATAGAGAGTTGCCTGAATATTGGCAACCGACTTATCTCACTTTATCAATTTGAAAAGCCTTTAGAGCCACCCGAGACTTATGCTGACATATTCATACAAATGATGCGATTAGGAGTATTTGATAGGAAGTTTTGCGACAAGCTCATCAAGATGGCCAAATTTCGCAACAGGTTGGTGCATGTTTATTGGGAATTGGACGAGAAAACCATTTACGACATCATTCAGAAAGACCTCGAAGACTTTCGGTTTTTTGGGGAAAAAGTTGTTTCCTTCCTGAAACACGAAGACAAGGAATAGTGGGCTTGGTATCCATCCAACAATACCCCCGCTTTCAAATTTCATAGTGATCTTGAGGAGTAGAGGCCTGTAAAATTTTCCCTTTGATCGCAGAACCTTGTATTTTGGGAGATATAGTTCTATTATTACAGGTAACTTTAAAAACAATGAAAGATGACAAGAAAAGGGAACTGTTATGATTGATACATTTGGTATTTATAACGAGCTGAGGCAAAGCCTCGGAGATGAACCTGCAGGGAAGATGGCCAAGGTAATCCAGAGGCTTTATGAAGAGCTGAGCCAGACGGTGAGGAGGGAGGATTTCAATGAACTGAAGGGGGTTGTGAAGGAGTTGGCCGAGGCCCAGAAGCGGACAGAAGCCCGTGTGGAGGAGTTGGCCGAGGCCCAGAAGAAGACGGAGCAGAGGCTGGATTCCCTGACGGTTAAGGTGGAGGAGTTGGCCGAGGCCCAGAAGCGGACAGAAGCCCGTGTGGAGGAGTTGGCCGAGGCCCAGAAGAAGACGGAGCAGAGGCTGGATTCCCTGACGGTTAAGGTGGAGGAGTTGGCCGAGGCCCAGAAGCGGACAGAAGCCCGTGTGGAGGAGTTGGCCGAGGCCCAGAAGAAGACGGAGCAGAGGCTGGATTCCCTGACGGTTAAGGTGGAGGAGTTGGCCGAGGCCCAGAAGAAGACGGAGCAAGAGGTGGCTAAGCTTGCAAAGGGGCTTCAGAGGACCAACACAGAGCTGGGAGGGTTGTCTAGGAGTGTTTCCTATGCCCTTGAGAATGAGGCATTCCGGTATTTACCTTCTTTGCTGAAAGAGAGGTTTGGCATAGAGATCAGCGATAGAATGGTACGTACCGAAATGGGGGAGGAAGAGATAAACATATTTGCCAAAGGCCGGAAGAACGGCGAAGAAGTGATTGTGGTAGGGGAGACGAAGTTGAGGCTTCAGAGCGTAAATGATCTCAAACAGCTTGACAGGAAGATGAAGGCAGTGAGGCAGTGGTATAGGGATACCAAGATAGTACCTATTATGGTGACGCATTTTGCCAAAAGGAGGGTACTTGAGCGGGCCTCTGAAAAGGGCATAGCCATCGTTCAAAGCTTTGAATGGTAAGGAGTTCACGTATTTATTCCTATCCAACGAACTAGATCTTGAGCGGGCTGCGGCATCCCAAGATGGGATCCCTGGACTCTTTCTCGTTTAGCGTTTTTATCCTCTTGTGCACCCCAGATATCCTTTTCTGCAAAATTTTCAGGACACACCTGTTGCCAATATGCCACATATATATCTGCAGATCGGTTTGTCATAACCTCTTGACCGGGGGAGAGGTGGTCGGTGGTCGCATCAAAAATGAGCTAAACCGATACCACCAAAAGAGGTGATATCTTTTGTGTATTTTGAGATAATTGGAGAAATTGAGAATATTGAAACAATCGCTGTTGGGGGCCGAATCCGTGATATCATGAGGATTCGAAGACAGTATGGTCCCGGCAGGTGGCGCAAATTAAAGGGGATTGCTACAGTTCGTCTTCATACCGGCCAGATACGAAAAGCGGAACTGCACTGGTATGAAGCGCACGGATTTGGAAAAAAGAAGATTAAGATCAAGAGGTTTTTGGAGTAAAAAATGCGGGAAAAGGAAGAAGACTACAAATTCGCTTTATGTATAGAGAACAGAGACTGTGAGGACCTGGAAAAACGTAAAATTTACAAGATCCTGCCTGATGACGAGGCAGAAAAAGAAGGGTACCTCAGGGTAATTGATGAGTCAGGCGAGGACTATCTATATCCCCAGTCCTATTTTGTACCCCTCCATTTACCTCGCGAAGCGGAAACAGCTCTGGAACTGGCTGAGTAATATGCTTATTTCTTAGTAAGCTACAAGCTGACCGCTGATAGCTGACAGCTTCTTCATCTCCTAACTTCTGACTCCTGACTTCTGCTCTTGCTGATAGCCGGCCGAAAAACTCCGAGGCCTCATTGACTCTCATGAAAACGAAATGGTAAAGTAGTTTTAAACACTACCTTTAGGGAGAGGCTGCCATGAAAACTGTAAGCGCAAGTGATGCCAATAGAAAGTTCTCCCAACTTTTGAGAGATGTCGGCCATGGCGAGGTCATCACAGTGCTTTCCAGGGGAAAGCCCGTGGCCGTAATTTCACCTGCAAGAGCAAACACAGACTTGCGAGAGTCAGCAAGGAGACGTTTGATAGAGCGGTTGAAGCGCCAAAAGGTCACGGGAAGGCGAGAGTGGTCACGCCAAGATCTCTATGAGTAAACTTATGAGATTAGCGCTTGATACTAACATTATGGGGTATGCAGAAGGCGTTGGTGACGCCCGCCGCTGTGAAATGGCCCGTTCACTTATAGCCACCATCCCTGCGGGGCAGATTATCCTGCCAGCCCAGACATTGGGTGAACTTTATAGGGTGTTGATAGGTACGGCACAAGTTGGTCCGCGTCATGCCAGGGAGGCGGTCCTGTCATGGGCTGATAGCTTTGAGGTGATTGACTCTACATGGTCAGCGTTCAAATCTGCATTTGACCTAGGAGCGGATCATGGGCTTCAGATATGGGACGCGCTGATTTTATCAGTCGCTGCGGAGGCTATGTGCCGTATTTTGCTCAGTGAAGACTTTCAGGATGGTTTCACATGGCGGGGCGTCACTGTCGTCAACCCCTTTTCAAGCAAACCTTCTCCTCTGCTGGAAGGACTTCTTTGAGCTCCCTATGCTAAGGGCATTGCTCCTGAAGAGCGAGAGTGCCCCAAGAAATGTTGAGAAGATTTTTTGAACCAGCCTGGCGCTGGGTAGCTGTTGTAAATTAGGTGATGGAAATAGGGAAGTGAGCATGACACGAAAGAGCCGGGTTGATCGAGTTAGCAAAGGGTAGGTCTATTCCGAGGCGGCAACCAGCGCTTTACAAAAAGTATGACCAAATGTTAAACTACCTTCATGACTATACACAGACCTATATTTGACGTCGTCAAGGAGTACTTAGATTGCCCAGAGGCCATTGTAGTCACTGGCATGCGAAGAACTGGAAAAACGACGCTTTTGAGTTGGGTGTACGATCAGATCGATTCGGCAAACAAGCTGTTCCTTGATCTGGAAAATCCTTTGAACAGAAGGTACTTCGAGGACGAAAATTACGAACGCATAAAAGGGACATTTGAAATCCTGGGAATTGATTTTGGCCAAAGGCCCTTCATATTCCTTGACGAAATCCAGTTTGTTAAAAATATTCCCTCTATTGTCAAGTACTTCATTGACCATTACAGGGTTAAGTTTTTCTTGACAGGCTCTGCAAGTTTCTACTTGAAAAATCTGTTTACTGAGTCCCTCTCGGGGAGAAAGTATGTTTTTGAGATCTATCCTCTTAATTTTCAAGAATTTTTGGCTTTCAAGAATGCGCAAATAAAGATCCCGCGTGGTGGTGCGGTGAGCTACGAAGTCAAGACGAGGCCTTATGATTCAGACCTTCGAAGGCTAAGGCGCGTGGCCGGGGAGTTGGGGCTCCGCAAGTACACACTGGTTTCAAAGGAATACTGTGACCTAGAAAATACGATATACGGCTTTCAATTGTGAATCTTTGCTGTTGCTCCCGTAACCGCTTTTCCTACAGATTACTCTTTCCTGATCGGCCCCAAATAAAACAAATAGGCCGTATATCCCGTTGGCATGCGCATTCCCTCATACTGTGAGTCTCTGGAAATCATTAATTAGATCTTTACAAGACGTCATTGACAATCGCGATATGGTGTCGTATCATTCTATCACATAGATGTCATTGAATGCCATCAGGTGGAGGCTTGGTGATGAAAGCGATTACGATTAGAGGAATAGATCCAGAAATGGCCGAGAAGCTAAAAAGGATTGCCTCTAGCCAAAAAAAGAGTATGAATCAACTGATTCTAGATATACTGAGGCAGAGCATAGGCATAGGAAAGGAAAAGAGATATACAAAAGTTTATGATGATCTGGACGAGCTTTTCGGACAATGGTCGGATTCGGAATTTGAACAAATTCAGAAAAGCATTGAAGCCCAGAGAGAAATTGATCCGGAACTATGGGGATGAGACGTATTTTAATCGATACCAATATTTACTCCCATGCCCTTAGGGGAGATAGAGATGTGATAGAAGTTCTCCGGCGCGTGGAAAAGATAGGTTTTTCTGTGATCAGTATTGGCGAGCTTCTGTCAGGGTTCAAAATGGGAAGCAAAGAACAGAAGAACAGGGCGGAATTAGAGAAATTTTTGGATAGTTCTCGCGTGGTTATTTATTCCATCGATGAGGAGACGTCCGAATACTACGCTGAAATTGTTAATAAATTGAGGAACATAGGGAGACCCGTTCCTACAAACGATATCTGGATTGCGGCAGTGGCATCCCAACACGGTTTAAGGTTATTTACGAAGGATGCACACTTCAAAAAGATTCCCGGCCTCTTTCTTGTTTAGCCTTTTTATCCTCTTGTGCACACCAGATATCCTTTTCTGCAAAATTTCTAGGAACACACCTGTTGCCAATATACCACATACATAACTCCAGGTTGGCTTTAAAGCAGAGTTCCTATCTCGTTCCTCTGCATCTACCGCGTTAAGCAGAAACAGAACTGGAATTGAAAGGGTTATATGCCTATTTTTTGTAAGCTATGTCCTAGGTCCTGATCGCTGATAGCTGACAGCTGAAAGCTTGTTTATCTCCTGACTCCTAACTCCTGCCTCCTGATAAATGGCACACAACTTGCTTCATTTAAGATCAGATTTTTTGGGTTCTTTGGTAAACGATTGGGTTATCTCCCCAGACCTCCCCTCCCTAACTCCTGCCTGCTGCAAGCAGGGGGAGCAGAGGAGGGATTTCACAAGGGGATTTCGGTTGAGCACCCGGATCTCGCTGCCGATTCCCAAAGGAGAGAGGCCGAGCGTTGGTGGTATAACCGGCTGGGTTTTGAGCTGCTCGCCTTGAGCCTTGTACTTTTGGCCTTGCACCTGGCGCGCAGCCGCTGACTCAACGACCCTGTGACCCACAGACCCAATGAACCCAACGGACCCGCCACAGCTAATAGGCGGGCAAGCCAAACAGACCGAATGGACTAAAGAGACCAGATAGACCGAACAGACTGAACAGACCATACTGGAGCTAGGACCATGAAACATACAATCAAAATGTCATTGTTAGTCTTCCTGATAGGCCTTGTCATTCCATGCATAGCTATAGCAGGTTCAGCCACACTTCACTGGCAGCCAAATACAGAACCAGATCTTGCCGGCTATAGAATTTACTACGGTACGTCGTCGCGGTCTTATGGCTCTTACATCCCTGTGGGCAAAAATACTACATCTTACACTATCAATAACCTCACCGAAGGGCAAACCTACTATTTCGCCCTCACCGCTGTGGACACTTCAGGCAATGAAAGTGGGTATTCGGAAGAGGTCTCAAAAACAATAGCCTCCATTTCCCCACCAGTATCTAGTGTTACGCTTACTGCTAGCCCATCTAGTCCTCAGGTAGCAGGGACAGCTGTTACATTTAGTGCGAGTGCTAGTGGAGGTAGTGGGAGTTATGAGTACTGTTTTTGGG
>JALVMN010000270.1 GCA_027027005.1 Desulfobacterales bacterium | reverse complement strand
CAGATATTTGATAAAAAACAGTTTGCCCAAGAATTCTATCCTCAGGTCTCTCGCACGATCTGTGGGGCTTTGGACCCACTCAACAAAGGCCTTTTCCCCTTCTTGGGTAAGAGAAAATATCCTTTTTGAAGGTCTGGTTTCCTGGGGTTTTATCCTGGATACCACCAGCCCATCCCGCTCAAGCCTCTTGAGCAGGTTGTAGAGATGGCTCGTGCCCACATACCACGATGCACCCAAGGACTTATCCATGAACTGGAGGATTTCGTAGCCGTGCCTCGGCCCTGACATGAGTGCCCCCAGCACCGCATACTCAGAGGATGGTCGTGTCTTCATGCCCCAAACTGTTGATTAATCTTAAGAACACGGGCCTATCCAAGATCGGATCTTTGAAAAAAGGCAGGGGATTACTTTCCAAAGGGACACACCGGATAGTTGCAGACTTCACAATTTAGACACAATCCACCATGGGCCATCCGGGCAAAGGTCTCCCTTGTAATGGTCTCTCCTGCCAGGACCCGAGGCAAGACCAGGTCAAACACTGTGGCCTTGTAATAAAGCACGCAGGCTGGCAAACCCAGCACAGGCATCCCTTTTATCCTGGCATAAAGAAACATGGCCCCTGGCAGAACAGGCGTCCCATATACCAACCCCTCTGCACCCGCCTCCCTGATGGCAGCCCGACTTACATCGTCTGGATCAACACTCATACCGCCGGCAACCAGTATGAGTTGGACCCCCTCATCAATGAAATCAAGTATTGTCTTGGTAATAACTTCTCTTTCATCAGGACAAAATGCGGTCTTCACCAGCGGACACTGGAACTGCTCCAGTTTTTTCCTCAAGATGGGAGCGAATTTGTCCTGGATTCTCCCGAAGAAGACCTCATTTCCTGTTATAACGGCCCCTGCCCTGAGCCTGGAAAATTTCTTTACTGAAAAGACCCCACCTGCATCCTTTGCTACTGTTATGGCCTTCATGAGAGGTAGTTCGTCTATCACCAGGGGTATGGCCCTGGTGCCTGCAACGGTATCACCTCTGTTCACCACCGAATTGTCGTGCCGGGATGAGCAGGAGACATCACTAATCATGTTGAACTCTGTGAGGGCCTTCACATTCACCTTCAAAAGACCGTCTACCGTGGCCTTCAGTGTAATCTTTCCCTCTGTGGGTCTCCCGTCGTGGCCCACATTCTCACCACAAAGGGCATCCGCAAGCATTCGAGCCGCGTCATCTTCGTGGTATTGGCCATCTCTGAGTTGCAACACAAACAGGTGCTCTTTTCCCAGGCGCCGCAGGTGTTCCAGGTCCTCCTCTCTTATAATATGCCCCTTCTTGAAGGCAGCCCCCTTGAATTGCCCGGGCCTTATCTCTGTGATGTCATGGGCCAATACCATCCCCACGGCATCGTCAAGGTCTACCACCCGCACCGACCCTTCGGCCCCCTCGTGCATGAAGCCTCCCATTTGGCTGATTCCCCTCGCTATCATGAATTTATTCCAACTTGGAATATTCTTACTTGAACTATGCCCTGTGGTCAAGCATTCAAAAAAATAACGCGCACCCCTCATTAAAATTGTTCAAGGGGTTGAACTGGGCAATTATTTGGTATAATAGCTTGTGCTCGACCAAGCACTCTAGAATAAGCCAGGTAGATAATGATGGATCCCAAGATCAATGACCCCTGCCCTTGCCTGAGCGGCAAGAAGTATAAGAACTGCTGCATGCTGAAAGACCATCCACGCAGTTTCACCCACAAGCTCATAATCAGAAAATCCGAAGAACTGATCCCCCGCCTCATGGCCTATGCCGAAGAGAAATGGGGTTACGACATGTTTGAGGAGGCATGGGAGGAGTTTAGCGGCGCTCAACTTGAAGAAAGCCCTGAGGATAGCCCTTATGAAGACATGTTCATAAGATGGTTCCTGTTCCTGTGGGTGCCCCAGATGTTCCTGGAACAGGAAACCAGATATCCATCTCCATACACCCTGGTTTCCACCTTTCTTGAGGAAAATCGAGACTCGCTTGATTCCCTCTCGCTGCGTTACCTTTACTCGGCCATGGGCGACCCCCCCAGTTTCTGGCAGGTGGAGGCCGTAAAAAAAGGAAGGGGGGCCATATTAAGAGACCTCCTGATAGGCAGAGAACTCTTCGTGGAGGACGAAACCGCCTCAAATCACCTGAACAAGTGGGACATCCTCCTGGCCAACCTCATCGAGCTGGACGGTATTTATGGCTTCAACATGCTGGCCCCCTTTTCACTGCCGGCATCTGTGAGAGAGGACATCCTGGAGGAGTTTTCCGAGGTCTTCCAGGGGCTAAGGCAAAGTGAGGCCACCCAGCAGCTATTCGACCTGGATCTGGATCTCATCTGGTTTTACTTTGACCTCATGGAGGACCTGCTGACAGCCGATCCCCCTGAGATGAGAAACATGGACGGCGAAAAGATAATTATCACCAAGAGCCTTTACGGGTTTAATCCTCAGGATCGCCAGGCCATCATCTCCACACTGGCATCAGAGCCAGAGTTCAGTGACGGCCCGCACGAGGAGGGAGACAAGCTGCTTTTTGTGTGGATCAAGAAGGGAGAGCCCTCTTCCACCTTGGAGTTCGTGGTCAAGGGGACCATTGAGGTGAGGAGTCAGTACCTGGAGACAGAGTGCAACAGCTCAGAGCGAGACAAGGAACTGCGCACCAAGCTGTTTCACCTACTGTCTGACAAGCTCACATTGCAGAAGACCTCATCTGAAAAACTGGATCCATTTCAGGCCACCGCCTCGCCCTCTAGGTCACAGGCTGACAGGATAGATATCCTCAAGCTGGAGGACCTTCCCGAGGATGTCCAGTCAGATATCACCCACAGGATGGAGGCCCTTTACCTTTCGTGGGCAGACAAGCCGGTTCCCGCCCTCGGGAACCTGACTCCAAGGGAAGCAGTGAAGGAGGAATCCGGAAGGGAGATGGTCATCTCACTTATCAATGACTGGGAAAACACCCAGTCTCGAATGGAAGACCCACAGTTCCTGTTTGACTTCAATAAGCTCAGAAAAGAGCTGGGATTGCCCCTGGAGTAATCTAGCCTGTCTCGACCAATCTGTATAGGTGGTGGCCTACATCCTCCTTAAAAGAATGCTCCAGCTTTTCTAAGGCATCAATCCAAGGACTGTAAGCCTTGAGATTGGGGATCACGGCTCCCCCGCTTATTCCCCTGCTGGCAAGTTCATCCCTGAATCTCCTGGCATGGGCTTCCCTTTGCCTTAGGAGATCTTTTCTGAATTTTTCAAAGGCTTCCCTCACCCTGGAAGTGTCAGGGAAGACATGGTCCAAGGCTGCCAGGAGCTTTTCGTTTTCATCTTCTATGCTTATGTGCCTGAGCATATTCTCTATCAGGGCCTCCCTTGCCCATCTTCGCTCTTTTTCACTTCCCTCCTCGAGGAGGGCCACCAGGCCTTCAAGGTCAATAACGCCGTCCAAGTATTTATTGAACGCCCCCGCTAGCTTGTCACTTATCTCTTTTTTCTTGATTTTTTCCTTTTCTTCTTCGGTGAGGGTCAAATTCTTACTCTTTTCCATTATTATCTCTAGGGTGCTCTTTATCTCAGCCATACATCCACCTCCCTAAACCATGGGAACTTCCCGCTCCATAGTCTATCTACCCATTACTTCTTCAACCACCAAGTCATGAAGTCGTGGCCTGAAATCCCTGATAGCCCGGTTTTCCCTGCTGGGATGGACCCTGTTGGTAAGGAGTATCACCATGAGCAGCCTTTCAAGATCCATCCAGATGGAAACCCCTGTAAAACCCAGGTGTCCCACACTCTTCCTTGAAAAATATCGGCCTGCACTGGAGTTCCTCTCAGAAGGTGTATCCCACCCCAGGGCCCATGTGGATCCTTTTATGGATGTTCTGGAAAAAAATTCCCTTACGATCTCGGGCCTGAACCAGTCATCGCGCTCTCCAAGATAGTGCTCCATCAATAGGTGTGCAACCCGAAATACCTCAAAAGCGGTTCCAAAAAGGCCAGCATGGCCTGA
>JALVMN010000269.1 GCA_027027005.1 Desulfobacterales bacterium | reverse complement strand
TTTCCTGCACAACCTCTGTGTAGAAGAAGTCCCTGTTTTCAGAAAGGTGTTTAAGAAGATGAAGCAGGTACAGCTTTGAATGGGGGCTGACCTCTATGTTGAGTTTTTCCTGGGCAGCCTCTATCTCGTCTACGAAAAAGCCATCAAACCGCTTGACAACATCCATGTATGCACCTCCTGCACGGCTTTCATCAAGGGCAGGCAATGGATTTCAAAAAGGTTCTGATGATGCTTTCATCATGGAAACTGCCAACATGTAAGATGAACACCAGGGCGGAAAATTTCAACCCGGGATCATGTACTTAATCTGCATGATCTCAGGATCCAGACGGCTGTCCAGCCTTAGAGACAAGGAACAACGTTTTCGAGGCCTCATAGGCACATGGATACATAGTGCCGACTACATTTGGGCACTGAAGCAAACTGATTGTACAGGTGTCTACTGTCTCATCACCATCGCCATCTGTCTTGTAATGGTGACGATTCCCTGGCCGACCGAGGGTGCTGGAACAAAGTCCCGCCGACCTGTAAGGCAGTGGAAGGTGGGCTGGGGTATGAGCTGGGTCTCCCCGTATATGCGCCAGAGGGAATAACCCTTTTTCACGTCCACCACCTTCACGTGAAGTGCAACCCAGCCTTCGGAGTCTCCCGAAGGTTCAATGACTGGAGGCATGGAGACCTCCAGGAGATAGTCAAAGCCCCTGTCCCTTGCCTGCTTGAGAATTTCCTCGTCATCGGGATTGTTGGTGGGAAAGAGTTCTAGGGTGTTGAAGACCCCTTCCTGCAGGGTGATGGACCTTATAAGGTTTGTTACAGACCGTCCCCAGTGCTGCTCCTGGGAGCCTGCCATGAAGACCGGAACCATGAGCGCCTTGGAGGCGGCCAGATCCACGTGACCTCTTGGCATAACCACCACGTTTAGTTTGGGTACAGGCTTGATGACCTGCCTGTCGTTAATGTCAGTGGTAAAAAACGCGCTGCTGCAACCACTGAGACATGCCGCAAGCAGAAAGAGGATGAGGATTTTAAAACGTTTGTATGTCATAGGTGGTAGGCGGCGCCAGAGCGGTTTTTTCTGTTTTCGGTTTCCTGAGGAGCGCCTCTATGGAGGCCGTCCTGGCAAGCTCTGTCATGGCAACGGAAACCACTGCCCTGGTTCTCAGGTCTATCATCCTTACATTTACTGCCACTGAAGAGGCACCCTTGCCATATG
>JALVMN010000268.1 GCA_027027005.1 Desulfobacterales bacterium | reverse complement strand
CGACTGTAAATCCGTTTGCACCTGCAAAGGTCGCACT
The DNA here is from genome assembly GCA_027027005.1 of Desulfobacterales bacterium. Lineage (GTDB taxonomy): Bacteria > Desulfobacterota > DSM-4660 > Desulfatiglandales > Desulfatiglandaceae > JALVMN01. Next base: position 1,176 of record JALVMN010000268.1, on the reverse strand, counting down.
CAGATCATCTGTAACCTGTACATTGAGTAGTTGCACATCACCCAAATTAGCAACTACAATTTCATAGCTCACTGCATAAGTGCCATCCCCATTGTTCACTACCGATGATACAGATTTCGCTACCCCAATCACAGGATTTTCGGCAGTGTTAAAAGTGACCGGTGTCGGGTCATTCTCACCATCTTCGTTTGGATTGCCGTTCCCATTCGGGTCAGGAACTGTACCATCGTCCGAAATATCGCTGGTAGGTGTACCACTCGGACCTTCAGCTAGAGCAACAGCCGTATTGTTGTACGGACCCAAATTGGCGCCCGGAGTGACAGTTACTGTCAACTGAATCGTCCCCTGTGCGCCAACACCCAACGTGTCAGTACCAACCAACAGATTCGTATCGCTACTACCGTCAAAACCCGCATTCACAGCAAAATCTCCACTGCTCACACTGGCGACTGTAAATCCGTTTGCACCTGCAAAGGTCGCACTCAGATCATCTGTAACCTGTACATTGAGTAGTTGCACATCACCCAAATTAGCAACTACAATTTCATAGCTCACTGCATAAGTGCCATCCCCGTTATTCACTACCGACGATACAGATTTCGCTACCCCAATCACAGGATTTTCACTAAAAATCACTGGCGTCGGGTCATTCTCACCATCTTCGTTTGGATTGCCGTTCCCATTCGGGTCAGGAACTGTACCATCGTCCGAAATATCGCTGGTAGGTGTACCACTCGGACCTTCAGCTAGAGCAACAGCCGTATTGTTGTACGGACCCAAATTGGCGCCCGGAGTGACAGTTATTGTCAACTGAATCGTCCCCTGTGCGCCAACAACCAGCGTGTCAGTACCAACCAACAGATTCGTATCGCTACTACCGTCAAAGCCGCCCGGAAAGTTCGCCTGAAAATCTCCGCTGGTCACCAGGTCAACTGTAAAACTTGCGCCTGCAAAGGTCGCACTCAGATCATCTGTAACCTGTACATTGAGTAGTTGCACGTCACCCAAATTAGCAACTACAATTTCATAGCTCACTGCATAAGTGCCATCCCCATTGTTCACTACCGATGATACAGATTTCGCTACCCCAATCACAGGATTTTCACTAAAAATCACTGGCGTCGGGTCATTCTCACCATCTTCGTTTGGATTGCCGTTCCCATTCGGGTCAGGAAC
>JALVMN010000267.1 GCA_027027005.1 Desulfobacterales bacterium | reverse complement strand
TTCGGCATCCAGTGAAATGGGTCATAGGGGAACACGATTACTACCTGGACCTTGGCCGGTACTGGCAGGAAAAGATGGGAAAGCTGAATTACAGTTTCGATCATAAGGGGGTTCACTTCGTGGTCCTGAACAGCATTCTCACCTATGAACCATGGATTAAGCAGTGGAAGACCCCTCAGGAGCGGATGGCCAACATGGCCAGACTGGACAACCCCAAGGGTTCCCCGTTCATCGTTGGAGATCTGCAGATTCAATGGATGAAGCTCGATCTTGCCAAGGTATCCAAGGACACTCCTGTGGTCGTAATGTCCCATTCACCACTCTACAAGATCTTCAAACCCTGGAACTTCTGGACAGATGATGCGGAAAAGGTCCAGGATGTTCTCAAGCATTTTAATAATGTCACGGTGCTGCATGGTCATGTGCACCAGATAATGTATAACCAGATTGGAAACATAACCTTCGAGGCCATGATGTCCACGTCATGGCCGTGGCCCTATCCTGTAAGCTACATAAAAAAGCCTAACCAGGTACCGAAACTAACGGTGATGATGAACAGGGCGGATCCCTTTCATGAAAGAGATGCAACCGGGTGGTCCATTCTGGACATGGAAAATGGCAGGGTGACCAATCATTACAAGCTGTGGGAGAACAAGGACCGGATACTGAAATACGATGATAAACTGGGCTATCCCGTGGATAGCGAGTACCAGGCCCCTGCCAGCAGGATTCCTCCCCAGGAACACTATTAAGAAGGAAGGAGAGATATAAATGCTTAAAAGCCTCAGAAATTTTATTGCCCTGGTGGTATTTTTAACAGTGGCGGCATCTGCCACGCTTTTTGCAGATGAATTTACCAAGAAGGACATTGAAAAGTGGAACAAGGAATTCATGACAGTTGTGAATCAGGGCGAGAAATTATTCCACAGCGCCCTTGGAACAAACACCGTGTCGTGCGATATGTGCCACCCAAATGCAGCCAATACGCATCCTGAGACATATCCCAAGTTTCAGAAACAGATCGGCAAGGTGGTGGCCCTCAGGGACATGATTAACTGGTGCATCCAGAATCCCCTGGAGGGAGAACCCCTCAAACTCGATGACCCCAAGATGATAGCCCTTGAGGCATATATTACCTGGGAGAGAAAGGGTAAGCCCCTTGAACCAGGCAGGCATTGAGGGAATTCAAGCTGTAAGAGAATTATTAATAAAAGGCC
>JALVMN010000266.1 GCA_027027005.1 Desulfobacterales bacterium | reverse complement strand
ACTCGATGTTATTCATTCAACGATGAAAAGGAGACGCTAACATGTCAGAACACAGAAGAAGATACTGGGCAATTCGCACAGATCGCGACAACAGAGACCTAATCCTCAAGGAGCTTGAAAATGGCCGACTGAGACAAGGTTGGGGATGGGCACCTGAGCACGACCTTCGCGGCATTCAAGACGTAATTTCCCAAGGGGGAAATTGGTGGGATCGCCTCTCTGATACGCAATGGGAGTCCCACCCCCATCTTAAAATGCTGTCTTCGGCCGAAAATGGAATTCAGGTTGGAGACTACATCATCACTCCGAATCTCCCATCCCCCGGACATTTCCATATTGTTGAGGTTACTGGAGAATATTATTTCGAGCCAATAAAGCTTAGTGAAACTGAAGACTTGCATAAGCTTGGCGAAGACTATGGACATATTCTTCCAGTCAGAATCCTGACCAAGCATAATGGTATCAACAAGCACTCCGATTATGTCCATGCTGACATACGACGCACACTCCGTGCGAGACAACGTATGTGGAACCTTGATTCGTATGGGGATCATATCGAAAGCATTCTACAGCACCAGAAGAAAGGGGATGATCTCAGCAACCCAACCTCCCCAAAAGCAAAACTCGAGAGCGCATGGGAAGTCGCGTTGGACGAAGCAACAAAGACACTCGAGGAAAAACTGATAGACGCCCTGAACTCAAAATTTCGCGCGGCAGAATGGGAAACACCAATCAAGGACGTCCTAACAAACCTTTACCCTCGCGCGGAAATAATTAATGTGGGCGGCCCAACGGAGGAAGGAGCTGACATTATCATAAAAATCCCCAACCATTTCGGCGAAATGCCTTGGATTATTGCGATCCAGGTAAAGAACTATGAGGGAGAGATAGGCCCCGAAGTGCTGACACAACTACGCTCTGCCCACGCCCGATATACACAGGACGGAAAAGTTATTGCGCTTATAGCATTAACAACAGCCGAGTCCGAGTCTGAAGAACTAAGGCAGCAAGCCAAGGAGCTTTCGAATGAGCTTTCGGTAACTGTTAACATCGCATTAAAAAACAGGCTGGCAGGATTATTGGCAGAAGGGTTAAAAATAACTTCAACCCTTAGTTAAATGACCCCCGGCAAAGCCGGGGGCTTATTGGGTGAGCCCTCAAAGGGCGATGGGTGACTTGGGCCGCCAAAGGCGGCAGACTACAGCCCCATCTTCATT
>JALVMN010000265.1 GCA_027027005.1 Desulfobacterales bacterium | reverse complement strand
GGGTGGAGGAGATTCTAAGGCCGGGCATGACCACTGATGAGATAAACACCCTTGTCCACGAACTCACCTCAAAGCATGGCGCAATCCCTGCACCCCTCAACTATAAAGGCTTTCCCAAGAGTGTGTGCGTATCTGTCAACGATGTCATATGCCACGGGATCCCCGGCCCCAGGGTGCTCAAGGAGGGAGACATCGTAAACGTTGATGTGACCCCTATATTGGATGGCTACTATGCTGATGCCAGCAAGACCTTCTTTGTGGGCAAACCAAGCCCTGAGGCTGAAAGGATTGTCTGGGTGGCGAGGGAGTGCCTGAGGCGAGGTATGGAGCAAGTAGCGCCTGGAAACACGGTGGGGCATATAGGTTGGGCTGTTCAAAGCTTTGCAGAGGCACAGGGATGTTCGGTGGTAAGGGAATTCGTGGGACACGGGGTGGGCTTCAGATTTCACGAGCCCCCACAGATACCTCATTACGGGAAAAAGGGAGAGGGCGTGGTGCTTGTCCCGGGCATGGTCTTTACCGTAGAGCCCATGATCAACTTGGGGAGGAAAGAGCTCAGGATACTCGATGACAATTGGACTGCAGTGACAGCTGATGGCTCCCTGTCAGCCCAATTTGAGCAGACCATACTGGTGACAGACGAAGGCCACGAAAGCCTCACCCCCTATCCCCTCTAGGATATCACCGCCCATTAGTGAGTAGTTGCCATGGTGCCTGGTTGAATGGTTAACTAAAAGGCGGGCCATGTTTTTCTCTACCAGGCTCATTTCCTCACCTGGGGCGGGGTTTCGTCGAGGAGATTTGTGAGACATTGGGAGACAGCAGGAGAGACCACCATGCTTGAGCGCGTCTTGCCCATGAAAAATCCCATACAGCATTATCCTTGGGGCTCTCGAACCGCCATAGCAGAGTTACTGGGTATCCAAAACCCCGAAGCAAGGCCCATGGCAGAGCTGTGGATGGGGGCGCACCCCAAGTCCCCATCCACAGTCTTGGTGGAAGACAAGTGGATACGCCTTGACGAGCTAATCCGCTCAGCTCCCGGGCCTTTACTTGGTACCAAAGTAATAGAGAAGCTTGGAGAGACACTCCCCTTCTTGTTTAAGGTGTTGGCAGCAGCAGAACCACTGTCCATTCAGGCCCATCCCAACAAGGCCCAGGCCATAGAAGGATTTGAGCGCGAGGAACGCTTGGGCATCCCACTGGATGCGCCTCATCGAAACTACCGCGACAAAAACCACAAGCCAGAGCTTCTTTGCGCCATGACGCCCTTCGAGGCCCTGAAGGGTTTCAGGCCTCTGGAAGAGACCATTGAGTTATTGAACCAGATAGGGACGAGCTCCATCGTTCCCCTGAGGCAAGTACTTGAAGGGGGTGACGAGGGCTCCGCGTTAAGGGCCTTTTTCACGAAACTAATGAGGATGGACAAAGAAGATCTCGAGAGAATACTTGCCGATGTGGTGGTTGCGGCAGAGAGGCTTGGTCGGGAGAGGAAAGAGTTTTGGTGGGTTGTGAGGCTTCACGAAAAGTATCCTTCAGATCCTGGGGTGCTCTCCCCCCTTTTTTTAAACCTTGTTACTCTTGCCCCTGGTGAGGCCATCTATCTGCCTGCAGGCCAGCTTCACGCCTATCTTGGAGGCGTGGGTATTGAGATAATGGCTAGTTCAGACAATGTATTGAGGGGTGGACTTACCACAAAACACATGGATGTGGACGAACTCTTGAAGGTGGTATCCTTTGCCTCGCAGTTTCCAGAGAAGATCCTACCCCGTGAAGATGAGTCCGGTGTGAAGGTTTATTTGGCTCCCCCCCAAGAGTTCAGGCTCTCAGTGGTGGAACTACCAGATGAGGGAGAGAAGAGATTCAACGGCTCTGGGACCGTTAGGGTGATTCTTTGCACCACGGGGAGCTTCCAAGTAGAAGGGAAGGGCCAGGGCAAGGCACTGGATTTGAGCAGGGGAAACTCCGTGTTGGTGCCTGCTGCAGCTCATCCCTTTCAGTTGAAAGGGAAAGGCACCTGTTACATGGCCTGTGTAAATCTTGTCTGATTTGATCATTCGGGTTGGGAGTTAGGGCCAAGGGCGCTCCTTACTGCCCATGCAAAGTCTTTTAGAACAAAGGGCTTCATCAAGAATTCGCGGATGCCCAGCTCTTTGGCCTCTTTTTCTCCCATGCGCTAGTACACAGGATTATGGGTATGTCCGGCCTGATTGCCAGGAGCTTGAGGGCGAGTTTGTCTCCTGTCATCTGGATAGTCATGTCGATTATCACCAGATCGAATAGTTAGGTGGTATCGACGCCCTCTTTTCCTGAGAAACAAGCAATGCAACCATTCAAAACTGCCAAAAAGCACTCTATGGAGCAACAGGTACCTGGGAGCACCTACAGGCATTAAACCTGTAGGACAAAAGCAAGGGACCTGGTTCCTTCAATTAGATAAATAAAAGCATTCGTTGATCTTCCGCAACAATCATTCCGAATGAGGGGGAGATGTCTCATACCCAAAGATGGCTCTGCGGCCCAGAGGGGTTTCTTGACTTGGTTCATAACTTTTTGATATGGAATGGGAAATAAGAGTCCTCAGGTCTTAATATAGCTCATGTGGATAAATGTAAGAAAGCTGGCCCAGGCCCTTGAACAGCATCCCTGGGCACGAGAGATCTCCCAGGAGCCGGAAAGGTGGAGGCAGTTTCTGGACTGGATCGAGACCAACCTCCTCTCTGATTTCCTGGGCCGGGTGACCAGTAAAGTGGACGAGATCGTGGAGATAGATCCTGATCTCCCCGAGCCCAGGATCCTGGAGCGGGCCACACAATACATGGTGGAATTCCTAGAGGCGGACTCTGCCTCTGTCAGGATCTACGATCCTCAAAGCGGACAGATGCTATCATACGGGTCTTACCCCTCTCAGGAGAGGAAACGCCAGACGTTCATTCCCCTGGAAGGGACCATAGCCGGAGAGGTGGTGAAGACTCGAAAGGCCGTGCTGGTCCCCAATATCCTCACTGATGAGCGCTACAAGAACAAGAAAATAGCCCTCCGCAAGGGTATTCATTCCCTCATGGCAGTGCCGCTGGAGATCCCGAGATTCTTTCCCCATGAGCGAGATACCGTTGGCGTGATCCAAATCTATTATCCTGACAAGGACCGTGAGTTTAGTCCCTTGGAGGTCCAGATCGCAGAGCTGTTGGCCAAGAGACTTTCCTTTGTCATTGCCAGGAAAAAGATCCTCTCCATGCACAGGGTGAACGAAAAAAAGGATGCCATTGTGCGCCATATCTTCCGCAGTCTGGGGTCCAGGGGCGGGATCAAGATGGAAGAGGTTTTCAACAAGGTGATTCCAGAACTGGCCGACATGGTCAACGTGCAGAGCTGCGCCCTGTTTTCAGTGACCAGGGACTATGAGCACGTGGTGTTGGAGGCCGGATACCCACAGAAAGAGGGCTACCACAGCATTGGCAAGAGTTTTCTGGTAAGCAGTGAGCCGGCCTTTGAGGTGCTTTTGGGACTTTCCGAATACAGGGGTGAGGGCGTATATGAAGTGGTCACTCCCCACTACATCCTGGTGGTTGACCCTCAAAGGAGTGAACTCATCTCGGAACACATGAGGCAGTTCGCATCCCAGCACAACATAAACTCCATCCTTTACATCCCCCTTCATGTAGAGGGAGAGATCACCCATTTCATGACCTTTGATGCCATTGAGCAGCGCCAGCGCTACATGGAGGATGAGATAGAGGTGTTCATGTTCCTGGGCAGGGAATTGATGAAGGCCCAGAGGATGGAGAGGCTGGACGATATCCTCCATGACTTCAAGAACCCTGCCATCGCCATTGCAGGGTTTGCAAGGAGGCTCAAGAAACTGCTTGAAACAGATGATATCTCTGAATCCATGGACCAGGTAAGACGCTATGTGGACATATTGTTTGAGGAGACAAGCCGGATGCAGGAGTTGGCCCTTTCCATCTATGAGGTGGGTCGGGAGCAGGTGGTGGACCTGAGCCAGGTACTGCGCAGGCGTTTTGAAATAAACAAGGAGGCCATAAGGGAACAGCTCAAGCAGA
>JALVMN010000264.1 GCA_027027005.1 Desulfobacterales bacterium | reverse complement strand
CAGAGGCCGCTCCCTCGTGGTCCAGCGCCCTGGGCCGCTCATCTTCATGGTGATGCGCCAGCACTTTGACCAAGCCCTGGTGGAGGCCGCAAAAAACCACGGGGCAGAGATAATGCCAAACACCCGTCTGCTGGGAGTGGAGGAATACCCTGGTCACCTGGTCCTCCATACCACCCAAGGGGATATCTCTGCAAGATTCCTGGTGGGGGCAGACGGTGCCCTCAGCACAGTGGCAAGGAGCCTTGGATTTGGCCCCTCCAACCACATGGCCCCTGCACTTCAGGTAGAGCTTGGGGTCTCCAGCAAGCAACTACTTAGATATCAGGGCACTGCTCGATTTGACCTGCTTTTCGTGCCTCAGGGTTATGCCTGGGTCTTTCCCAAGAAGAACTCCCTTTCAGTGGGAGTAGGCCGCATGAGACCTGGAAAGATTAATCTACACAATTACTTGAAGGACTACCTCTCCTTTACGGGGCTTGCCTCTGGGTCTGCTCTAAAAATCAAGGGATCAGTGGTGCCTGTTCGTCCGAGAAAAGGGCCCTTGGCACAAGGGCGAACCCTGTTGGTGGGCGATGCCGCCGGCCTAGCCGACCCCTTGACCGGTGAAGGAATCTACCATGCGGTGACTAGCGGTGCGTTGGCAGCAAAGGCCGTTGTGAGGGGAATGCCGGTGGCAGGCAAGATCACAAAAATCTATGAAAAGCTGCTCAGGGCCATCGTGTTAAAAGATCTCAGGTGGGCGAGGCTGGCAGCTCTCTGGTTTTATGGAAACAGAAAGGTAGCCGAAACCATATTTGCGCTATATGGCAGGAGGTTGTGCGAGACCATGGCCGACATCATCTCGGGCAAAGGGACTTACCGGAAGGCCTTAGTCAGTCCGTTTACATACATGAGATTGAGGCCCGTATTGGGGGAACAGGTGAAAAACAGCATTGTTGACAATACCGGGCCTTTGGGCTAAGTTCCTTGCTCTGGAATTTGGGCATCTTTTGCAGTTGCAATCAATTCAGGAAGCAGGCCAGGTTATCCAGGAGCTCTTACAAGGGGGCACACCATCACTGATTTCTCTCAAAATACCGGAAGTGTTACCACCTTTCACATCCTCAGGCAGGACAAGAAGCACCTGAGGACTCAGTTGAGACTTCACTCCAAATGGAAGAAGACCGTGGTGGTAATTCCCACCCTTGCCACCGAATTCACAGACCCTGAAAATCTCCCAGTATTTGAAAACATCCTAAAGCAACTTCGCGACACGGCCTACATCGCACAGATCATCTTTGGGCTGGACAGGGCAGAGGAAAGGGATGCATTGCAGTTGAGGGACCTCATAAAACAGTTTGGTCTCCGAAACTGCCTGATCCAGTGGAACAATGGGCCTGGTTTTTCAGGGATCTACAAGCAACTGGAAGAGGCTGGGTTCAACATAAAGGAACCTGGCAAGGGCAAAAACATGTTTCTGAGTTTTGGCATTGCCATTGCCCTCGGCGCCCAGGCAGTAGGCCTCATTGATGCCGACATCCGCACTTTCAAGAGGGTCCAGTTGGACAGGCTCCTTTACCCGGTTGTGGCACTCAACTACGAGTTTTCAAAGGCCTATTACGCAAGGATAGCCAACCGTGAAATATACGGGCGTGTGAAAAGGCTCCTGCTTGACCCCTTGTTGCTCTCGCTCAAGAGAAAGTTTACCGAGAGCAAGGAGGAAAAGGTCCTGCGCCTCATCGAGTTTCTCTTGAGTTTCAATTACCAGCTCTCTGGCGAGGTGGCGTTCAAGACCGATCTGTTGAAAAAAATGCGTTTCGCCACCAACTGGGGTGTGGAGATATTCACCCTGATCGAGGTTTACAGAAAGGCGTCGTCAGTGGCCCAGGTGGAGTTTTCCGAACATCCCTTTGACCACAAACACCAACCCGTGTCCCCCCACAACCGTACAAAGGGGTTGAACCGGATGGCCGTTGACATTGTGACCACACTGATGAACGCACTGATAATAGAAGAGGGGCTCGAGATAGCAGACACATTTTTCAGGGATCTCGCCATAACTTACCAGGCAGTGGCAGAGGAGCAGATCAAGAAATATTCTGATGACGCCGAATTCAGTAACCTTCACTACAACCGTGACACAGAGGAATATCTGGTGCGCGAGGTATTTACCGAGTCCATCCTGCATGCGGGCGAACTCCTCACTGCCCCTTACAGGATGACCGAGAGGTTCCTACGATTCGTGACCTCCCACCCCGAGTTTAAGCCCTTCCTGGATGCCGGTCTGGGCGAGGCCATATTGGCAGTGGAAAAAAAGACCGAGCAAAAGCTTTTTGAAACTCCTCAGACCGTCTCCTGGGAACGGGTGACCAACAAACTGCCCAAGATCTTTTATGATCTAATCGAGGTGGTGGAAGAAGAAAAGAGACGCTTCTCTTGATTCAAGACCAAAGGACGGTGCCCCAAGGGGTGAAAAATAAAATTATAATATTCACCGACCTTGACGGCACCCTTCTGGACGAAAAGGAATATACCTGGGCGCCTGCCTTACCCGCACTGGAGGTCTGCAGGAGAATGGAAGTGCCGGTGGTGCTTGCCTCAAGCAAGACCAGGGCAGAGATATGGCAATTCCACCAGGCCATGGGACTGAAAGACCCGTTCATCTTTGAAAACGGGGGAGGGGCCTTCTTTCCAACAGGAACCAGGTGGCCAGTTCCGCCAGAGGCCAGAAACGACCCTTATGGTTGGCTATTGGACCTGGGGAGACCTTACCCTGAACTGGTTAGGGCATTGGCAGAGATCAGGCAGGAGCTGGGATGGAACCTTAAGGGCTTTTCTGAAATGGGGCCTGAGGAAATAGCCGCGCTCACAGGGCTCGGCCTGGAGGGCGCAACCCTGGCGTCCCAGAGGGAATACGATGAGCCTTTCATGGTAATTGAGCCCAAGCGCCCTGACCAAGGGTTGCTGGAAGCATGTGCAAGGAAAAGGGGCCTTAGGATAACCAGGGGTGGCCGCTTTTACCACCTGCACGGGATTCATGACAAGGGTCTTGCAATGGAAAGACTGCTCGGTTTAATCTCCACCAAAGACCCCGGCCCGGTTAGTGTGGCCCTTGGCGACAGCCCCATTGACTTTCCCATGCTCGCCAGGGCAGATGTGGCCGTGCTTGTGCGTTCGCACCGAGGGTACCCGGAGCTTGAAGATATGATCCCTGACCTATTGATTACATCCAAGAAGGGGCCAGAGGGTTGGAACAGGGCGGTGCTTGAGATACTGGAAAGGTTCAAGGAGGAAGACTGAATGAGTGGTGACTTTCAAAAGGAAATAAACCCTGACAACATAAAAAGGGCCGAGATGATCGTCTGCATCCCCTCATACAACGAGGCTGACTCCATTTCATATCCCACCACACAGGCTGACGAAGGGTTACACAAGTACTTTGGAAACAGAAAGGCCGTAATCATCAATTGCGACAACAACTCCCCTGACGGGACCCGGGAGGCCTTTCTTCAGACCCCCACAAAGACGCCCAAGATCTATCTTTCCACCCCTCCTGGGGTAAAGGGAAAGGGGAACAATTTCCGGAATCTTTTTGAAAAGGTGGTGGAACTTCACGCCAGGGCCGTGGTGGTGGTGGATGCTGACCTCAAGAGCATAACCCCGGAGTGGATCAAGCACCTGGGCGAACCCCTGTTTAACGGATTCTCATATGTAGCCCCCCTCTATATCAGGCACAAGTACGACGGCACCATAACCAACGGCATAGCCTATCCAATGACCCGGGCCCTTTATGGGAGGCGTGTCCGCCAGCCCATAGGTGGTGACTTTGGCTTTGCAGGCAGGCTGGCTCATGTTTACTTGAAGAGCGAGACATGGAACGAGGCCATTGCCAACTTCGGGATCGACATATGGATGACAACCCTTGCCATCACCCAGAAGGTGAGGATATGCCAGGCCTTTATGGGAAGGCCCAAGATTCACAGGACAAAAGACCCTGCCTCCCACCTTGGCCCCATGTTCAGGCAGGTGGTGGGGACCATCTTCTCACTTATGACCTATTTCGCCGACTTCTGGCTCAAGGTAAAATACAG
>JALVMN010000263.1 GCA_027027005.1 Desulfobacterales bacterium | reverse complement strand
ACCTGCATTCAGGAAGGCCATTTTGGCCGCTTTAGGAGGCTAAAATATGATACCACGGTATACGCGCCCAGAGATGGGGAGGATCTGGGAGGATGAAAACCGCTATTCCAAGTGGCTCGCGGTTGAGCTGGCAGCCTGCGAGGCCATGGCACGCGAGGGGCTTGTACCCCAGGAGGCACTCGAGAATATCAAGCAAAAGGCCTCATTTTCGGTCGAAAGGATCCTTGAGATTGAGCAAGAGACTAAACACGATGTCATAGCGTTTCTGACCAATCTGGAGGAGCATATTGGCCCTGATTCAAGGTATATTCACCTTGGGCTGACTTCTTCGGATATTCTGGATACCAGCTTTGCGCTCTTGCTCAAGGAAGCAATGGAGCGGATCATCTCGGGTGCGCAGGAATTCATGGAAGTCATAAAAAACAGGGCCATGGAACACAAATACACGGCTATGATTGGTCGATCTCACGGTATTCACGCGGAGCCAATTACATTTGGCCTGAAGCTAGCCGTGTGGTATGAGGAGATGAAGAGAAATGTCCGCCGCTTGAAAGAGGCACTGGATGTAATAAGCTATGGCAAGATTTCCGGTGCTGTGGGGACATTTGCCAATGTCTCTCCAAGGGTGGAGGCCTATGTGTGCGAGAAACTGGGTCTGAAGCCTGCACCCATTTCTACCCAGATAATCCAGCGGGACCGCCATGCTCAATACTTTACGGCACTTGCAATTCTCGCTGGCACCCTGGAAAAAATTGCAGTGGAGATCAGGCACCTACAAAGGACAGAGGTGCTCGAGGCAGAAGAGCCATTCGCAAAGGGGCAGAAGGGCTCCTCCGCCATGCCCCACAAGAAAAATCCCATTGGTTCGGAGAACATCTCAGGTCTTGCACGGGTAGTAAGGGCCAATGCTCTGGCTGCAATGGAGAACATGGCTCTGTGGCATGAGAGGGATATCAGCCACTCTTCTGTGGAGCGGGTGATTGCGCCTGATAGCACCATATTGATTGACTACATGATGAATAGGCTCAAAGGCATAGTAAATGGCCTGGTGGTTCATCCTGAAAACATGGCCCGCAACATGGAACTCACTAAAGGACTCGTTTTTTCTCAGCAGGTATTGATGAGACTGGCAGAAAAAGGTATTGAGAGGCAGAAGGCCTATGTTATGGTGCAGCGTAATGCGCTGAAGGTTTGGGAAGGTGAAGGCTCTTTCAAGGAGTTAA
>JALVMN010000262.1 GCA_027027005.1 Desulfobacterales bacterium | reverse complement strand
GCAATGGTCACGCCGTTTTTCACTTGGCCGGGGGCCATGGTGGTCACACCTTTTTTGGCCCAGTGCCCCTTTCCTGCGCCTATCAAGACGTAGGAATCAGGTTCCTGAAGTCCGTCAGTAATATCGGCTACCTGACCAAGACGGACTATCTTTCCGTCAACCACCTTGACCACCGCGGATTTCACATCTTCCAGGGAAGAAAAGAAGTTATTGACCCTCAGTGAAAAGGCCATGTTGTCCCTGGTGATGTCTGTTATCCAGGAGGCCTGGTTCTGGGATGAAAGGGCCTGTATTACATCCACTGCATCAAGGCCGAGGCTGTTAAGGCTGCTCTGGCGAAGATCTATCCTGAGCTGCCTTCTGAGGCCGCCCTTAATGGAGGTACCGCTTATACCCGGGATCTGTTTTATCTCGTCCCTGACGCTTGCGGCCATCTGCCTGAGCTGCATGGCATCATAGCCGTCGCCCCAGAGGGTGAGGCTTACAATGGGCACATCGTCAATGGAGTGTGACTTCAGGAGCGGCTTGCTGCACCCGGGAGGGATCCAGTCGAAGTGGGAATAAAGCTTGTCATAGGCCTTGAGCAGGCTGTCCTCGGTATCTTCTCCAACGTAAAAACGGACAATGGTCATGGCCCTTCCGTCCATGGCCGTAGAATACACGTATTCCACGCCTGGGATCTCCCAAAGGAGCCTTTCCATGGGGCCGACGACCCTTGTCTCTATCTCCTCGGGACTTGCCCCGGGCATACTGACCATCACGTCCACCATGGGGACCACGATCTGGGGCTCTTCCTCGCTTGGAGTGAACAATATGGCAAAGGCGCCCAGGAGCAGGGAAGACAAGATTATGAGAGGAGTCAGCTTGGAATCTACAAAGGTATTTATGACCCAGGAAAGGAAGGGGGCCTTGTGAGTAACAGGATTCTTCCTGTGCTCCTTACTGCTATTCAATGCGGCATCCCTCGCTCACCCTGGAAAGATTGGAGGATACAACCTTCTCGCCCGGGGATAGACCGCTCAGGACCGTAACATATATTTCAGCTCCGCCCTGTGCGGCAACATCAGGAAGCAGGGGCAGAAAACCCTTTTTGGTCTTTCGCCAGGGCTTTCCGGCCTTTATAATCCTCCAGCGGGCAGTGCCCGATTCATCCAGCACATAGACTCCGTTGATTCCGCCGCGTTCTACCACAACCCCCTTGGGAAGTATTACTGCCTTCCTGGT
>JALVMN010000261.1 GCA_027027005.1 Desulfobacterales bacterium | reverse complement strand
CGGGCCAACACTGAAGAAAATAATTTTTGTGCTAAAGACTCATCTTGCCTTAATTCCTGGATCGCCTTTTCAAAGGCCTTTTTCATGTGGGGTTGTCTTTCCCCCAGATGCATGAAAAAGGCAACTAGAAGGTCTGAGGCACACTCCATATCCAAGGGTAGGTCTTCCCTGGAGAACAGGGGAAAGCCCTCCTCCTGTTTCAACCTGACCAAACTCTGATCCATGGAGGTCTCAGGTAACACAGGTTTTGCATCCCGGCATATGCCGAGGATAGCTTCATATGCCTCAAGCACTTCCTTGGAGTTGGGATTCTTGTTGATAAGGTGAGGGATTTGCTCTTGTAGCTCCTCGAACATGGTATCATTCTGCTCCAGTCAGCTCAGGGATTGACTTTCTCCAGTTGATCAACCAGCACTTCCAGCTTTGGCCTCTTGTTAATGTCATGGACGTCAATGTATCGGATTATGCCCTTCTTGTCGATCACAAACAGGGCCCTCTCAGCCATCCCATCTGATCGGAGGACCCCGTAGCTGTCTGCTACCTTACCGTGCGGCCAGAAATCTGAAAGCACAGGGAACCAGAGGCCCCCCATTTGTCTTGTCCAGGCCCAAAGTGTTGGGATGTTGTCCACTGTTATGCCTAGGATAATGGCATCGTGGCGCTCAAATATGTCACGGATTATATTGTACCCAGGCCACTGATCAGAGCACACCGGGGTCCACGCAGCAGGAACAAAAGAGATTACCACGTTTTTACGGCCCAAATAGTTATTTAACGAGATTATTTGCCCGGATATTGAAGGCAAGGAGAAAGAAGGGGCCTTCTGACCGAGCCTTACCTTGAGTTTGCTGTCAATAGGCTTAAGGGCCCCTGGGTCGTAAACCGCTTCACTGAAGGCCGAGGAAATGGTGCGGCCTTCAACACCCGATGACAAGGTGAGCGCCAAAAACAAGATGGTTAGCACGCCTGCCAATGTTCTTTTCATTTTTCAACCCTTCTGGTTGGATGTTCTGCAAAAGGCTTAATCATTTTCAAGAAGCTTTGTATGTTGCCTATCCCACCAAGTTTTGAATAGATCACCCGAGGCTGGCTTTGGGGCGACAAGCTCAGAACAAAGAAATATGGGGTTCTCACCTCTCCAAGGGCCTTGTGGAGCTTATAGTCAGGGTCAGGGATCAGGGGGAATTTTACGCCGAACTTATTTCTGAAGATTTCCACCTCGAAA
>JALVMN010000260.1 GCA_027027005.1 Desulfobacterales bacterium | reverse complement strand
TCGTTTCTGCCATGAGGCCTTATCTCAAACCTGGCAGGCTCTTCTTACACCGTAGGGGGGCTGTATGGCTTATACTGGACGTGGATGAGCATGATGGCGAGCTGACTTGTGCCGGGATCAGTCTAAAAAAGGCCAGGGCCAGCAAGAAGCGCCTGAGGGCAAGGCCGGTCAAGGTAGGCCAGATAAGGACGCTATTAGACCACAGGATAGATATAACCCATGAGATGGACACAAGTGAGATCGTAAGCATTCTGAAAGAAATAGACACCGATAAACTGGTGCCTTTGAAGATAGACCTTGGTCCAGCCGGCCCTGAAGATGATAAACTCCAAGAAATGAGAGAAAGGCTCGAGAACCTCCCCTGCGAGGACTGCCCTCACAAGAGGACCTGCCACAGGAGGAAGAAGGGGCCTCTCAAGGAGTTACTACGGGAGTTCAACTCTCTTGCGCTCCAGATTGAGGCCATGGAAGGGGGGCTGTGGTTGAGCTTCAGGAGGCATCTGCGTTTCCTCAAGGAGACCGGGTTCGTCGATGATCAGGACAGGCTCACGCCGGATGGGGTGTGGGCATCCAAATTGAGGCTGGATCAGCCGCTCCTCATAGCAGAGGCCATCCGCAAAGGCGCCTTTGACAACCTTACCCCTGAATTTCTCGCCGCAGGTATTGCCCCGTTTGTCTGGGATCGAGTCCAGGAGACAGAGCTCAGAATCAGGCCAGGGCTTCGGCTGGATGAACTGGAAGCCCTGTTTCAGCGGTTGGTTAAATCCATTGAAACACTGAGGGAGCTCAAGATAAGGAGAGGATTTGATACTCCCCCCATCATGTTCTGGCCTGCCGTGGCCTTGTTCCTCTGGGCTAGGGAATTGCCTTGGGAAGAGCTTTTATCCATCGTCCCCATTGATGAGGGGGATATGGCATCGCTCATAATGCGAAGCGCTGATCACCTCCGCCAGATCACAAACTTGGAGCAGACCCACCCGGCTCTGGCCCACACCGCCACGGAGGCCATTGACATGGTCCTGAGGGAACCGGTCTATATCGACTGATTCGCCCCTCCCTATTCCTTGAGGAACCGTTCGATCTTTGCCTGCTTTTTTAGTTGGGTTAGGTGGGCCACCACCTCCTGGCGAACCTTTTGATCCTTGAGATATTCTATGAGTCTGTCCTTGATCTTTTCAAATGAGATCTTGCCCTGTTTTTTCTTGTCAGTAACCTTGATCACGTGGTAGCCAAAGGGGGTCTCCACGATGTCACTTATCTCACCTTTTTCAAGGGAAAAGGCTGCCTCCTCAAAGGCTTTCACCATCTTGCCCCTTGGGAAAAACCCAAGATCCCCACCCCTTGCAGCACTGGGGCCTTCTGAATACTTTTTTGCAAGTTCAGAGAAATCTTCCCCTTTTTTGGCCTTTTGCTGAACTTCTTTGATTTTTTTGAGGGCCTTTTCCTTCTTGACCTTGTCTGCATCAGGAGCTACCTTTATGAGGATGTGACTGGCCCTCACCTGCTCTGGTTGGGAAAACTCATCAGGGTGGCTATCATAAAACTTCCTTGCATCTTCTTCCGTGACCTTCGCCTTTTTCCCGAATTCCTGTTCCACATACTTTTCTATTGCCAGCGCCATGGCTAGTTGATACCTCACGATCTCTTCGGTCATGCCGGCTCGCTTGAGGGCGGAATTATATTGCTCCTGGCTGGGAAAGCGCTTTTTTACTTCCTCCATCTTGGCTTCAACCTCTTTCTTGCTTACCTCTATGCCCTTTTTTCTACTTTCCTGATACAGGAGTTCGCGGTTGATGAGGTTCTCCAAGACCCTGACCCTCAAGGCCATGATCTGGGCGCTGTTAAGCGCTTGGCCCGACTGGGTGAAACGCATCTTTATGTTTTCCACTTCTCGATTGAACTCTTCCCTGCTTATCGGTTTGCCATTTACAGTGGCGATTCTGTCTTTTAACATCTTATCACCGGCATAGCCCACCCCATGGAACCAAATCCCCAAAAAGGCCATTGCCAGCAATATTGCCAATCCTTTAACTTGCTTCATCATTTCCTCCCTTGTCATTATTTGATTCATCCATGCTAACCCATGCCGACGCAGATATAAAGGAATTTCTTTTGGTCATAATTATTGGCAAAACATACTTCGGAGAAATGCAGGAAAAGGAGAGAGTCCGTTTCTTTTCAAAAAGGACCAAACGTGGAATCCCAAAAAGCAGAGGGCCCGAGACAGCATTGTCCCGGGCCCTTTGTTTGGGCTTATTGGAGGGGGAGAGTCATGGTCTAAAGAGCAGGAGCCAAATGTTTCCAACTAAGACAGTTAATATCATATAGGGAAATGCGGTCTTCATGAATCCGCCAAAGGTTATGTGGTATCCGCGGGACTCGGCAATACCAATGGTTACCACATTGGCAGAAGCACCGATTATGGTCCCGTTGCCCCCAAAACAGGCTCCCAGGGCCAGGGCCCACCAGAGGGTGTTTCCTGCCCCCGGGATCACGGTGCTGAGATAGGCAACAATTGGGAGCATGGTGGCTGTAAAGGGGATGTTGTCCACAAAGGCAGACATTATGGCAGCCACCCATATGATCAGGGTACAGGAAATGAGGAAGCTTCCTTGAGAAAGGTGCTGTATCCAATCTGCAATGAGGGACAAGAGCCCTGCTGATTCCACGGCACCCACCAGGATGAAAAGGAAGATAAAAAACATCAGCGTGGGCCATTCTATGTCTTTTTCAATGAGGTGCATCAGGTTTATTTTTCCGGTTACAATGGCTATGGTGACCAGGACTGATGCCCCCATGAGAGCGGCAACACTCACCTCCATGTGCCAGTATCCGTGGGTGAGGAAGAGGAATATTGCAAAGGCAAGCACCCCGAGGCCGTAAGAGAGAAGGGTGGGGTCAGTGATCTTGTATTCTTCCTTGAGTTTCTGGGTGTATTCTTCGATGTTTTCAACCCTGGCACTGGCGTAGGCCTTGCCCCAAACCAGCTTTGTCATGATAATGAGGAATACCACGCATACGGCGCATACGGCTGCAAGGGCAATCACAAAATCCATGAAGGTCAATCCTGCATAAGAGCCGATCATGATGTTTGGCGGGTCACCGATGAGCGTGGCTGTCCCCCCCACATTTGATGCCAATACGAGCGGGATCAATACCGTCAAGGGATTAAGGGAAAGAGACACGCATATCTCGATGGCCACTCCCGTCAATAACAGCATGGTTGTGACATTATCCAGAAAGGCCGAAGATACAGCCGTAAAGATTATTAGGTAAACGGAGAGGAGAAACACGTTTCCTTTGGCAAGCCTGTAGGCAAGATAAGCGCACCACTGAAACACGCCCGTGTTTTTCAGGACCCCCACAATTATCATCATGCCCATGAGGAGGAAGATCACATTCATGTCAATGGAGGCCATGGCCGCTTCAAAGGAAAAGATGTGATACTCTGGGTTCAGGGTGCCAATTGTGTATGATATCAAGAGCATGAGGGATGCCCCGATCATGGCGGCAATGGTTCGGTGAAGCAGTTCAAAGGCAATAAGCACATAGGCCAATATGAAGACCACTGTGGAGATCCAGAAGGCAGGCCCCAAAACCCGCTCCAGCATTATGTCTGCGCTCAAGTAGTAATTATTGCCCTTGGAGGCCAACTCCTGCCCCGGAATGGAAATGGCCGTGGACTTGAAACTGGCCTTGTAGGCATGGATTTCGATGGTAGCTTCTTTTATTTGTCCTTTTTGGAGTTGAAAGCGGGATATGTATTTTCCATTGTGGGCGGTCGAGAGGTGATCAACCTCTTTGCCGTTCACCAAAACCCTGACTTCGGCTTCACTTATGGGTTCTTTGTGATTGTCCAGGATGATCCCGGAGATATTTATGGTATCACCTCCAGGGATTACCGGTTTCGGGGGGCCGCTCTTCGGCCCGTGGCCTGCCAATCCGTAATCAGGGATACACAAAAACACCAGGATGAACAAAAGGGCAGCTATTTTCTTGGTTGACACAACTCCTACCTCGTCATGGAATATAAATATGGAATCTAAATGACGAGGAACTTTACTCCTAAGATATTTTTTTTGTCAAGGA
>JALVMN010000259.1 GCA_027027005.1 Desulfobacterales bacterium | reverse complement strand
CCTGAACCAAGGGGGGCGTTTTTTTGTCATGATAATCCAGGGCGAGCCCCATCTCATCAATCACGCCCAGGTAAGGTCTATCCTTTTCCTCTAACCAGGATTAAGCCCCCTCTTTTATGTAGTCCATGGGTAGCCCTCTAATGTGCGAAGGAGTTCATGAGGCGAGGGGCCTTTTTTGTGAGTCTTTCCAGCTCTTGGACCAGGTCCGGGGATGGCAGGACCTTGAAACGGTCATGGGGTGCTATGAGTAGGGCGCCTCGGTCCTCTGTCTCCACCTTGAACCTCACATGGCAGTCTCCAGGGTATATGAAAAGGAGCCTCCTTATCTCTTCCAGAAGGCCCCTGGTAATATCTGCCTCTCTCAGGTGGATCTCAAGGGCATTGACCCTGCTCTGACACACGGCCTCAAGGGTCTGTATCTCTTTTGCTATCACCTTTACTGCAGACTCACCCTTTTCAACCGTGCCCGTGATCCAGAGTGGCTCGTCAGAACTCAGAAGGGAGGATGCCTTTTCAAACACATCAGGGAACAGGATCACCTCCACAGAGCCTGTGAGGTCTTCCAGGTTTATGGTGGCCATCTTGTCTCCCCTCTTTGTGCGCTTCACCTTTAGGCCCTCCACCACGCCGGCCAGGTTCACCACGGACTTGTCGTTACGCCTCGGGAGGTCCTGTATGGTGCAACTCACCACAGAAGGAATGTCTCTTACGAACCGCTCCAGGGGGTGGCCGGTTATGTAAAACCCTAAGGCCTCTCTTTCCCTTCTGAGAAGCTCCTTTTCAGGCCACTCTTCCACATCGGGCAAATCAAAGACCACCGCGTGTGCATCCATTGTCCCGCTGCCTTGCTGGCCGTTGGACAGACATGAAAAGATATTGAGCTGATTGGGATCATTCCTTCCTCCGCAAAAACGCGTAATCTCGTCCAGTCCGGCAAACAACCTGGCCCTAGGGATGCCAGTAAAATCAAAGGCCCCTGACTGTATCAAGCCCTCCAGGACCCGTCGATTTACCTTGGCCCCCTCCACCCTGGAGCAAAAGTCCATGATGGAGCGAAAGGGACCGTTGCGTTTCCGCTCCTGGAGGATGTACTCCACTGCCTTCAGTCCCACATTCTTGATGGCCCCGAGCCCGAACCTGATCTTTCCGGCTTGGGGATCCGAAGGATCCCTTATTACTGAAAAGTCTGCCTGACTCTCGTTTACATCGGGAGGCAGGATTTCTATGCCCATCTCCCTGCACTCGGCTATGTTTTTTATGGTCTTGTCCTGGTTGGCCATATCCTGGGTGAGCAGAGCCGCCATGAACTGCACCGGGAAATGGGCCTTCAGGTAAGCGGTTTGGTAGGCAATCATGGCATAGGCCACTGAGTGGGACTTGTTGAATCCATAGCCGCCGAACTTTTCGATCAAGGCAAAGAGCATCTCTGCCTTCTTTCGGTCCACGCCATTTTTCACCGCCCCCTCAATGAAGCGGCTGCGATGCCTTTCCATCACCTCGCGCTTCTTCTTGCCAATGGCCTTTCGGAGTTCATCAGCTTCGGCCAGGCTGTAGTCGGCCAGCACCTGGGCGATCTTCATCACCTGTTCCTGATAAAGGATTACGCCATAGGTCTCCTTCAAGATGGGTTCCAGCTGCGGAAGTATGTAGTCCACCTTTCCGTTTCCGTGTTTGCCCTGGATGAAGTCGTCTATCATGTTGCTTCCAAGAGGCCCTGGTCTATAAAGGGCCACCAAAGCCACCAGGTCTTCAAATACCCCCGGCTTCAATCTCCGCATGAGATCCTTCATGCCGTCACTTTCAAGCTGAAATACCCCTGTGGTCCTCCCCTCAGAGCAGAGCTGATATGTGGCCTCATCGTCCAGGGGTATTTTTTCGACATCCACATGGATTCCAGTGGTTTCCATGATTAAGTCTGTGGTGTGCTTTATGGCGGTAAGGGTCTTGAGGCCCAGGAAGTCAAACTTGATGAGCCCCAGTTTCTCGATCTTATCCATGGAAAACTGGGTCATTATCTCGTCCCTGGGCCCTTTGAAAAGAGGCAGGTATTCCACAAGGGGTCGGTCAGCGATCACCACCCCGGAGGCATGGGTAGAGGCGTGCCTGGCTATCCCCTCCAACGCCCTGGAGATCTTCAACAGCCTCGCCACGTGCTCTTTTTCCTGCTCCAGGGCCTTCAGCTCCGGCTCCTCTTCAATGGCCTGCTCCAGGCTCACGCCCGGCCCTTCCGGGACCATCTTTGCAATGCGGTCCACTTCCGCCAATGGGATGTTCAGAACCCTGCCCACATCCCTAATCACACCCCGGGCTTTCAAGGTCCCGAAGGTGATTATTTGACCCACATTGTCCCTGCCATACTTCTCGCTCACATAGTGGATCACCTCATCCCGGCCTTTCATGCAAAAATCAATGTCAATATCAGGCATGCTTATGCGGTGCGGATTCAGAAACCTTTCGAACAAGAGACCGTACTTGATGGGGTCAATGTTGGTTATCCTGAGACAGTAGGCCACTAGCGACCCTGCAGCAGACCCCCTTCCAGGACCTACAGGGATGCCTGAATTCTTAGCGTATTGGATAAAGTCGGCCACTATAAGGAAATAGCCTGCAAAGCCCATGTTGCAAATGGTTTCAAGCTCGTAGTTGAGTCTGTCCTCGTATTCCTTTCTTAGCTGGGGCTTTAGTGGGCCTTCGCTTTCTTCCTTTTCCTCAAGCCTTTTCTGAAGGCCGGCTCTTGCCTCCTCTTTCAAGAGATCCTCAAGGCTCCTGCTCCCTTTCAGGTGAAACACAGGATACTTGTATTTTCCGAACTCCATCTCAAAGTTGCACATCTCTGCCACTTCCTTTGTCCGGGAAATGGCATCCGGAAAGTCAGGGAGGTCTCTTGCCATCTCTTCTTGGGACTTGAAGTAGAACTCATCACAGGAAAACTTCATCCTGTTCTGTTCCTCAATAACACTGTTGGTCTGGATGCAGATCAGGGCATCGTGGGCCTCGGCATCCTCTCTTTCCAGGTAATGGCAGTCATTGGTGGCAACAAGGGGTATGGAAAGCTTCTGGGAGATTTCTCTAAGCCCTTTATTAAGTTCTTCTTGCTCTGGCAACCTGTTGGCCATCACCTCCAGGAAAAATCTCCCTCGATCAAAGATAGAAGCAAGCTCAATAGCCTTTTGGGTGGCCTCTTCGATCTTTCCCTGGAGCACCAACGAGGGGACAAGGCCCTTGAAGCAGGCGGAAAATGCCACAAGCCCCCTGTTCATTTCCCTCAGGAGTTCCATGTCCACCCTGGGTTTGTAATAAAAGCCCTCCAGGTAGCCCAGTGTCACCAGGCGGCTCAGGTTCTTGTATCCTTCCCGGTTCATGGCCAACACTATGAGGTGATAGGCATTGGGGCCTCCATTTCCAGAGGGAGTGCGCTCACGCCTGTGGCCAGGGGCTACATACAGCTCGCAACCTATGATGGGCTTTATGTTATTTTTCACGGCCTTTTCAAAGAATTCCACCACACCGAACATACTGCCGTGATCTGTGATGGCAACGGCATCCATCCCTAATGAAGTGGCCTTTTCGAGCATCTTATCTATCTTGATGGCGCCGTCGAGCAGGCTATACTCTGTGTGAACATGGAGATGTGCAAAGTAAGGGGTCTCAGTCATTATATTCCTCCACCTGTCATAAAGTGAAAAGATTCGGGCCCTTGAGCAGCCCCCGTGTTGTGGCGGGGAGAGGTTTGATTTATGGCGGGTCCATGTGCTACCTTGTTCAAGGTTTTTCCATTAGGACCAACCCTTCCCCGGGCAGGAAATGCTCTCGAAGGAGGCATGATAGACCACAACCTCTGGTCATTCAAGCTATAAAGGGAATCACTATTTAACCTCCCAGAGATATTCATGAAAAAAGGTGAGCCTCAGTCAAGACCATTTTTTCTTCCCGAGGCCATTGAGCAGGCAAGGGCACGATTTATTGAAAGGCTCAAAGAGGAAGAGAAGACCAAGGGTGTAGAATTCCAGACCTTTGTAAGGGCGAGGAGCCTGATTTCGGGCGACCCGGCCGAAATTTGCGAGATGCTCCTCTTCTTGCTGGAAAACTCCCTTGAGGCCATCGACGAGAGGGGGCGTATATATCTGTCCGCAGAGGAGAGCCAGGGCATGGCATGCATATATGTTCAGGATAATGGGAAGGGGATCTTTGCCGACCCTCACTCAAAAATATCTGACAACGTTGCAACCCTGCCTGCCTACCGTAAAGGCCTAGGGCTGATCCAGGCCCAAGACATAGTGAGGAGGCACGGGGGAAAGATCTTTCTGGAAAATTCCGGCCCCCATGGAACCACCTTCTTGGTGCGACTCCCCCTTTTGGAAAAAAAGCCCTCCCCGAAGAAGAGGGCCATGACCAGATGGATACGCGACTCCAGGATACTCATCATCTCGGATGACTTTATCCTAGGTGGTCTATTGCGGGATACCTTGATGGAGAGGGGGGCCCAAGTCATTCTGGAGCAATCCATCACCAAGGCACTTAAGCTATTCAAGAAAAAAAATATACAGTTGGTGCTTGCTGACCTGGACCCTGAAGGGTTACAACCCCATTTACTGATAGATCTTCTGAGGAGAGAGCGACCGGATGTCCCGGTTTTTTTGTTTTTTAAAGGGGATAGGAATCAACAGTGGTATCACCTCCTCAACAAAGGAGCCATTACCCTGGTGGTCAAGCCTTTTTACATTCAACGGATCCTGGAGGCCATTGGGGAGGCCATCTTCAGGATAGAAAAGCGCGCCCCCGGGGTGTCTCAAGACAGGGCCCATGAGACCAGCAGATAGATCCTCCATACCCCTTGCAGAGCGCATGAGGCCTCAAAGCGTTGAGGAACTTGTGGGCCAGGAGCACATTACAGGCCCTGAGACCTTGCTTGGCAGGGCCATGAGGGCCGGCAGGGCGTTTTCAGTTATCTTCTGGGGGCCGCCTGGCTCTGGAAAGACCACCCTTGCCAGGCTGGTGGCCAAACACAGTGGCCTTCCCTTCCGCTCCTTTTCAGCCGTCACCTCAGGAGTGAAGGAACTCCGCGAGGTTGTGGCCATGGCAGAGCAGACCAAGGCCATGTCTGGCAAGTCAACCATACTGTTTGTGGACGAAATCCACAGGTTCAACAAGGCCCAGCAGGATGCCTTTCTTCCCCATTTGGAGTCAGGACTCATCATACTGATGGGGGCCACCACGCAGAATCCCTCTTTTGAGCTCATCCCGCCATTGCTTTCTCGGAGCAGGGTCCTGACCTTGAGACCTTTGAGTAAGGATGCCATAAGAAAGATCATATGGCGGGCAATTCATGACTCAGCCAGGGGGCTTGGGGACTTGAATGTGGAGATCATCCCTGATGCTCTGGATATGCTGGTTGCCTCCTCAGAAGGGGATGCCCGTATAGCCCTCAACAACCTGGAATCCGCCGTGTATTATGCCATTGAGCAGAACGCGGGAGGGAGCCGTGTGGTATTGGACCTTAATACCATGGCCTCTTCTATCCATATGAGGCCGCTACCCTATGACAAGGACGGCGAAGAACACTATAACCTGATCTCGGCCTTCCACAAGAGCATGAGGGGAAGCGATGTCCAGGCCTCCCTCTACTGGCTCTACAGGATGCTAGAGGCAGGTGAAGACCCCCTCTTTATAGCAAGGAGGATGATTCGCTTTGCATCAGAAGACATCGGCCTTGCAGACCCCCAGGCCCTCCAGATGGCGGTTGCTGCATTTGAGGCCTTTGAGCGGGTTGGCTCACCTGAAGGTGAGCTTGCCCTGGCAGAGGCTGCAGCCTACCTTGCCTCGGCACCCAAAAGCAATGCCCTGTATGTGGCAGAAAAGGAAGTGAAAGAGGAGATTAGGCGGACAGGGGCCCGGCCAGTGCCGCTCCATATCCGAAACGCCCCCACCCGGCTCATGAAAAGGCTCGGCTACGGAAAGGGCTATTTGTATCCTCACAATTACAAGGACGCCAAGGTGGAGCAGGAATATCTGCCCCCAGGCCTCAGGAAAAGGGTGTTTTACAGGCCCACTGACCGGGGCTTTGAACACCAGATCAGGAAAAGACTCCTCAAGAAAAAGGAAACATGAATCCCCAACATACACATTCCTCTCAATCTTGGCCTGTTACTGATTAAGTCCAGGTGGGGAGAATTTTTTTCTCAAAGGGGGTCAAGTGGCCGAAGATTGATACCGATTACATAATAAACTTGAGCTTTTCAGGAGGAATGTGACCATGACTAAAGAACACCACTTCCTGGTGGGACTCCTCACGGTAACTCTACTTTTTTGGGGGACTGGAGCACCATCACTGGCAGCGCCGGATGTAGATGATGCTGCGGAATATTTACGGCAAGTGGCAGAGTTGGTAATCAAGAAGGACGCTGCCGGCATACACAAGCGTTTGACACCTGAGGTTCAGTCAAGGTTCTCTCAAAAAGATATAACTGCCTACTTGAATAATGCCCTTTCAGGACTGGGATCTCCAAAAGGCATGACGCTAAAGGGATTTCAGATGTTGCCGGGAAACGAATATGTCCAGGTGCAAGGAGAGCTTCAGTTTGAAAAAGGCCCAGTCCTACT
Source organism: Desulfobacterales bacterium (assembly GCA_027027005.1). Taxonomy (GTDB): domain Bacteria; phylum Desulfobacterota; class DSM-4660; order Desulfatiglandales; family Desulfatiglandaceae; genus JALVMN01. Next base: position 25,299 of record JALVMN010000259.1, on the reverse strand, counting down.
CACCCTTACCCTGAAAGCACTGGGAGATGGATACCAGATTCATCACATGAATCTGAACTTCCCCATGTCAGAGGAAAAATTCCACAAATGGGGGCAAAAGCCAAAGAGGTTTTTGAAAGAGGAATTTTTTCCCACATTAAAAGACAAGGGTGTGGATTCTGCTATCGGTTACGTGGACAAGAAAGTTAGAGCCAAGGTAGGCGACGGACTTATCAAGGAAATCCTATCCCCTCTAAGCAAGATAGATATCACCAGCATTAAGAGTTATGATTATGAAGACACTACAGAGGGTATAACGCATAGATTCGTGCTGGTGGGAAGCTACCTTCAATCACCATGCCTTGTGGAGATAATGGTAAGGGAGAACAAGGGCAGCTTCAGTGTCCTCGATGTCAATATCTCTGTGCAGGAATAACGCCTTCCAAAGCATGTAAGGGCAATCTACTACCTTGAACCCTGGAAGACCCCCGCTGCGCGTTCACCATATGCTGTACCTTCCACACCCCAAGCACCTCCCACATGATCAGCCACCGGCCCGTAAAAGGTGCCGTTGGCGCTCCCGTTGGCCGAGTCACCAGGAACAGCAGGGGAACTGATGGTCCAGGTGCCGGTATTATTGTTAAGACTGAATTGCCCGTTGCTGATTGCCCCGCTTGCGTTCAAAATGCTGACCTGATACTGATTGGAGGAATCAGCTACATTGAGATCAAAGTCGGCTACAGTGCCTGCACCGAAGTCCACCTGGCAATTGAAGCTGCCGTCCAGTCTGATCCCTCCCGCGGTTGAAAAAAAGGTGCCGTGGGCACTCCCAGAATAGCTGAGGACCCCGCTCAACCCGGAGATGACATCATTGGGGGTGATCTGCCCAAAGATGTACCAGGCAGGATTGTTTACATAATGGGTATCCGCTCCTGTGGGCACGGGAGTGGTCATGGTCCAGTATCCCCACTCCATGTATGCGTTCGACCCCACCTCAGTGACCGTGAGTGGATATTGTGTGCCCAGGTCGCCTGAATCCAGTGTGCCCAGCCTTGTTGATGTAAATCGGCTCAAATAAGAGGTGCTGTTATCCACAAATCCAGGGGCCAGGGTCATGGACCCTCCTTGGGAAAGGAATGAAGGCGCGCTGATGCTCCCACCACTGAAATCCTGCCTTGCGCTGGTAAGATACGCGTCTCTGAACGAGAGGCCAACCGCATTCTCTCTCGTGAGAAAGGCTGAAAAATAGCCCATATCGGGTCCTGCCCCCAGGGTGTTTTGCTCATTGGTGTCAGATGAAGCTGAATCAGTGGCATCGGCAAAGTCGCCTTCCACGGGATCAAGAGGAATTCCCAAGGGTTTTTCCGGGGGTCTTTCTCCAACACCCTCTCTTTTGCCCTCTCCCACACCAGTCTCTTTTTCAAACTGCTCCAGATAAAAAGGATCTGTGGGCCTTATCTTCCCGCTCTTTCCGTCATAAATGTAGCCTGCCGGGACAACGGAGCCGTCCACACCGATTTCCCCATCCTCGCAGAATGCATCGGTAAAACTCCTCTTTCCTGTGCCCTGGCCGTTGCTTGCCATCAGGGCTCCCATGGGCCTTGTGCCAGCCACCACTGCTGGCAGAGCCCGGGCTGCGGTATCCTCTTCCCAGTACACGTGGATACCGAACTTGGTCCCCCGCACACCCACCACTGCGGTTGGGGTATTGACCTTGAAGGCCATGGTCCTGTACCGGAAAAGCCTCAAGGCATAAAACATCACCTTTCCCTTGAGCATGCTGAAAAACGATTTTTTCTCCTTCTCCTTTCTCTGATCCACATAGGTGTCGATTGCAAAGTGGGTGTTGGCCGCCATGCTTATCACATCGTCATCGAAAAAGCGGATCCTGCACCTGGAGTCGGCAAGGGTATAGACTGCGTCATTCTCATAGATTATGTCTCCTGGCCTGGCCCAGTAAGCCTCGCTGGTGGCGCGATGTAACACCACCACATGGCCTTCCATGGCATGAATGAGGCCTGCCTTCTTGAGGGCGGCAGGAACATAATAATCCTTCACCTCAATGCCTTCCAGGGCCTTGGGGAGGGGAGCAGCCGGCGGTATGGTGCCCCTGGCTGCAGGCCGTGGTGGTGTGACCTTGGGTGGAGCAACCTTGGGCGGTCTTTTCGGCTTGACCAGTTCAGGTGCCGGCTCTTCCTTTTTTGCGACCTTTTCGGGAGGAGGGAGCAGGAATTTTACGGCCTCAGAGACATCACCGTAGAGGTGGACTTCAGTCCTTCGATTCTTGGCCCTCCCAGAAGGGGTCTTGTTTGAGGCCACAGGGTTTTCAGGGCCGTGGCCCTCCACCACAATTCTGCGTGGATCCACCCTGAATTTTTCCACCAGCAAACGCTTTATGGCCTCGGCCCTTTGGCGAGACAGCCGCATGTTCAGCCACGTGGGGCCGGTGCTGTCAGTATAGCCCTTGAGCACCACTCTGTAGTCTTTCCTCTCAGGGGTTTTCAAGACATCGGCAAGCTCTTGGAGCAGCTTTTGAAACTCAGGGCCCACCCTGGCAGAGTTTATGGGGTAGGTTATGACCAGCACCTTGCCCAGATAAACCTCTCCCTTGACATCCTTGTGGGCAAGCTCGGCAGACTTTATTACCTCAAGGGGAGAAGCAGGCTCCTCGCCCCACCCCACCCCGGGCAAACAAAGGAGGTAAAAGGCCATAGCGGTCAGCCCAGAAGCCAATAGATATGTCATGCACATCCTTGCCTTTCCCATGGTATCCCCCTTCCTAGAACCTTACGCCCACACTCAGGCCGTAGATGGTCTTATCGAATTCATAGATGGGCGTGTTGGAGTCATTGTCAAGCCAATTAAAGTAAAGGGTTACGAACAGGTGATTCCTCAGGCCCTTGGTAAGCCCTAGATAAAAGTTGTGCCTCTCGTCCTCCCTGTCAAAGCTCCAGCCCATTCTGCGGGCAGGCAGTGGTTGGCCGTCATGCTCCCTGTCAGAATAGACATATCGGAGGTAGCACTCCAAGGACCAGGGCAGCCTGACGAGCAAGGACCCTCCCAGGTTATAGCCTTCATAGCTATACCCATCATCGTCAGCGCTGAGGTCTTCGTTGGAGTAAAACAGAGACAGGATATGCTTCTTGTCCTGGAAATAAAACTTGGGGCCAACGGACCATATGCGGTTGATATTGGTCTGGCCCTTACGGTCCCTGGGGTTATATTCGTCGTCAATATAGGAAAACCCTGCGGTTATGCTCATCCATTTTGTAACAAAATATTCCACAGCAGGACTGACATAGGTTCGATTGTACAGGGGATCGTGCCCGTATATGGCCTTGCCAAATCCCACCGGGAGCTTGAGGACGGCCCTCTTACCAGCCCACCAGGGGCCCATGCTGACATTGAGGTAGGTAAAGTCGAATTTGTGATGATCAGTGTTGTGGGTCTGGTAGAAGCTGGCCTCCGTGTTTATCATGAACCCATTGGGAGCTTCCACATCATAGAGGAGTCTTCCAGCCATGTGGATAACCCCGACCCAATCGCTCACCTCTTGCTGGGTCTCCTGGAGATGGATCTGCCCCCCGATGGGTATCCTGATCAATTCCTCATCAGGGCCAGCACTTACATTGCTGTCCCTCTGGATACCAAGGCCCAGGCGAAGGGCGGGATAAAAGCGCCCCATTTTTTCTGAAATCTTGGCGAGCATCCTTTCAATGTTTTCCCTAACCGGCTTCGGGGGGTCGGAGGCCAAGACTCTTTGGAGCTCCTCTCTGGCCTTGCCGTATTGTCCAGCCATGTAAAGGGCTGTGGCCAACTCCAGCCTAACCCGGTGGAGCCCTGGATCTATTTCGAGCATCTCTCGGTACTTGGAAATGGCAAGATCAATCTGTCCGGCCCTCATGGCGCAGCTTCCCAGCCAGAATTTAACGTCCATGGTCTCGGCCTTGGCGGCGATTTCCTTGAAAAGGGCGAGGGCCTCAGCGTACTTGTGCTCATAGTAGAGCTCAAGTGCCCTGGCAAGCTTGGCATCCAGCTCCTTTACCTCTTCAGGGCTCATGGCCTCCAGCGCGGCCTTGATTTTTTCGTCATAGGCCTTTGCCTTGGCACTCTTTGTAAACAGGGGTCTTGCCACAAATTCTTGTGCAAAGACCGCATTTGATGAAAGCGCCACTGCCAACAAAAACAAGAGGGTGGAAAACAGGTTGCGTGGTTTCATGGGACCTCCTCGTGGAAAAGGGACCATCCTCAGCAAGGTCGTGTTTTTCAGAAAACAAGGGAAGGAACGCAAGTGTTTCTGGCTCCCAGCCTAATTAAAACCACTGGGCAGTGTCAAGGATTAACGCCAAAAAATGCCGCTTTTTAGACTTTCATCCTGCTCCAGCGCAGGAGATGGGAAGCGATTATGCCGGCTCCAAAGGCTATGGCAAGGTTTGATGCCAGGGTGATACCCAGCATCAAAAGCGCCACAAAAAGCTCCTTTCTCTCCTTGAGGTCAATGATGGTGAGGGCCAGTTGCGCACCGGCAAACAGGAGTAATACCCCCAGGACAGAGAGGGGTATTAGATATATTAGTGATAGAAGTCTGCGCCCCAAAAGGAGACTCAGCAAGAGGAATATGGCCCCAATCATGATATTGGACCCCGCGGTCCTGGCGCCGAACCTGTAGTGGGCTGCAAGCCCTCCTGCGCCGTGACACAGAGGCATCCCTCCCACAAGGGCAGAGAAGAGATTGGCAAGGGCCATGCTGATGCAGGCAGCCCTGTATGTCACCCTATTGGATGCAGCACCAAAGTAGTTCCTGCTCAAGTCAGCATAGGCTACCACTGCATTTCCAAGGGTCATTGGGATCTGGGGCAGGACCAGGACCAACAGGGCGAAAGAGAGGTCTTCCCGGGTAGGAAGTCCAAAGGGCAACAGCGGGGGCAAGTGAAATCCGAAATCCCCTAAAGTCAAATCCCCATTAGACCCCAATAAGATCCCCAGGCCGATTCCTCCCAGCACAATGGCAAGCCCTGCAGGCAACACCCTGCTCTCAATGAGGAAGAAGGTAAGGATACATCCTGCCACACCAATGACCAGGCCTATGGGAACAGGCCCCAGAGATTGATGCTGTAGATAAGGCTCTGCCAGACCTTGCATGGCCTGAAATTTCGAGGTCCCTGCCATGAACCTTACCCCCTGGGCTATCAACAATGCACCTGTGGAGAGTTGAACGCCTCTTACTACACCCTTTGGTATCAACCTCCCTATGAGAGTGATGGCCCCGCTCACCCCCAGGACCATCAAGAACAGCCCCATCCACAGGCCTGAGGCCTGAATCTGAGATGCCGAAAGCCCCATGGCAACGGAATAGGCACCGATCACCTTCATGGGTTGGACCGGCACGGTGAGGCCAAAATAAAGGCCTGCCACGACATAGAACAGGCCTACAACAAAGAACAGCCCTGTGACATGGAGGCCGTTTACAAGCACCATTCCAAAGGCAAGGGGCAAAAGGGTCCCAAGATCACCCAGCGAGCCCGCCAACTCTCTTTTGTTGAATTGAACGGCCTGTTTCATGACACCTTCTTAAAATTTGCTTGATTCATCTATATCACCCAATTAGCATAGAAATCCATCTGATTGTGACCTTTTAGTCCCTGGAGGCTTCCTTGTCCAATACCAAGTATCGAGCGATTTTTTCAACCGATTGGAGCGAGTGTCTTTCCCCCACAGGCCCTTTTGACCCCATTGCCTTCGTATATCCTGAACTGGCCCAACAACTGGAACCGGTATTTCGGCTTTATACGAGCAACCAGATATCCTTATCCGAGGCAGCAAAGAGGGTTCGGGCGCTTCTTCCCGCCCCCCTCCACCAAGAGCAGATGGACGCTTATTTGCAGGAGAGCTTTGTGACATACAATGGAGTGAAGGACTTGATCAACTGGTGCCTAGAAAATCAGGTCCTTTTCATGATCAATACCACGGCTTCCATCGGGTACTTTCAGCGGGTCTTTGCCCAGGGGCTTCTCCCTAACATACCGGCTCTGTCCGGACACCCCATGATCAAGTATCCCCCCCTGGAGTCCGATCCTGTCCAGATCCTTGAGCTCCATGAAATAGATGACAAGGCACGAAACACCCAGAGGATTGCTGAAATGCACGGTATCCCAACGGAAAAAGTCATCATCATGGGTGACAGTGGCGGAGATGGGCCTCACTTCAACTGGGGTGCCCGTGTCGGGGCATTATTGATAGGATGCATGTCAAAGCAATCCCTCCAAGCCTATTGTCATAGCCACGGCATCTCAGTTCATCATTACTTCGGGATTGTTTATGGGCCAGGTGAAAAAAGAGACCCAGAAAAAGAAATGAAGTTTGATTTCACCGAACTGATCCATATCGTAAAACAATACATATAATTCAGGGAAGCCAATAAAGGCCATGAGACCAACAACACCCAAGACCAAGATTGTTTGCACCATCGGGCCGTCCAGTGATTCAAGGGAGGTTTTGGGAGAGCTCATCAGGTGTGGCATGACGGTTGCCCGACTGAACTTCTCCCATGGCACCAAGGAGGAACACGCAGAAAAGATTCGTTTGATACGAGAGCTTTCCAAAGAACTTGAGATCCCTGTGGCAGTGCTCCAGGACCTCTCCGGCCCCAAGATCAGGGTGGGTAGGATACCTGAGCCAGGCGTCTTCCTGGAAAAAGGCAAAAACTTTATCCTTACTGCCACCCCCGGGGTTGCCAGCCAGGACATGGTCTCTGTCTCTTATCCTGAGCTCCCATCAGACCTCAAGGAAGGAGACATTATCCTGCTTGCCGACGGCTACATGGAACTCAAGGTGGAGCGAATATCTGGCCCTGATATCCATTGCAAGGTGGTCCGAGGGGGGCTCCTTACATCCCATAAAGGGATCAACATCCCTTCTGAGACCATCAGGATTCCATCCCTCACACCAAAGGACCGCAAAGACCTCATGTTTGGCCTGGACCAAGGCGTGGATTATGTGGCCCTCTCCTTTGTACGAAAGCCCCAGGATGTCTTGGAACTGAAAGACATTATCGCCAGGAGGGGGGCCGAGACCCCTGTGATTGCAAAAATTGAGAAGTGGGAGGCCGTGGGTGCCATTGATGAGATATTGGATGTCGCGGATGGCATCATGGTGGCAAGGGGAGACCTGGGCGTGGAAATCCCTTTGGAAGAGGTCCCCATGGTGCAGAAGACCCTCATAAGAAAGGCCAATCTGAAAGGTAAGCCTGTGATAACCGCCACCCAGATGCTTCGCTCCATGGTGGACCAACCTCGCCCCACAAGGGCCGAGGCCACAGATGTGGCAAATGCCGTGCTGGACGGCACAGATGCCGTGATGCTCTCAGAAGAGACGGCAAGCGGAAACTACCCTGTGGAATCGGTCATCCAGATGAAAAAGATCATAGAAAAGGCAGAGGAAAGCTTTCCCCACAACAAATATCTGGAGTGGATCCCGCTTGAGAGCATCTCGGAGTCTGTGGCCCATGCAGCCTGCGTGCTGGCAGACCACCTGGATGCCTCTGCCATCATAGCCACCACCAACTCCGGGCTCACTGCACAACATATCTCTCGGTACAGGCCCAGGCAGGGAATCATAGCCCTCTCACCCAGGGAGGACACGGTTAGGCGCCTTTGCCTCCTGTGGGGCTGCTACCCCACAGAGGTGAAAGACCCCAAGGATACAGACGACATGTTCCAGATCGCTGCCCGCTCTGCCCTTAATACCGGCCTCTTGAACAAAGGTGATACAGTGGTTATAACTGCAGGCCATCCGGTCTGGGTGAGGGGCACCACCAACATGCTCAGGGTAGATGTTTTATGAGCCGGTTTAATCTTAACTCTAACAACATTGAGGGCTCTTGACTCTTTCCTGGCCTGACTCCATGGAGGAGAAAAATGAGGGCAATGCTCCTAGAAGGAATCAAGGACCTATCCAAAGACCAGGACCCCCTAATTCTGGCTCAACTGCCTGATCCCAAGCCAGGGCCCCAGGAAGTCTTGTTAAAGGTTTACACCTGCGGGGTATGCCATACAGAGCTGGATGAGATCGAAGGCCGCACGCCACCGCCTCGATTTCCCGTGGTATTGGGCCATCAAGTGGTGGGAAGGGTGGAGGCACTGGGCCCCGGGGCCTCGCGTTTCAGGGTGGGTCAAAGGTTGGGTGTGGGTTGGATATATCGGGCATGCAGGAGCTGTGAATACTGCCAAGAAGGGGATGAGAACCTCTGCCCCCACTTCCTCGCAACAGGGAGAGATGCCAACGGCGGGTATGCTGAATACATGGTGGTTCACGAGGATTTTGCCCATCCAATCCCAGAGATCTTCTCGGACTCTGAGGCCGCACCCCTGCTCTGTGCCGGTGCCATCGGCTATCGATCACTTCGTCTGACAGGCATACAGAATGGCCAAGCATTGGGCCTTACCGGATTTGGTGCATCAGGTCACCTGGTGATGAAGATGGTCCGCCACCTCTACCCGGAGACCAGGGTTTATGTTTTTGCCCGAAGCAGGCCCGAGCAGGAGTTTGCCCGTGAGCTTGGGGCAGTGTGGGCCGGTGACACCACAGATGAAAGCCCTGAGAAACTCCACAGCATCATCGACACCACACCGGTCTGGAAACCCGTGGTGGAGGCCTTGAAAAACCTGCGTCCAGGAGGCCGGTTGGTGATAAACGCCATTCGAAAGGAAGAGATTGACCAAGAATACCTCCTTAGGCTGGACTACCCTTTGCACCTTTGGATGGAAAAAGAGATAAAGAGCGTGGCAAATGTGGCAAATCGCGACATCAGAGAGTTCCTCCAACTGGCTGCCCAGATTCCCATAAGGCCTGAATACCAGGAATATACTCTGGAAGAGGCCAACAAGGCGCTCGTGGAGCTCAAGCAGAGAAAAATCAGGGGTGCAAAGGTACTTAAGGTCGCTTCTTCGTAGGCCACGAATCATGGTATGTGATTAAGGTGAGGATGTCGGTTTCCACAAAAACCCTCAAGGCGCTTGCTGCCGTTGTTTGGTGCACGGGCGGTGTGGTGTTGGTGGTCAAGGGCTATTCTCTTTTGAAGGCGGCAATGGAGCTCCAAAAGGGTCCGCCATGGCCTTGGCTGGCCGGTGCAATGGGAATAATGGCTGGAGCAATCAGGGGAAAAGCACTGTTTTCCAGAAGTTGCAGGAAGAATCTGGAAAGGATTGATGGGTTGAAACACCCAAGACCATGGGATTTTTACAGGCCCTGGTTTTTCTTCTTCCTCGCTCTCATGATCATTACTGGTGCAATCCTTACCCGCTTGGCCCATGGTAATTATATCTTCTTGAATCTGGTTGCCATGCTGGATCTCAGCATAGGAATTGGTCTTCTTGGAAGCAGTCACATCTTTTTGCGGAAAATGGGATAGTCATGGAGGTCACAAGGATTGATCACTTGGTGCTTACTGTGAAAGACATTGATGAAACAGTCCTTTTTTACCAAAAGGTCCTTGGAATGAAAAAAGTGGTGTTCGGCCAGGACAGGGTTGCTTTGGCCTTTGGCCAACAGAAGATAAACCTCCACGCCTTGGGCCGTGAATTCGAGCCAAAGGCCGAAAATCCCACTCCTGGCTCGGCTGATGTGTGCTTAATCACTCCTGTACCCATGGAAGAAGCAATGGCGCATGTTAGAAATGTGGGCGTGGAAATACTCCAGGGGCCGGTTGAAAGAACTGGTGCCAGAGCAAAGTTGTTATCCTTCTACTTTCGCGATCCCAGTGGCAACCTCATCGAGGTGGCCAATGAGATTGACAGTATCTAATCTGAGTCTGCCCACATGAGTGGACAAGGCTACAAGGTTTTGGTGCCACCATGGTTGAAGTCACTCAAAGGGTGATCTTTTTCCCATTTAGTTGAGGTCCATGAGTGATGAAATTTATCTACTGGCTTGAAAAGGAAAAGGCTGAAGAGGTGGACCGGGACTTGAAGGCAAAAGGAATCAAGGTTCGCCATGCCAAGGGTGTGGTCTGCACCCCGCTTGATCCCATAAACAAGATATCCATTGTTGAGCCAGGGGTCTGGGATGATGTGTGCACCCGGGCAGGGGCCTGGTACTGGGCCTCTGACAGGGCGGGGCTCCACCTCCTGGTAAGCTCTTTTGAGGTAGAAGGCCTTACAGCCCTCTTGGCCGGAACCATCACAAAAACAGAATTTTCTCCTCCCAGGTATGCAACTGCTGAAGAAAAACAGGCCCTCGTGAGTGAACTGGAAAAAACAGGCCTTATACCGGACAACTGGCGGAGGATTGATGGCAAGGAAAAAGAGCTATACTTGAAATGGGCCAGGAGACTGGGGGCCAGGATTGATAAGTGGGACACCCTGTATCTCACCCACACGGCGAATCATGCAAATTTTTTGAGCCCAAGACTTTCCATTGAAGGCCACAGCGGCCCTGTCCCATATTCCATTGAGCGCTCTGCCCTTTTGTGCTCCTGCTGCCTTGAGCTCTACCAGGTCATGGGCGGGAAATTTAAAGAGAAGCTGGTGGCCCCCTGTCCTGGTGCCTGCCTTTTTGCAAGGCTCAAGCCCGACCAATACCTCCTGGTCCGCTCTCCTGATACAACTGAAGCCCCTAAATAAGCAATCCTATCCTTGATTTAGGCATATCAATAAGATATAAGAGTTGTTGGAGGCCCTATCAGGGGCCTTGGCTTATTTTTGAGGTTTTTTAATGGAAATGAACTGGAAAGAGAGACAGTACTGCGGGCTCCTGAGCCCTGAGGACCAGGGCCGCTCCGTGCTCCTCATGGGCTGGGTGGATGCCATCCGCGACCATGGAAGCCTGCTCTTTATCCATCTCAGGGATGTGAGCGGAGTCGTACAGGTGGTCTTTGATCCCAATGTTGACAAGGAGAGCTATGAAACATCCACCACCCTGAGGGACGAATACGTCATCCAGGTCCGCGGCCGGGTTGCCAGGAGGGAAAAGGGCACTGAAAACCCCAACCTCAAGACAGGCGATATCGAGGTCTATGCCACAGGAATCGAGATCTTGGCCAAATCCCGTCCCTTGCCCTTTCAGATCTCTGAAAAGGCCATGGTGTACGGTGAAGAAATCCAGGCCAGCCCTGACAAGGTGGACGAAGAGCTTCGTCTTAGATACCGATATCTGGATCTGCGCCGCCCATCTGTTCAGGCCATGTTCTTGGGAAGGGCCGAGATCATCAATGCTGCAAGGGAGGTGCTTCGGGGCCACAGATTCATAGAGGTGGAAACCCCGTTTCTCACCAGGAGCACCCCTGAAGGGGCCAGGGACTATCTTGTCCCCAGCAGAATCCATCCCGGCAAATTCTATGCCTTGCCCCAATCGCCCCAGCTTTTCAAGCAGATCTTGATGGTTGCGGGCATGGACCGCTACTTTCAAATCGTCAAGTGCTTCAGGGACGAGGACCTGAGACCCAACCGCCAGCCCGAGTTTACCCAACTGGACCTTGAGGCCTCCTTTATTGATGAAGAATTTATCTACCAGGTGGTGGAAGAGGTCCTGGAGAGGATCTTTTCAGTAGGGGGGATCACCCTTAACACCCCGTTTCCTAGGCTCACCTATGAACAGGCCATGGAGCTTTACGGCACTGACAGGCCTGACACCCGCTTTGGTATGACCTTTGTGGATGTAACAGAGGTTGTGCGGGAAACCAACTACGGCATCTTTCGGAACATCATCTCCCGGGGCGGCTGTGTAAAGGGATTTTGTGTCAGGGGAAAGGCAGGGGAGCTCAGCAAGAACGTACTTCAAAATGAGTACGCCTTGAGGATCGCTCCCTCCTTGGGCGCAAAGGGCATGAGCTGGATGAAGGTGACCAGCCGTGGGCTTGAGTCCAACATTGTTCAGTTCTTCAGCCCCTCTGAGCAACAAGGCCTCTTGCAGGCATTTGATGCAAATGAAGGCGATGTGCTCATGATGGTGGCGGATAGCTCACGAGACCTCGTAAACCAGGCCCTTGGCAAATTGAGGATCCATGTTGCTGAAAGGCTCGGGATCATACCGAAGGATCGGTTTGAACCCGTGTGGATCACCCACTTTCCCCTTTTTGAACTGAAGGACGGAGCCCTAAGCTCGCTCCACCACCCCTTCACCCTGCCTGAAAGGGAAGACTTTGACCCCGAGGATCAAGAGGAACTCTTGGCACTTAAGTCAAGGGCCTATGACATCGTGATAAACGGAGAAGAACTGGGTGGGGGGAGCCTGAGGATCCACAGGGTGGAAACCCAGCGCAAGATCTTTCAGGCCCTGGGCCTCAACCATGAAGATGCAGAGGAAAAATTCGGTTTTTTCCTCAAGGCATTGGAATATGGTGCTCCTCCTCACGGGGGCCTGGCCCTGGGAATGGACCGCGTGGTGGCCATGATCCTGGGGGCATCCTCCATCCGAGATGTAATAGCCTTTCCCAAGAACAGGAGTGCCGTGTGCCCCCTTACCAGGGCACCTGCCCGGGTGGACCGGGACCAACTCCAAGAACTCCACATAAGCCCGCTCCTTGAAGGAGATTCCCTGGAGGAACCTATCAAGGCCGAGGGCCCGAAAAGGGCCAGGCCAAAGGCCAGGAAAAAGATTACACCCCAAGAGGTGGAAAAGGTGGCAGACCTTGCACGCCTGAGCCTCTCAGCCGGGGAGACCCAGGAGCTTGCCCTGGAGCTGGATTCTATCCTGGGCTATGTGGAGACACTGGATGAATTGGACACAGAGGAGGTCCCTCCCACCAGCCACGTGCTGGCCATGAGCAATGTATGGAGGCCGGATACCCCCGAAGGGCCGGGAGAACAAGGGCCCTCTGTCATTGACAACGCCCCTGAAGAGGAAGGCCACTTTTTCAAGGTGCCAAAGATACTTGATACGGGCTGAATCTGATCGGTTGAACCATGGAACTACATGAGATGAGCGCAATGGAGCTTGCAAGCCTCTTGAGAAAAGGGCAAGTGAGCTCAAAGGAAATAGCGGAATCTTTTCTCTCACACATAGAAAAAAACGACCGTGTGAAGGCATACATAACCCTTGCACCCCAAGCCCTTGAATGGGCAGAGGCGGCAGACCGCTCACTTGGAAAGGACGGCCCCTCGGGGCCGTTGCACGGCATCCCCGTGGCCGTAAAGGACAATATATGCACCATGGGATTACCCACCACGTGTGCCTCCAGGATGCTCAAGAACTATGTCCCCCCCTATGATGCCACCGTGATAAAGAGGCTTAAGGCACAGGGCGCGGTTATCCTGGGAAAAACCAACATGGACGAGTTTGCCATGGGCTCATCCACTGAAAACAGTGCCTTTGGCCCCACCCACAACCCCGCCAGAGAGGGCTTTGTCCCCGGGGGCTCCAGCGGCGGCTCTGCAGCGGCCGTGGGTGCATACCAGGCCCCCGTGGCCCTCGGCTCTGACACGGGGGGGTCAATCCGGCAGCCTGCCTCTTATTGCGGCGTGGTGGGAATGAAGCCAACATACGGCAGGGTGTCACGCTACGGCCTGGTGGCTTATGCCTCCTCCCTGGATCAGATCGGACCCATGGCCAGGACAGTTGCAGATTGTGCCATGCTGCTTCAGGCCATCAGCGGGCATGACCAAATGGACTCCACCTCAGCCCCAGTGGATGTGCCGGACTTCGCAGCTTCCCTTGAAGATGGCGTGAAGGGACTAAGGTTAGGGATTCCCGAGGAGTATTTTGTGCTCGGCCTGGATGACAGGATAAGGGAAAAGGTCATGGGGGCTGCCCGGGTACTCCAGGAGCAGGGCGCAGAGCTCCGGGAGGTGTCGCTACCTCATACCCGTTATGCCATAAGCGCCTATTACCTGATAGCCACTGCAGAGGCCAGCAGCAACCTTGCCCGATACGATGGGGTCAAATACGGGTTCCGGGCCCAAGGTCCTTTGGCCGACACCATGGAGATGTACCAAAAAACCCGTAATAACGGCTTTGGCAGGGAAGTTAAAAGAAGGATCATGCTTGGCACCTATGTGCTTTCTGCCGGCTACTATGAGGCCTTCTATCTCAAGGCCCTCAAGACCAGGACCCTGATAAGGCAAGACTTTGAAAAGGCCTTCCAGCGGGTGGATTGCCTGCTTACCCCCGTCTCCCCCTGTCTCCCCTTCAGGATAGGAGAGAAAATACATGATCCTTTGCAGATGTACCTGGTTGACATTTATACCGTTTCTGTGAATCTTGCAGGCCTCCCTGCCATAAGTGTCCCCTGCGGCAGGGTGGACGGGCTTCCGGTTGGTTTTCAGATAATTGGAAAGGCCTTTGACGAAGAGACCATCCTGCGGGTGGCCTATTGCTATGAACAACATGCGGCCGAGGGCCTCTAAGATGGACTTTGATGTAATCATATGCTTTGAGATCCACGCAGAGCTAAAGACCCAGACCAAGCTCTTTTGCACCTGCCCCACCAAACCCGGGGCCCCCCCCAATACCCAGGTCTGCCCTGTTTGCACCGGGCACCCGGGCACCTTACCCGTGCTAAATAAGAAGGCGGTTGAACAGTGCATAAAGGCAGGCCTTGCACTCAACTGCTCCATCAGGGAAAGGGCAAAGTTTGCCAGGAAGAATTATTTTTACCCTGACCTTCCCAAAGGCTACCAGATTTCACAATACGAGGAGCCCCTTTGCGAGGAGGGATTCATTGAGATCACTGGAGATGACGGTGAGCCCTATCAAGTGGGCATAAAGCGGATCCACCTGGAAGAGGATGCGGGCAAACTGATGCATTTCAGCCGCTCCGGGACCCAAGGTGCCGGCCCTGGAGAGGCAGCTGAATACAGCCTTGTGGATTTCAATCGTGCAGGCATTCCCCTCATCGAGATAGTGGCAGATCACACCCGCAATCCGGTTCGCTCCGTGGAAGAGGCCAGGCGGTATCTGGAGGCTGTGAGGCAGGTGCTCCGCTACATCGATGCCAGCGACTGTATCATAGAAGAGGGCCAGTTCCGCTGTGACGTGAATATCTCCCTGAGGCCAAAAGGATCCCAGGGGTTTAACGACCGCGTGGAGATAAAGAACATGGCCTCGTTCAAGGCGGTGATGGCGGCCCTGGAATATGAGATACGCAGGCAGTCAGAGATCCTGGCCACAGGCGGAACAGTGGCCCAAGAGACCCGCCTCTTTGACGAGGAAAAACAGGTCACCTTACTCATGAGGACGAAGGAGGACGCCCCTGATTATCGCTACTTCCCAGAGCCTGACCTGGTGGAGCTAGATATCTCCCGGGAGCTGGTGGAAAAGATAGCCAGGGACATGCCCGAGCTACCATCGGTAAAGGCCCAGCGCTTTGTCACCACATACGGCATCACCAAGGCCGATGCCCTCCTCCTTACCAGGGAAAGGGAACTTTCACACTATTTCGAGGCAGCAGCCAAACACTGTGAGGACAAGAAACGCCTCACCATCTGGACCATCAAGGAGCTATTCAGGCTCTTGAACGAGAGCAAGATTGCCATTGAAGAGTGCCTTGTGCCACCAGAGCACTTTGGCAGGCTGGTCCAGCTGATAGCCAGCGGAGAGATCACGGAAAAGATCGGCCGGGTGGTGCTCAAGGAGATGTTTGAAACAGCCCTTTCATCCGGCAGCCCTGGCAAGGGCCCCGAAGAGATCATAGAGGAGCGGGGCCTGAAGCCGATAGTGGATGAGAGGGAACTGGAGCAACTGGTTGTGGAGGCCATCGAGGCCCACCCTGATGCAGCCCGAAAGATTCAGGAAGGGAGCCCTGAGCCCGTAAACTTTCTCATCGGGCAGATCATGAAAAGGACCAACGGCAGGGCCCATGCCGGCAAGTTACGCCAGATCATCTCGGCGAAATTCTCTTTATGATCTCTCTACAGACCATCTCCGTCCCCCCCCTTCTCTTGTCCAGGTAATCTTTGGCCATCTTGAGCACCTCTTCTCTATCCCTTTGAGAGGCCAGGTCTCGGAGCAGGGCAGAGGCAAGCTCTTCTTTGTCTCGCACCTGGCGGGCCAGTCCCTGGCGGAAGATCTCCCGGCCTATCCACTGGAAATTTTTCCAATGAGGGCCCACATTGGGTATCACCCCGTGAACCAGGGGCTCTAAAAAATTCTGCCCCCCACAGGGCTTGAGGCTCCCTCCCACGAAAACCGCCTTTGCAAGGCCATAGGCCTGGCTCAACTCCCCCATCACATCCCACAGCACCACACTGCCGGAGGCAGGCCGCTTCCCTTCTGCTCGAGACCTCAAAACGTACGGTATTCCCTCCTTGGAGAGCCTTTTTTCCCAGGCCTTGACCCTGTGCATGTGGCGCGGGAATAGGCCTATTACCATGTCCCTTCTATTCTCCCTCAAGCTGGCCATCACATGGAGGATGTCTCGTTCTTCTTCTTTCCTGATGGAGCCAAGCACTACAAAGGGAATTGAGTCAGGTATGAGACCCCTTATGGTACTGGGGTGCGACGCGGGCTGACCAAGGGTGACCCTATCAAACTTCATGTTCCCCATAATGCCAACGATCCCATCACCAAAAAGCTGTCTGTAACGGATGGCATCATCTCCTGAGACCGCAAGGACTTTTTGGGGACGGTTCCTTTGCCAGAATTTTTTGAGAAACAAGTGGCCCTTCAGGGAGCCGGGCGAAAGCCTGGCATTGGCCATGATCAAAGGGATTGAAAGGCGCCTGCAGGATGAAAAAAGCCCTGGCCAGAGCTCGGTCTCAAGCACCACCACGACCCTGGGCCTCACAGTGCTCAAGGCCCTCCACATGAGGCGGGGCAGGTCAAAGGGGAAATAGCCCACATCTATTGGAACTTTTTCACGGCCCCTGTGAAGCAGGTCCACCCCCTGGGATGTCGAAGAGGTGATGAACACTCTCACATCTATCCGCTCCCTCAGGGCATTTGCCAGATGAAGGGCCAAAAATACCTCACCCACAGAGGCAGCCTGTATCCACAAATCTGCCCTTGGAAGGGTTGTGGAAACAAGGAGCCTTCCTTCCCATCCCTCTCGCAATCGCCCCGAGAGCCTCAACAGCGGCAGGCATCCCAGCCACACCGACTGGTAGATATGTAAAAACAGATTATCGGCCATTTGCCCTGTGGTGAAAGCCCTATTTTCCTTGACCTCTTTTTCTACTTTAGAGGCTCATGAGATGTCAATTTATCCCATCCCCTCGCAGATCACCCTTAAAGTGGCTGCTTTACTTCCAGGGGCAGGCCTAGTATCTTACCTGATTTAGCATACACACGCCCTCAAGAATGAAACTGAAAGGCTGACGGATCCATATGATGCACGCAGTCACGGAGGTCGCTAGGAAGAGGCGAGCTGTTTTTGTACTGATACTCATGGGGTTTTGGGCCGTCATTTACGGATGTGCTACAGCCCCTTCTCCAAGGGCCGGGCCTCCCTTTGAAACCCCTGCCCAGAATGGGTGGTGGTATGCCAGGTATGCCATCTTGTGGCCTGAAGGCTCTGAGCCTTATTGGTATGTGGACCTGTTTCTTGCAAGGGAGGCGATCGCCCCTGTCTTGGAAAAATACGGCTCAGAGATAAGGCTTTGGCGGTTCCACAGGCGGGCAGCAAGGGACAAGGCTGGCCACCAGTTCAGCTTTATCATTTACTGCAGGCCGGAGGCGGCGTTGAAGATCTTCCAGGAGCTCTCTTCCCAACCCTTGCTCAAGGAGCTCCAGCAGATGGGCTTCCTGGTGGATCAAAGCTATGATGCCACCCAAGAGATTCGCAGACCCGGCATCGAGGATACCAGCGATCCCAGCTGGTCTACGGCCACAAAGAGGGCCTGGCCTTACTTCATCATGGGGGTGTCTCGGATGTGGCTTGAAGCAATTGATCATATCTACAGGGAACACCTCACCCGAAACAGGCCATCTACACTGGCCGAGCGGCTTTTGCTCTACGAGAGGGTGGAGGAGAGATTGAGGCGGCTTTGGCAGGAAGAGGGTGGCCATGCAGTGCTCCATCACCTGAATGCCATATTTGGTTATGCACCTGTAAAGGTAAACAGGGTTGATCTCTTCATGCGATTTTAGGAAATGGGACGATTCAAAGAGATTATAGTTGAAAGAGAAGGGCCTGTGGCCAGACTTACCATAAACAATATTCTAAAAAAGAACATCCTTACCCTCAGGTGCCTCGACGAGATGAAAAGTGCCCTGGAGGATTTATCCAGAGACAGCGTTCTCAGGGTGCTCATTATCACCGGCAGCGGTAGCGAGGCATTCTGCGCAGGCTTTGATATCCAGGCCCTGCCCGGGTCAAAAGAGGATGTCTCCCTTTTCAGACAAGAAATCCCCCCGCTTGAGGGCATCCTGTCCTTGGTTGAGGCCTTTCCGGCCCCTGTAATTGCCATGCTCAACGGCTATGCCTACGGCGGGGGCTGCGAGCTTGCCGTAAGTTGCGACATCAGGGTGGCTGCCAAAAGCACAAAGATGGCCATGACCGCCACCAGGCTGGGCCTTGTATATCCTCCTCAGGGTCTAAAGCGC
Organism: Desulfobacterales bacterium; assembly: GCA_027027005.1. Classification (GTDB taxonomy): domain Bacteria; phylum Desulfobacterota; class DSM-4660; order Desulfatiglandales; family Desulfatiglandaceae; genus JALVMN01. The sequence continues at coordinate 6,846 of JALVMN010000259.1, read as the reverse complement.
TTCTTGATAAAGCTCGGCTTTTCAACCACCCTTGAGATGTTCTTGACCGCCAAGACCTATGGAAGCCACGAATGCCTTCAAAAGGGCCTGGTTAACTTTGTGGTGGAAGACCACCACCTGCAAGAATTCACCCATGACCTTGCCGAGCAGATCGCTTCAAATGCCCCGCTGGCACTGGGTGGCACCAAGAGGGCCATCTATGCCATGGCCAGGGACTTGAGCATTGATGCCTCCAGCGCAAAGGAGTTAGAATGTTTGTTCATGGAGTCGCTTCTGAGTCAGGAACACCTGGAACGCAAAAAGGCCTTTCTGGAGCGCAGAAAAGAGGCCTCCTCTGAAAACGGGCAAGGAAACAGTGACAAGAAGGAGTAAGATGCCGCCATGTGTCTATTGGTATTGGCCCATCGCGCACGCCCTGACTATCCCCTGGTGCTTTTGGCAAACAGGGACGAATACTATGACAGGCCCACTGCCCCTGCCCGGTTCTGGCAAGAGGCCCCACACGTGCTGGCAGGAAGGGACCTCAAAGCAGGGGGCACCTGGCTTGGCATGGACACGCGGGGACGTTTTGCAGCCATTACAAACTACAGAGATCCCGGTTCGTACAAGAGCGGCGCCCCATCGAGGGGGGCCCTGGTAAGTGATTATTTGCTATGTGACATGCCCCCTGAAACATACATTGATCGTGTCTCCACCAAGGCATCTGAATATAACGGCTTTAATCTGGTGGTAGGGGATTTGAGCAGGATATTTTGGTTTTCCAACAGGGATGGCGCTGTGGTGGAATTATCGCCTGGGGTCCATGGGCTCAGCAATCATCTCCTAAATACGCCGTGGCCCAAGGTGGAGAAGGCAAAAAAGGGGCTGGCCGAACTCCTGGCCCAGGACCCTCTGCCTCATGAGGAGCGGTTTCTGGCGCTTCTGGCCGACACCACACCGGCACCGGATCATCTCCTGCCTGATACAGGCGTGGGCCTGGAATGGGAAAGGATCTTGTCACCCATATTCATAAAAAGCCCCAATTATGGCACACGCTCCTCCACCATCATAGTGGTGGACAAGGAGGGGAAAGTCACATTTGTGGAAAAGACTCATGTTCCCAAAACCAAAGTGAAGAGGTTTTCATGGGAATCCAAGGCCCTTACCCGGGTCGCCCAATGACACTGAAGGCCAATGAATATGGATTGGAAAAAATACACCAAAGATGAGCTGATAAAATGGGACCTGGAGCATCTCTGGCACCCCTTTACCCAGATGAAGGAGTGGAGCGCCCAGCCTCCGCTTTTCATAGCCAGGGGAGAGGGAAACCACCTGGTTGACCTTGAGGGCAAGCGCTATATAGATGGAGTGGCATCCCTTTGGGCAAACATCCACGGTCACGGAAGAGTGGAGATAACCCGGGCAATTGAGCAACAACTAAAAGAGTTGGACCACTCAACCCTCCTAGGCCTCACACACCCAAGCGCCTCAATCCTTGCCAAGAGGCTCACAGAACTGGCCCCTCCGGGACTCAGGTGGGTGTTTTACTCAGAGAGTGGTTCCACGGCGGTTGAGATCGCCTTGAAGATGGCCTTTCAGTACTGGCAGAACAAGGGCCACGGCCAGAAAACCAAGTTCATCTGCCTAAAAGAGGGCTACCACGGCGATACCCTTGGGGCCGTGAGCGTCGGGGGCATTGGGCTGTTCCATGACATTTACGGCCCCTTGCTCTTTGAATCCATCAAGCTTCCCTGTCCTTACCTGAGGTGCAAGGAGGCCGGTGTCCCCCTTCAAGAGGGATCAGAGCTCTGCGCATCTGATCTGGAAAAAATACTCCATAAGCACCACCACGAGACCGCTGCATTCATCCTCGAGCCCAGGATCCAGGGGGCTGGCGGCATGCTCCCTGCCCCTCCTGGATATCTCAAGGCCGCGAGAGAGCTTTGCACTGAATTTGAGGTGCTCCTGATCGCAGATGAGGTGGCCACGGGTTTTGGGAGGACAGGGGCCATGTTTGCCTGTGAGGCAGAGGGAGTAAGCCCTGACATACTATGCCTTGGGAAGGGAATTACCGGAGGCTATCTGCCCCTTGCAGCCACACTCTGTACCCATGAGATATTCCAGGCCTTCTGGGCCGACTACCAGGAGTTCAAGACCTTTTTCCACGGCCATACATATACCGGCAACCCCCTGGCCTGTGCTGCCGCCATAGCCAGCCTGGACCTGTTTGAAAAGGACCAAACCCTGGAGACCCTCAAACCCAAGATAGAACTCCTTGCCAGTGGCCTGGAGGCCTTAAGGGCTCTCCCCTGGGTAGGAGAGGTGCGCCAGGTGGGCATGATGGCAGGGGTGGAGATATTCCAGGACCCTGAAGCCCAAGTCCCATATCCCCTGGAAAAGAGGATGGGTCACAGGGTGTGCATGACTGTGAGGAAACACGGCGTCATATTGAGAAACCTGGGAGACACCATAGTCATCCTGCCTCCATTGAGCATAGAGCCACAAGAGCTGGAGCAGATCATCACTTCGGTGCAAAAGGCCATCCATGAAGTATGCGGATCAAAATAGATTGAAAGAAAAATGGTTTGACTATTTTCAAGACACCCTGGAGTATCTGAGGGATAGAGACCTCCTCAGATCACTCTGCCCTATTACACCCCCCACAGGCCCAGAGGTGATGATCCATGGCAAGAGATACCTCCTCTTTTGCTCCAATGACTACCTAGGCTTAGCCGATGACCCCAGGATGAAGCAGGCCGCCTCCCAGGCAGCCCTCACTTTTGGTACAGGGGCGGGGGCCTCCAGACTCATTTCAGGGAACCTTGAGCTCTATAACACCCTTGAGCAAGAGGTCTCGCGGCTCAAGTTGACCGAGGCCTCTCTGGTCTTCTCTTCCGGCTTTGCCGCAAATGTTGGGGTAATACCCGCCCTTTGTGGGTCCCCTGACGACCTCATCATCAGTGACGAGTTGAATCACGCAAGCATCATTGATGGGTGCAGGCTCTCCAAGGCCCGCGTGGAGATATATCCCCACTGTGACGTGGAGCGGGTGCGAGACATACTTTCAAACAGGCCTTCCTCGTCCAAGGTGCTTATGGTCACCGACGGGATTTTCAGTATGGACGGAGACCTGGCCCCCCTGAAAGAGCTCTTTGCCCTGAGCCTTGAGTACGGGGCACTTCTATTGGTGGATGATGCACACGGAACCGGGGTGGTTGGAAAAACCGGGGCCGGGTCTCTTGAATATTTTGGCTTGGAAGGGACGGAGATAATCCAGATAGGGACCTTCAGCAAGGCCCTTGGAGGATTGGGTGGCTTTCTTGCAGGCCCCAAAGGGGCCGTGGACCACGTGCTCAACCGGGCACGATCCTTGATCTATTCTACAGGTCTTCCCCCCTCGGTCCTGGCATCCAACACCATGGCCCTCAAGATCGTAAGGGAAGAGCCTGAGCGACGAGAAAGGCTCAAGGAATTGACCAGGGAGCTCACCAGCGGACTCAAAAAATTAGGTTTTTCGGTTGACAAGGGACCTGCCCCCATATTCCCGGTTATTGTTGGGGACAAGCGCGAAGCCCTAAGGCTCTCCCGCTTCCTGTGGGAGAAGGGGATATTTGTGCCGGCCATTCGCCCCCCCACAGTGCCTGAGGGAAAGAGCAGGCTTAGAATCAGCCTGAGCGCCCTTCACACGCCTCAGCAGATTAACGCCCTGGTTGAGACCTTGGCGGACTTTTTCTGGAGGGGGGCATGAAGGGTGACAGTAAAGGCGGGATCTTTGTTACGGCCACAGACACAGGGGTGGGAAAGACCTTTGTCTGTGGCCTTTTATTGAGGATCCTAACCCACCTGGGGGTTGATGCCACCTACTTCAAGCCCGTTGCAACCGGGTGCGTGCCCACAGAAAGGGGGCTCGAGGCAGAGGATGTGCGCTTTGTAGAAATGGTCTCCAGGACCAAACTCAGGGAAGAGCGCCACTGTCCTATGAAATTCCTGAAACCCCTCGCCCCCCTTGCAGCCTCCAGACTGGAGCAGAGGGAGGTGGAGCTGGACCTCATGAGGGCGGCCCTGGATTTTTTAAGAGAAAAACACACGTTTGTGGTGGTTGAAGGGGTGGGAGGGGTCCTGGTCCCTTTGACCGAAAACTACACCCTCCTTGACTTCATGGAGGAGGCCCGATTTCCCGCCCTTGTGGTGGCAAGGCCGGGGCTTGGCACCATCAACCATACCCTCCTTACCATAGGGGCCATAAGGGCCCGGGGTATACCGGTCCTGGGGTTTGTGACAAACGGCCAGAGGGTCAGTCAGGATGAGGCAGTGCTGACCAGCCCCGGCATCATAGAGGAGTTCAGCCACGTGCCCTTCCTGGGCCACATCCCCCACCACGACACCGGGGCCCAGGGGATTGCCCCATTCATCCAGGAGCACCTGGGATTCCTCAAAAGGTTTATATCCTCATTGGTAGAGTGAGCTTTACTCTCGCCCTTGAAGCTTTTTATTCAATTTGTCCATGAATAGCTTTCTTATCTCTTCAAGGCGCTCCTGGCTTTCGGCCTCGAACCTGAGCACCAGAACAGGCTGGGTATTTGAGGCGCGGATGAGGCCCCACCCTCCGTCAAACAGCACCCTGGCCCCATCCACATCAATGACCTTGTAGTCTTTTTTGAACTCTTGGGCCAGCTCTTCCACGATCTTGAACTTCCTGTCCTCAGGACACTCGATCCGGATCTCAGGGGTATTTACGGTGGGGGGCAATCCCTCCAGGAGCTGGCTCGTGGATTTCTCGGTGCGCGACAGAATTTCAAGAAGCCTTGCCCCGGCGTAGATGGCATCGTCATATCCGAAATAGCGCTCGGCAAAAAACAGGTGCCCGCTCATCTCTCCTGCAAGGAGGGCTCCTTCTTCCTTCATCTTGTTCTTTATGAGCGAGTGTCCTGTCTTCCACATGATGGGCTGGCCGCCGTGTTTTTCTATGTCATCGTAGAGGGTCTGGGAGCACTTGACCTCTCCTATTATCTTGGCCCCGGGATGACGGGTCAGGAGATCGCGGGAAAAAATCACCATTAGCTGGTCCCCCCAGATGATGCGGCTGTTTTCATCCACCACCCCGATTCGGTCTGCATCACCGTCAAAACCGATTCCCACATGGGCCCCCTTGTTTTTTACCTCTGCCATCAGGGCCTCCAGGTTTTCAGGGATAGTGGGGTCAGGATGGTGGTTCGGGAAGTTTCCGTCAGGCTCCCCAAAAAGGGTTATCACCTCCAGGCCCAGACGCCTGTAAAGGGGATCGGCCACAGGGCCTGCCACGCCATTTCCACAATCTATGACCACCTTTCGCCTCACATCTCCCATCTGGATGACGCCTGCCACATGGTCCATGTAAGGCCCTATTATCTCGGCCTGCTCCATGTCACCTTGCCCCTTTTCAAATGCCCCTGAGTCGGCAATCCTTCTGACCTCCTGGATTTCGGGGCCATATATGCTGGTCTTTTCCAGGCACACCTTGAATCCATTGAACTCCGGTGGGTTGTGGCTACCGGTTATCTGTACACCTCCTCCCACATCCAGGTGGTAGAGGGAAAAATAAAGGAGCGGGGTTGGCACCATCCCCACATCCACCACATGGAGGCCTGTTTCCATCAAGCCGGCAGAGAGGGCCTCGAAAAGCATGGGGGAGCTGAGCCTGCAGTCCCTGCCAAGGGAGATTCGATCCACCCCCTTTTTCCTGTAATAGGTTCCAAGGGCAAGCCCTAGGGTGTGAACTGTTTCTTGATTCAGCTCCTCTGGGACCACGCCTCGAATATCGTATTCCCGAAATATGTGGGCCTTCATAACAACTCCTCCTTTCCCAGCTCTTTCAACCGCTCTACTATCTTGCGAATATCCTGAGATCTGCCGAGATCTGCCACCAAGAGGGCATCAGCGGTGTCCACCACGATTATATTATCCACCCCTAGGCAGGCCACCAACCTGCCTGCCTTTGCCGATATGAAACTCTTGCGGCAATCCATCAGCAAGGTATCGCCTTCTGCCACATTTCCTGCTGGGTCCTGATCATCGGCCTTCAACTCATAGAGGGAAAACCAGGACCCGACATCGCTCCAGCCGCACTCAGAGGGCACCACATAGACAGGGCCCTTTGTCTTTTCCATGATGCCGTAGTCAAAAGAGATGCTTTCCAGCTTAGGATACACGGCCTCCAGCCTTTCTTCAAAGCCCCCCCTTTCCAGCGCCTCTGAAAGCTCTTCCAGCCCCTGGTGGAGCCAGGGAAGGTGTGTTCCGATCTCCTCCCTGATGGTCTGGGCCGTTGCCACAAATATCCCTGCGTTCCAATAGTAATTTCCACTTCTCAGGTATTCTTGGGCGCGCGCCAGATCAGGCTTTTCCACGAAGGCCTCCACCTCGTAGTAGGGTGCCTGTGAAGAACTTGTCTTTTTTCGGATGTAGCCATAGCCGGTCTCAGGGCGGGTGGGGACGATCCCAAGGGTCACAATGCCCCCTTTCTGGGCCAAATCAGAAGCTGTCTCAAGGGATTCCAAGAATGCCTCTTTGTTGGCAATAAAGTGGTCTGCCGGCAAAAAGGCAATGGCCCCTTGGTGGCCCATGCGCTGGGCAAGGAGGGCTCCCAGCCCGATACAGGGGGCCGTGTTTTTCCCGACAGGCTCTCCCACCATGTGAACATTTCTGTGCCGGAAAAGCCTTCTGGCTTCAGGCAGATGCTCCTTTCCAAGGATAAGGGCGGTTTTTTCGTCAGGCACCAGGTCCGTTAACCTGTCACATGTCTCCACCACCATGGGCTTGGGGCCCACAATCGGCAGGAACTGCTTTGGCCTGAGCCTCCTGCTGGCAGGCCAAAACCTGGTCCCCGATCCC
>JALVMN010000258.1 GCA_027027005.1 Desulfobacterales bacterium | reverse complement strand
TTCACCTCCCATATTGACCCGAGGCTGGCCACCTGCTTCTATCACATGCCCTCCCTATTGGAGGGGAAGCCCCAGGTCTTTGCGGATCTCCCAATAGAGGGGATGGTCGCCTTCCACCGGCTCCATATCTTCGCCGTCAACGATTCTGCAGGCCGCAGCAAGGGCATTCTTTATCTGGTCGCCTTGCTCCATGTACCTCCTGTGCATTTCTTTGGCCGCCTCCTTTGCCATGTGGATGTCCAGGGGGTCGTTTCTTGCCTCCTTTTCTCTTCGGGCGACTGCCTCTTCCTTCCATTGGATTCTGTGGGCCAAGGTGAAGGGCAGGATGAGTTTCAGGTGCTCCAGGCCTGCCTGTTGGTCTCCCAGAAGCCAGGCCAAGCCCTGAGAAAACTTGCGGATGCTCAATGGAAGGCGGTTGGAGACACAATTCCTGATGCTGTGGCAGAGATAGTTGGTGAAATGGCAGCCCTGCTCGCAGTCCTCGTGCGAGCGCTTCTGACCATATTTGATACAAAAGGACAGTTCAGAGAGGACCATACGGAAAAAGGCATTGAAGTCCAGGTCAAAGGAGATCTCAGATGCCTGGGTCCTCAAGTCCAGGCGCTCTTCCCTGGATAGGGGTCGGAGGCCGATCCTCTGGGCCAAGGTGCTGGAGAATTCCTGGCACAATGATTCCACCTCTTCCATCAACTGCTTGTAAGAGAGCCTCTGTCCCAGGAGATGGTGAAAACGCGCCTCCAGGTCTTCGTCCCTGAGCAAACCCTCTAGGGTCCCATCAGTGCCAATGAGATAGGCAAGGTTAGGCCCAGGGTGCTTGGACTCCACCATCACATCGAATCGGTCTATGAGGGGGGCGATGATGGTGTTAGTACCCCTGTCCTGATAGTTGGCGGTGGCAAAGAGGCAATACTCTGCATTTACAATGGCATCGTTTAGGTATTCCCAGTTACCACGATCAACTCCATCCAGGATCATGCTCTGTTTGGTTTCCGGCAACCTGTTGATTTCATCAACGATCTTTACGGGCAATAACACGAAGTGGGACCACACCACCACTTCCTCGCCCTGGTTGAGCCGGCCTAGGTCAGGCCTTCCAATGATCTTTTCCTCGGTTTGCTCAGGATGCCCTGAGACCTCGGAGGCCCATATTACGCCCAAAGGTAACCCATAAAGCAGTGAGCAGATGTACTCAGCGGATGTGGTCTTGCCCAGGCCGGGTTCTCCTATGATAAGCTCTTTGCCCTGGCAAAGCCCTGTGAGCATTCCAAAGAGGAGGGCAGAGTTGAGCGCTGTGCCCCTTATTTCCAGGTCAGGGCGATTGAAGTAAAGGTTTTCCTGGATATAGTTATAGATATCCCAGACCTTTTGTCTCAGATTGTCACCTGTACTGGTCATTATGATTTCTCCAGGGCTGTGTACTTGGACTCGGAGGCCTTGGATTTGCCCAAAGTCCCCGGTGAGCTGTGGCCCTTACACGCTGAGGATGCCACTTCAGACCTAAAAGAGGTGGAAAACAGAGTGCACGATGTTTCGGGTAGACAATGGAGGAGCATTTATCAGGCCACAAAAAGATTATACGGGGGATTTTGGCTGTATTCAAGGGGTAAAGGGAGCCGCAAGGAAAATTAGATTGACACTTGAGAACAAGCCCATTATTTTTACAGAAGTTCTTGATGGGAGAGGAGGTGAAACAGTAATGTGTTGCCAAGATAAAGGTGGATGTCAGCATCCTGAATTGCTTAAGATGGCCCCACACCAGTGCACTTCCGAGCAGATCAAGGAATGCCACGGAGACGAGACGCATCATCCCTGTGTGGAAAAGCCGAAAAATAAGGAGACCTAATATCCTTGTTCCTGATACTGTGCGTGGTGTTTTCGGCCTCCCTGGTCCTCACCATGGTGGGACTGGGCGGAGGCCTTGTATTCTCTCCGCTTTTTATTCTCCTGGACTACCCGGTTAGCACTGCTCTTTCAGCCTCTCTTTTCTTGAATGCAGTGGCAGCGGTTTCTGCTAGCATCACCTACATGCGAAAACGCATGGTTGACCTGAGGGTGGCGCTTCCCCTGTTGATCTCCTCTGCAGTGGCCGCCCCTTTCGGGGCCATGATCACCCACCTGATCGACCTCCAGCTCTTTATGGGCATCTTGGCTGGAGTAATATTCATAGCTGCACTTCGAATGCTGTTTGCAAAGGGGATGGAGGCTGAACCCACTGAGCTCAGCCCGCTTGCAAGGGTCTTGGGGGGGAGCGGCATAGGGGTCTTGGTGGGGCTGGTGGCAGGCATGCTTGGTATCGGAGGAGGGGTCTTTATTGTGCCTCTCTTAATCTATGTTTTGAAGCTTCCCACAAAGGCAGCAGCAGCCACCACCATGTTCATCGTGGTGTTCTCCTCCATTACAGGTTTTGTGGCCCATGTATCCCTTGGGCAAACGGACTGGAAGTTCATACTGACAGCAGCCCTTTTTTCCTTCGCGGGGGGACAGATAGGGTCGCGCATAATGGCCGAGAGGCTGAAAGGGCAGACAGTGCGACGAATCTTCGGAGTAGTGCTCCTAGTCTTTGTCTTTAAGCTCCTCCAAAAGGTATTTGCTTGAGTGGGTTTCAAAGTGAGCAAGGAGGCCTTGGCCTTCGGGTTGAAGGGGGCATCTGTTATTTCAAGCACCAACTTTCAAGTATCCTGAGGTAGATCTGAGCAGCCTCTTCTATCTTGTGGATGTAGCAGTATTCGTCTGTCTTGTGGGCCAGCTCTGGCTCTCCTGGTCCAAGGATCACTGTGGGAGGACTGCCTAGGGCGGGGCTCAGCATTGAAGCATCTGTAAAATACGGCACCGTGCTCGGCTCCGGCCTGGCCCCGGTCACATCTTCCACCGCTCGAAATACTTCCTTTACCCATGGGTCCCCGGGCTCTGTAAAAATTCCCCGGGCTTGGCCCAAGAGTTCTATGTCCACATCTGTTCCTAGCAGGTCTTGTAAGGCCGTCCTTATTTTTTCTTCGGTCTGATCAGGCAGGGTCCTGATATCCACGCCTATTGTGGCAAGATCAGGCACGGAGTTAATGTTTTGTCCCCCACTCATGGTTCCCACATTTATGGTTGGAGGGCCCAGAAGAGGGTGGCCAGAGACTCCAAGGTCGAGGTTGCGCAATTTTTGGATTGCGTCAGAGGCCTTGTAAATGGCGTTAATCCCCATGTGGGGCATGGAGGCATGGGCGGTTTTTCCACGAAAGGTGATCTTGTAATGTATCGCACCCTTGTGGCCGATTACGGGCCGGTTGGATGTTGGCTCACAGACAATCAACCCGCCAATATGACCAAGTAGTTGATGGCGTTCAGCAACATATCTCGCACCTTGGCAAAAGGTTTCCTCGCCCGCGGTGAATAGCATGAGAACTCTCTCGTTTAAGCCCATCTCAGCCAACCGAACCGCGGTTATAATCATAGCAACAAGCCCTGACTTCATGTCAGAGGCCCCACGGCCATAAATCTTGTCTCCAACTATCTCCCCGGAAAATGGACCGTGTTGCCATGGCGCATTGCCCAGAGGGACTGTGTCCATATGCCCACAAAAGCATATCGCACTCTTACCACTTTCACGTGCTTTTGATATTGCAACCAGTGAAGTTCTTTTCGGTGCAAACTCCAGGCTCTTTACCTCGTATCCATGATCTACCAGGATCTCACCAATGAAAGACGCACACTCCTCTTCATTTCCAGGTGGATTTATGGTGTCAAAAGAGATCAAGTGGCGCAAAAGAAAGAGGTCTTGTGGGGATGATGTCATAAACTCCCTCCTCTTTATTCAAGGATTCCATAGCTCCCCGAAGCCTCTAAGCCTCTCGTCACATAACAATCCCCCGTCTAACCATCCCAACACTTAATTCTAATTTTGCCCTTATGGATTTTCTCCTTCGCACAGCGTGAGAGACTGCCAAGGAACTGAGGGGCTTGTAGGCCAAGCATTCCTCTAGACCTATTAGCCTAACAGGCTCACAAACCAGAATGAACAGAAATTTTCGCATGCTACTTTGTGGTTATAGCTCATATATAATCAGGCACAATATATAGTTATATATTGTTAGTTCATATACAACATATCGATTTATAACCAATTATGCTAAATTAATTAAAAGTGCTTGACATTTTTTTATCAATCTGTATTAATTTCTACCCGTTTTAGCTATTTTTTTCCGTCTAGCCGCCACTAGGGAGTTTTACGTGGCAATATCCACTTTCAGAAAGGGCAAAGAGCTCGGCCAGTTCCTGCGAGGCGGGATTAACCGCTCAATATCGCATTCTTTGCCTCTCCTTCAATTCTCTGCGTTGCATAACCACTTTTTTAGGCACGCTTCAAAGAATCTGTTCCCCTTGGAGACAGGACTCTATAGCACACGAGAAAACCGGAAAAATTACGTCTTGACGCCTATGCAACGGTTTTTTACGGCTTTGGCACAGGCTATAAGGTAAAAATGGGCTTACTTTTGCCATCGAGAGCGAGTAGCGACCTCAGCGTTTTTCTTCAGCGCCCCCCCAGCCCCTTCCTTGCCAGGACGCTGCCATATCCCCTGCTTAAATCATATATCAGGTTTTTGGGCACTCTTTATTATGGTTTTAAACGCGGGGAGAGAGCAACGGTGCTCGCTAGTTACCTTGGTTCTCTGGACGGCCAAATAACATTAGAGAATAGGGACGAGATGATTAAAAGCATGTTCAGGGGAATCTTTGATCATTACGCGGAAAAGCTTTTTTTTGCCTACAAGCCTCCACGAGAGAGCTATCAGTTTCTTTACGCACGCACAAGAATAACAAACCGTACGGTCTTGGACAAAATGGTATTGCTTGGAGGGGGTCTTTTAGTTACAGGTCACTTTGGAGCCGTCGAATTCCTGGCGGGAGTGTTAGCTAGCAATGACTATAGGGTTGCGATTATAGCCCGATTTAAGACTCAGCGGTTGAAAAAAGCACTTTCAAAAGTCGTTAGGTACTATGACATATTGGCAATAGATGCAGATGAAGATTCCTCTTTGCGTGTTGCCTTGAGGGCAGTTCGATCAGGAAGAATACTTGTGACTCTATGCGACGAATTCAGGGACTGGAGGGCATCTAAAGAAAGACAAATCAGTATATTTGGCGCTATCGTCCCGGAAGACAAGACACTAAATGTGTTACATGCGCGCCTGAAGTGCCTAGCATGTATAGGATTGATGGCCAGATCAGAAGATGGGTATGAATTAATCCTAAGGGAATTGGCTGACGGTAAAGACTGCAACTCCTTATCTTCTAAATCATGGGAGATCCTATCTGAATACATTATGAAGTATCCGGACCAATGGTACCAATGGAGTACTGTTGCTAAGGGATTGGCTACCTATACACTCAAAGAAAAATAAATGAAAATTCTCTCTGTTAGGATCCTCCATATTACTATTCCTTTTAATCTCTCTTTTTCTCACTCATTGGCCACTCGGAAAGAAACAAATTCTCTCATTTGTATCCTTCAAAGTGAAAGCGGAGAATTGGGATACGGAGAGGGGGCTCCTAGGCCATATGTAACTGGCGAAACTCTCGAACACAGCAAAGCTGCTGCAACGGCCTTCGCAAAAGAAATGGTCGGACTTGAGGCTGCGTCTAGAAAAGAACTCTTGAATATCCTATCCGAGATGGGCTCCGGCCAAGCCAGCAGGAAAAATCCCGCGGCCTGGTGCGCTCTGGAAATCGCTGCTCTGGACTTGTTCTCCAAAGAGTTACGCCGCCCAATGTGGCAGCTTTTTTCTGATGCTCCTCAGTGCAAGACCGTGAGATATTCAGCGGTATTTCCACTTGTCCGTCACGAAGACCTCCTTGGATTTTGCCATTTTGCGAGAAACTTACAACTCAATTCTGTAAAAGCGAAACTGCAAGACCCCCAAGAAGGCCTTGAAAGATTAATGCTGATAAGATCGGTCTTGGGAAAAGAAGTTAGTCTGAGGGTTGACTTTAATGGCGCCTTGACGGCCGACGCCTGCATTCAATTCTTGGAGCAGGCAGGACAGTACAATATCACCGCTATTGAGCAACCGGTTCCAAAGTCCGATCTTGAAGGCCTACGAGAGGTTGCGCGCCGCTCCGAGATTCCGATAATTGCTGACGAATCCATGTACACTGATAAGGGCCCCGAATATCTTATTAATAATGGCATGTGCCATGGTCTAAATGTGCGAATATCTAGCTGTGGTGGAATACTGAGGAGCCTTAATCTTCTTCATAAATGCCACAACGAAAATCTCATATGCCAACTGGGAGCACAGGTAGGAGAAACGGCTATATTGACTGCAGCTCAACAAAATGTAGCCGCAGTTTTTGGCGTACCTGATTATATAGAAGGTGCTGCTGGATCCTACCTCCTCCATGAGGATGTCTGCATTGAGGACGTCTCCTTCGGGAAAAAGGGCCTAGTTCCTATCTCCACAAAGCCAGGACTAGGAGTCCACATCGACGAAGAAGTGCTTGCGAGGTGGTCTGAGCCAATTTTCCTGTCCGGTTGATCACTTCTACAGCGCCATAAAGTTTCCACACCCATCCAGCTTGTTTAACGAAAAATCAGAATTTACCGATAATTAAATAAAAGTTCCTAACAAATTAAGCGTCAAAATTGTGGCTTAATTATTGCATTAGCTAATTAAGTGCCACAACAAAGGATATAGTATTAATTTCTTGATTTACAGGATTAGTGATGTTCGAAGGTAACTTGAACAGGGCAAAGACAAGAGAAAAGACGTGCTCGAGTAGTCAGGAGGGGGACCAGTATTATTCCCAGCCCGACACGCTGGACAAACACTGGGCACAGACGATAGTCCGGCAATATGGCGAAGCTCTTCAGGAAGCCAATATATTGAATGGAATGGCCGCTATTGCCCTAATCAAAAAAATGGCAAATGACGAGAAGTTGCGTAAAGAAGTTGACAATAGCTTAAGAAAAAAGAAAGGGGAATATTACGACCTCTTTTGTCTAAAAAGCTCCAAGTCCCTTCTACCTTATCCTAAAGAAACAATCAAAGAGGCAATTGAACTATTGCTGCAATATGACAAAGATCCTGACAATATTTGGCTTCTCAAAGAAGGCCTCAAGTATCTAGAGTATTTTGAATAGCTGGCCCATGAGGTGACTGAGTGACTTTTCTTGTAACTACAAGTATTAGAATACGACATGTTGGTAAACCCAAAATACACACTTGATCCATCCTCTCCAGAAGCAAAAAGACCATCTGAAACTGCCCCCCCAGAGCAGGGAAAGAAACCCATGCCCCGCGACGTAAACTGCATTAACTTCCGAGGGTTAATAGTCTTCCTTAAGAAACACTATGGTGATGAGGGTGTGCAAAAGGTGATAGGCGAAATTGTTGACAATGAGCGCTACCTTGTCGCAGACAAGTATAACCCCTCCAAGCTAGTCCCCCTCAAGGAAGAAAACATTACCGATCCTGCCTACTGGGTGTCTAACGAACTTTCTCACAAGCTTATGGCTAATGTCGGGGCCTTGATCACTCAGCCAGATCCCTTATTCTATGCCGGCCGAGGTGCCGTTAAAGAAACTCTGTCGAAAGGCGTTTTTTTTGTAGCAAAAATCCTAGGGCCCGGTCCGATCCTCAAAAAAGCGCAAAAATTCAACGAGAGGTTCAATCGTACAAAAAAACTAACCCTGGTGGAAATGAGAGACGGATTTGCCACTCTTAAAGCAGAATACTATCCTGGATTCAAAGCGTCTAAAGATATTTGTGATTGGCATAGAGGAATAATAACAGGTGTGTTAGAATTTGGTGGCCTCAAGAAGGTCGATGTCACTGAACTAAATTGTCGCGCTCAGGGAGATGACTACTGCCTTTTCAAGGTCACATGGAAAAAGGAGCGTTTTCACTCGTCAATTCTAAAAGGTCTTGTAAGATGGGCACTTCATTGGGCAGCCAGTGACCTTGTCGCCGAGTACGAGGAGTCTGTTAAGGACAGGGATATACTTATTGAAAGGCTTACCGAGTCGGAGGAGCGATACAGGAGTGTGTTTGAAAATACGGCCACGCCTACCGTTATCGTGGAAAAGGATTTGACCATAACAATGGCAAACACTGAATTCGAAAGGCTGTCAGGATATGGAAAAGGGGAGTTGTCTCAAAATAAATCTCTTACCGAGTTCATGGATAGGGATGTTATCGAGATCTTGCTTCGTTCATCGGGTGAGATCGCAGAGGAGACGGTCGAGTTTAGTAAAAGCGAGGTTCGCTTTAAGGGAGCAGATGGAAGAGAGAAGGCGGTTCTTGTGAAGGTGGGAAGCATGCAAAAGGATGAGAGATTGATCTTTTCCTTTGTTGACATATCCCCCAGAAAGAGAATGGAACAGGCGCTCAGGGCCAGTGAGGAAAAACACAGGACCATCCTTCAGAGCATTGAGGAGGGTTACTTTGAAGTTGACCTGAAGGGGAATTTCACATTTGTGAATGAATCCCTCTGTAAGATCATGGGGGTGACCAGGAACAAGGCCTTGAGCATGGACTATAAGGATTTTACCAGTCCTAAGACAGCGGAGAGGATTTTTTCTGCCTTCAACAAGGTGTTCAAAACGGGAAGGCCCGTGAAGAGCATGGATTTTCCGTTTGTCACAAGGGATGGGAAAGAGGTCGTCCTGGCCCTTTCAGTGACGCTCATGCGAGATTCCAAGGGGGAGCCGGTGGGGTTTCGCGGGATTGTGCGTGACGAAACAGAAAGGATGCGGGCCCGGGAGGAGAGGCGTAGGCTCAGGGCGCGCCTTGAGCAAGCAAAGCGCATGGAGGCCATAGGGACCCTGGCAGGAGGAGTGGCCCATGATCTAAACAATATTCTGTCAGGCATAGTGAGCTATCCTGAACTGCTTTTGATGCAGATCGAACCCGACCACCCTATGTACAAGCCCATAATGACCATCAAGCAATCTGGCGAAAAAGCGGCCGCCATGGTCCAGGACCTATTGACTCTGGCAAGAAGAGGAGTCCCCGTCACCGAGGTGGTCAACCTGAATTCAATAATCAAAGACTATCTAAGGAGTCCTGAGTTTCAAAAGCTCAAGTCCTTTCATCCGGCAGTTGAGGTGGAAACTGATCTGGCGCCTGACCTCTTCAACCTGAAAGGATCCCCGGTTCACCTTGGTAAAACCATTATGAACCTTGTGTCAAATGCAGCCGAAGCCATGCCTGATGGAGGAGTGATCACCATCACTACTGAGAACGTCTATCTTGAAACCAGACAAAACGGTCTCAACCTGAGAGAGGGAGAATACGTGGTCCTTAAGGTGAGGGATACGGGTGTGGGAATGTCTGAGGAAGAAAAGGAAAGGATCTTTGAACCCTTTTTCACCAAAAAAGTAATGGGTCGAAGCGGCACGGGCCTTGGTATGGCCGTTGTATGGGGCTCTGTCCAGGACCACAAGGGCCACATTGAAATAGATACAGCCAAGGGAAAAGGGACGACTTTCACTCTATATTTCCCTGCCACCAGGGAGAAGCTGAACGCTGCACAAGACAAGGTTATATCCATTGAAAAGTACATGGGCAAGGGGGAAGCAATCCTTGTGGTGGATGATGTAGAGCAACAGCGCGAGATTGCAAGCGAGATGCTTCGAATCCTCAACTACAAGGTCAGCACCGTTGCAAGCGGCGAGGAGGCAGTGGAATTCATAAAAAGAAGCCCCCCGGACGGGGTGGTCCTGGACATGATCATGCCGCCTGGCATGGACGGGCTTGACACCTACCGAAAGATTTTGGAAATCAGGCCAGGCCAGAAGGCTATTATTGTAAGCGGATTTGCAGAATCCGAAAGGGTAAGAGAGGCCCTGCGTCTTGGTGCAGGCTCCTACATAAGGAAACCCTATTCTCTTGAAAAGCTGGGCATGGCCCTCCGCTCCGAACTGGACAGCTAGTTCTCATCTCAGCAAAGCTCCTCCCTTTCTGGGTTCTAGGGCTGATCCTAATCAAATGCAAATTTCTCGATAAGTTAAGCTCCAAGAGTCCCTTCCGTTTTGCATCTATTGACTTCCAGTCAGCCTCGATATGTGATATCCACTCACAAGGTTTTCATTGTATTAAATCAACTAACGGATGAACGTCCCAAAGAGTGCAAGAATTTACTCGAGATAGCATACCGTGGCTGATAGGGAAAGAGGTTACACATACTACGTTGTAGAGAATTCCTTTGTGGCACGACTGGGAAGAGGAACAACAGAGCGCTACACGCGAGATGGCCACTGGATTCCTTACCACGATCGCTGGGACGTGATTACGAATGGTGTCGAACTGATGGATGATGAAGATCCGGTCAAAATAGCCAAAGAATTGTTCAACGACACATGACACCTGGCACTTTCCGGTCATCGTCCTGGCATTTGACACTTATTACCTGGATATGGGGGCCAGCAGGGGATCGTTTGCGATCAGCATTGTTGCATCCTGGATTATCACCGTAAACTCTCTGTCAACTCCATTCCTTGAGACGGTCAAATTGATTCTTGTGCCGGGTTCAGCCGACTTGATCGGTTTTTCAAAGGAATCGAGATCTGTAACCGGTTTTCCTTCCACACCTGATATAATGTCTCCGGGGATGATCCCAGCCCTGCTGGCAGGGCCATTGGTATCAACCTCTGCAACGTAAAGGATCTCAACCCCCTTTATAGAGACCACCTGGAGGGAGACTCCCACATATCCGGTTCGTCCCAAATAATGCCAAACCCCTTTCCTATCGCCGGCCGCATAATGAAGAACAGCAAGGTCGCGGTTCGGATCGTAATCCATGGCAGACTTGGCCTTGGATATGAGTTTATAGGAAGAGTCAAAATCACCTAGCGCCGCGCTTGAAAAGGCCATTCCCCTGTATGCATCCCATAGTCCGTATACATAATTTGGCGGCGCTGTATGGACGGCTTCTTCGAACTTGACAAGGGCGGTTTTAAAGTCCCCATTCATGTAATAACACCATCCCTGCCCACTCAGCACATTGGAACGCAATGCAGGATAGCTCCGAGAGAGGGTTTCTGCTTTCGCGAAATCGGAAAGGGCCCTTTCAAAGTCCTTGAACTGGTAATAGGTCCAGCCCCTGTTATCAAGCGCTGTGAGGTTGTTCGGATAAAGGGACAATATCCTGTCGAACTCTGCAATGGCCTTTTCGTGTTCGCCCTTTTGCCTGTATGCACAAGCCCTGCCTATAAGAGCCTTGGACCAGTGCGGGAAAAGTTCCAAGGCCTTGTGGAAAACCCTAATGGCCCTGTCATACTCACCCATCTTGTAGTATGACCAACCCAGCATGTCACGGGCTTGTTTTTCCTCAGGCTCGGCAAGCCCCATCTTTATTGCCTGGCGAAAGGATCTGGCAGCCGCATCATATTTTCTATCTTTGAAATGCATTTTTCCGAAAGAAAACCAAGAGCCGGCATCTGTGGGATTGCTTACTGTATGGGGGAGAGAGTTCACGGCAGTAGGCGTTAGATGGGAGTGGAGAGGCGGGTTATTGGTGCCATTAGATGCAATAGGTGTGGGGGCACAGCTAGAGATCCACAAGAATATGATTATGAACAGAACAAAAAAGACCCTGTGCACGTAGAGTGTTAATCTAGGCGGCTGTAAGATCTTGGAGATCTTGGATTCGTTTTGTTCCTTGACAAAGCGCATGAGGTTAAGATTAATAGTTTCCCATCTGGAAATTATGGCTTTAAGGGTTCATCTATTAATGACGAGGAGAAAGCTCATGATTAAAAATCATCGTGGGGAGGCCAACTTGTCAAGGCAAAAAGTGCTGGTTAGTCCAATAAAGTATACCGCTGTGTTTGGCCTTTTTTTAATTCTTTCCTGTTTTTCAACAGCATTTTCACTCGACTATCAAGGTCCTCCAAGAGATTTGTTAGAAGATAACCTTCGCCGTAGTGAGATGGCCGCTGAGGTGGTGGTGGATGATGTTCAAACCGGCAGAATCTTCCCGTCGGACAGTGGAAAGGGCGGCTATGTGAGGTGCATGGTCTCAGGTGTAATAGCCGAGGTTTTTAAGGGCCGCCTTAGCAAGGCTCAGAGAATTTCCTACTCCTTTACAGTTGAGTAC
>JALVMN010000257.1 GCA_027027005.1 Desulfobacterales bacterium | reverse complement strand
AGAGAAAGGCGGTCTATCTCCCCATCCCCCATAACATACCCAATACATATGTGGTTGACATGGCCACCTGCACCCTGTGTGGGGAGTGCGAAAAGATATGCCCTACCGGTGCAATAGATTTCGGGGTAAGTGCCAGGGGTGATTTCAAGGTCTTGGTGGTTGACCGAGATGCTTCAGTGGGTGAAGCACTGAAGGAATTGCTTGGGAAGGAAGGCTTCCAGGTGGAAACAGTAGACTCTGGGGCTCAGGTCTTGGAGATGATGACCGCCCGGGAATGGAACCTCATGCTCCTTGATACAGAACTCCCAGACATGGCAGGCCTGGATCTCCTCAAGCGCGCCAAGGAATTGAGGCCCCAGTTGGGCGTGGTCATGATGGGAGATGCCTTAGGGCCCGGCTATTCTGAGGCGGTTTCATCAGGGGCCCTGGACTATCTCGTAAAACCCATTGATCAAGACCGCCTTGTCCCTCTGATGGTCAGATTCCAGCTAGAGGTGCTAGGTGCCGGAGAGCGTCAACTTGAAGTGGGCGCAGTGATATTTACCAGTGGCTTTGATTTCTACGATCCTGCTGCGGGGAGAAACACCTATCGCTATGGTGAGCTTCCAAATGTGGTGACCAGCATTGAGTTTGAGCGAATACTGAGCGGCACGGGCCCCACAAACGGGAGGCTCCGCAGACCCAGTGATGGAAAAGAGATAAAGAAGATAGCGTGGCTCCAGTGCGTGGGTTCAAGGGATCCCCAGGAGGATGCTGATTTTTGTTCCTCCATCTGCTGCATGTTTGCCATCAAGGAGGCCCTCCTTGCAAAAGAAAAGGGGGGGAGCGATGTTGATACGACCATTTTTTACATGGACATGCGCGCCTTTGGAAAAGATTTCCACAGGTATCGTGTGGGGGCTGAAGAGGACCACGGTGTAAAGTTCGTCAGAAGCAGGATCCACAGCATTGAGCCTGCTGGCCCTGAGGGCGATCTGGTGCTGGCCTATCTGGATGCAGACGGTCGGAAGCGCCAGGAAGTATTTGATATGGTGGTGCTGTCCGTGGGCCAGAGGCCGCCTGCAGGCTCAGAGGCGCTAGCAGATATGACCGGGGTTGAGCAGAACCAATGGGGCTTCTGGTTGCCAATGGGTTTCCCAGGGGTGGAGACAACCCGAGAAGGCGTTTTCATAGGGGGTTCTTTTTCAGGAGCAAGGGATATCTCAGAGTCTGTAATACAGGCAGGGGCTGCATCGCTTGAGGCCTCGCGTCTTATACATTCCAAGGGCGGGGGCCTGGCCTTGGAGCCTGGGCCCGAGACATCGTTTCGAGATGTATCCCGGGAATTGCCCAGGGTCTCGGTACTGCTATGCTCTTGCGGGGATGATTTGTCCAAGGCCCTGGATATGGAGCGCTTAAAAGATTTCACCCAAGAGCAGGGCTCAGTGGTGAATGTGGCCGTTATAGAGAGGGCTTGCACCCGGGAAGGGTGGCAGGAGGCATTAGAGGCCATCAATGCTTCAGGTGCAAACAGGGTCCTCATAGCCGCCTGTATGCCCTATGTTTATGGGAAAAAGTTGCGCGACCTGGGAGAGGCCATAGGCCTGAGTCCCTCGCTCATGGAGGTGGTGGACATCAGGACCCCTGCCTTTGGCCACGAAAACATGGCACCTGAAGAGGTATTACACACCGTGGGCTCTGTAATAGCCATGGGCATAAGCAGGGTGAAGGGGATGGACCCGGTCCCTGTTCCCACTGTGCGGGTGGAACAGAAGGCCCTGGTGGTGGGGGGTGGTATATCGGGGATGACCGCAGCCCTTGCCATTGCAGACCACGGCTTCCCTGTGAGCCTCGTTGAGGCATCCGAGCAGTTGGGTGGAAATCTCCGCAAGCTCCACCGCACCATTGAGGGGCAATCACCCCAAGAGCTTCTAGAGGAGACCGTGGCTAAGGTGAGCAAACACCCTCTTATAGATGTCTACACTGGTTCAAAGGTGGTTCATTCCCTGGGCAGTGTGGGTCGTTTTTTGAGTACAGTGGAAAAATCCGACGGCTCCCTGGAGACTATTCATCACGGAGTAGTGATCCTTGCAACAGGTGGCACAGAGGCAAAGACAAGGAGTTATGGTTATGGCCAAAGCCAGGCCATAATGACCCAACACGAACTGGAAGACAGGTTGGCCAGCGGAGAACTGGACCCCAAGGCCCTTTCCACAGTTGCAATGATCCAGTGCGTGGACTCACGGGAAGAGCCGCGAAATTACTGCAGCAGGGTTTGTTGCACCTCGGCGCTGAAAAACGCCCTTTATTTGAAGGAGCAGAACCCCGAGACCGACATCTATATCCTCTACAGGGACCTGATGAGTTATGGATTCCTGGAGTCCTATTACACAGAGGCGCGAAGGGCCGGGGTGGTCTTTATACAGTATCGGCCTGACAGAAAACCACAAGTGAGCATTCAGGATGGGCGACCTGTGCTGACAGTCTTTGATCCGGTCCTTGGTAGAGAGCTTACAATAGCGCCCGAGGCCTTGGTCCTGAGCACGGGCATAATACCTTCCGGGACTGAACAGATGGCCCAACTATTCGGAGTGGATCTCAACCAGGACGGCTTCTTCCAGGAGGCAGAATACAAATGGCGGCCCGTGGATTTCATTAAGGAAGGGATCTTTGTGGCAGGCATTGCCAATTCACCGAGGTCCATAGGCGAGTCAATGGCCATGGCTGAGGCCGCAGCCCAGAGGGCTCTGAGGATCCTGAATGCTGATCGGGTGGCATCCGGCACGGTGGTGGCAGAGGTGCGGCGGGCCCTTTGCTCACTGTGTGAGCAGTGCATCGGGATGTGCCCTTATGGTGCCAGGGTCAGGGACGACGAACAAGGCAAGGTGGTGGTTGACGAGTTGATGTGCCAGGGCTGTGGGTCTTGTGCCGCGGTCTGTCCCAATAGTGCCTCTGTGCTCAGGGGTTATAGAGATCAACAGGTTTTTGAGATCATTGATTCAGCCTTGGAATCAGCCCTGTCAGTGTAACCTAGAATTTCCTTGGCTCTTTCCACATCTTTGGCAATCTGGGACGAGAGGGCCTCAATGCTTTCAAATTTTCTCTCATCGCGCAGCCGCTGGATGAACTTCACCCTGATGACCTGGCCCAAGAGGTCGCCTGAAAAGTCCAGGATGTGGGTCTCAATGGAAAGGGCCCCGTTGCCGAATGTGGGGTTTCGACCTATGTTGGTCACCCCTGGGTAACACTCCTGCCCCCTGTCTGCCGGCCAGGCAGGCACAATTACCTCTACCGCATAGACCCCCTCCTTGGGGATCAGTTCATCAATAAGGTTGAGATTGGCCGTAGGAAACCCCAGGAGCCTAGCTCCCCTGTTCCTGCCTCTTACCACTGTGCCGCAGACCTCATAGTCCCTTCCAAGGAGGATTCTGGCCTCATCCAGGTTTCCCCCACGCACCAGATTGCGGATGGAGGTGCTGGATACCAGCCTACCTTCCACATACACTGGGTCTAATACGTGCACCTTGAATCCCAACTCATCCCCGAGTTTTCTCAAAAGCCCTATGTTGCCTTCCCGGTTGCGGCCAAAGGTATAATCATATCCAACCACGAGTTCCTTGATCCCGATCTTCTCCACCAAGATTTTTTCTACGAATTCTCTGGCTCCTATTTGGGCAAATTCCCTGTCAAAGGGAAGGCAGATTATCACATCTACCCCTGCTTCTTTTATGAGTCTTAGTTTTTGCTCGATCGGGGTGATGAGAGGGGGGGCCGAATCTGGCCTCATTACCTTGATGGGATGGGGGTCAAAGGTCATGACCACTGACTGGCCTGCGATGGCCGCTGCCCTTTCCTTTACCTTGTCAAAGAGGGCCTTGTGACCCTTGTGCACACCGTCAAAGTTTCCAATGGTGAGCACTGGGTTTTGGAGTGGTTGGTCGAGTTCGGCAATGTTTTTTATTATTATTGCCATGGGTTATTCCTTTTTTCTCCACTGATTCAAGTGGGTTTATTCCTGAAAACTGAACAACCGGCCTTGTGCTCTGGGGGGCCGGTCATAGGGTATAAAAATATTGACTTTGACCATCAGCAAATATAAGATCTAATACGTTAAATATCAAGTTTTAAGTGCCGA
>JALVMN010000256.1 GCA_027027005.1 Desulfobacterales bacterium | reverse complement strand
ACTATGTTTTCTACGCGGCCGAACAGATCGTTCAGTATGCCTCCTCCAATCCGGGAGGCCTTTATGGCAACCTCCAACTCCTCTTGGTACATGTTGACCCCTCAATGCATTTAATAGGAAAGAATGCCTTTCTTACACCCCTCCCTTCCAAGTGTCAACACCACCACAGTCGTATCCAAGATAGTCGTATATAGCAATTTTCGCCCGTCTCCGAAATATAGTTGCAACTGTAAAGTCGGTGTGTAATTTTAGGTTTCAAAGGCCTAAAGATCCATCTTGACAGAGAGATTATGAATTAATAAACTCACACTGTAAATTAAGTCCTTGCTCCTGCCCTTGAGTGGCAGGGGCCAATAATAACCCCTTCTGGAGGCTTGGCAAAAAGGCCAAGCTTCATTTGTTAGGGGCAAAGACCGAAAGGAGAGTTCGCTATGAGTATGAGATTTTATGAAACCCTTTACCTTCTGCCTCCGGATCTCAGTGAGGATGACTACCAGGAAATTATACAAAAATTCAACACCTTGATTGAAAAACAAAAAGGCGTTGTGATCAAGGTGGATGTGTGGGGGAAAAAAGAGCTTGCCTATAGGGTGAGGAAGTTTGACAAAGGCTATTATGTATTGCTTCAATTTTGCGGCCGGCCGGGTATAACCGCCATCCTTGAGCGGGACCTCAGGCTGGATGACAGGGTCATGAAGTTCCACACCGTGAAACTTGCAGACGAGGCCGACCCAGAAGAACTGAAAAAGCAGTATAGCCCTCCACAACAAGAGGTCTCCCAAGAGCAAGACGAAGAACCAGGTGAAGAAAGGGCGGAGGTGGAAGATGGCATACGTTAGGGGAAGAAGGACATACCACAGGAGAAAGATTTGCAAGTTCTGTGCTGACAAGAGCTTGAAAATAGATTACAAGGATCCTAAGACCCTGAGGTTTTTTACCACGGAAAGAGGAAAAATCATTCCTCGCAGGATTTCAGGCAACTGTGCCAAACACCAGAGGATGCTCACTGTGGCCATAAAGAGGGCCAGGATAATGGCCCTGTTGCCCTTTACCACCTCGACAATCAGATAGATAGGTCCTCTGGTTATAACGCTGCCAGGGTACCCTTCCAGCTTTCAGAATCAAAGGTTCCATGAGCTGGCACGATCTATTGGGTTGTGTGGCCTGGGTGGCCACTTTTTTGGCCGCCTCGGTTATGGTGCCCCTTGTCGGCCCCCTTTTGGGGCTCCTAGCCCCACTGCCCTATATCTACTACTCATCCAAACTGGGGATAAGGAACGGGGCCCTGGTGGCCGCAGTTGCCCTTGGAGCGGTGGGGCTTTTTGCTGCCATAGCAGGATACCCACGCCTTCCTCTCGTGGCAGTGGAATTTGGGCTCGTGGGCATAGGGCTTTCCTTCATATTCAGGATACGGATGAGCGCGGGTCTCACCGTGCTTGCAGGAACAGTATTGATGGTGGCCGTAGGGCTTGCATTTCTCCTGGTGCTCGCCGGTGCCAAGGAAATGGGGTTTGTGGAGATGGTGGAGCAATACATGCTTAACCACCTGGAGGCCACCTTGAAGATATACGGGGCCGGCGGCCAAGTGAAAGGGGCAGCAGGGCTTACAGATGTCCACAGGGCCCTTATAGAGGGGGTAATGAAGGTTTTTCCTGCACTTGCCGTGATAGGGGCAAGTTTTTCGGTCTGGTTGAATGTGGTGGTGAGCCGCTACGTCTTGAGGCGAGCCGGGTTGCCTGCCCCTGATCTTGGACCGCTTGAGCAGTGGAGGGCCCCGGATAACTTGGTGTGGTTGTTAATCGTTTCAGGTTTCTCTTTATTTTTGTTTTCCGGGGGCCTAAAATACCTGGCCATAAATGTCTTCATGGTCGTTTCGGTGGTCTACCTCTACCAGGGTGTATCTATCGTTTCGTTTTTCTTGAAAAAATACAATGTGCCCGGCTGGCTGAGGCCTCTTGTCTATTTTTTCCTCTTTGTTCAGCAAGTCATCACAGTGGCGGTTGCCCTCGGGGGCCTCTTTGACCAGTGGCTGGACTTTAGAAGGATTCATAAGAGGCAGATACAAAACTAGAGAGGAGGAGACGGATGAAGGTAATCCTGCAGCAAGACATCCACGACTTGGGATTGGAAGGTGACACTGTCGAGGTTGCCGACGGTTATGCAAGAAACTACCTGATCCCAAAGGGGCTGGCCTTGGAGGCCACTTCCCAGAACCTTAAGATGATGGAGCAGAGGCGTAAAAAGATCGAGGCCAAGAGAGTCAAGGCCCAGGGAGAGGCCGAGGCCGTCAAGGAAAAGATTGAATCCTTGGTGTTGATGTTCCGCCAAAAGGCAGGAGAGGAGGGAAAGCTCTACGGTTCGGTCACTGCCATGGACATTGCCGAATCCCTCGAGCAAAAGGGTATCGTGGTGGACCGGCGCAAGATCGTATTGGACCAACCCATCAAGAGCCTTGGAGATTTTGATGTTGGGGTAAAACTATATCCAGGCGTGGTTGCATCATTGAAGGTCACCGTTGCTCCAGAGGAGTAAGAAAATGGGAGATGAACAATTATTAAAGGTGGCGCCCAACAACATTGAGGCCGAGCAGGCGGTATTGGGCGGGATATTGATGAATAATGATGCCCTCAACCAGGTTTTGGATATCCTGAGGCCAGAGGATTTTTATAAGGAGGGCCACAGTCTAATTTTTGAAGCCATGGCGGGTCTGTATGACCAGGGGGAGCCCATCGATCTCATCACCCTCACGGAGTCCCTCAAGGCCAGGGATCTCCTGGAAAAGGCCGGTGGCCAAGACTATTTGATATCACTAGTGGATGCGGTTTCCACCTCTGCAGGGCTAGCATATCATGCCGAGATAATAAAGGATCTATCCATTCGAAGAAAGTTGATTGCCAGTTGCTCATCCATTTCAGAGCAGTGTTTCCGAAGAGGCGAAGAGACCGAAGAGTTGCTTGAAAAGGCGGAGCAGTCCATCTACGACATAGCCGAGGAACGCGTAAAAGAAGGCTTCCAGAGCATGAAGGAGGTGGTAACCGATAGCTTCAGGCGCCTGGAGACCGTCTCTGCTGCAGATGGTTATGTTACCGGAATCCCAACTGGTTTCACTGAGTTTGACAAAATAACGGCAGGCCTTCAACCATCTGATCTCATTGTTATTGCCGGAAGGCCTAGCATGGGCAAGACCGCCCTTGCCCTCAACATCGGATACAATGCCGCTGAAAAGACAGGAAAGGCAGTGGCCGTTTTCAGTCTGGAGATGTCAAAGCTCCAGCTGGGTATCAGGCTCCTCGGTTTTGATACCGGAATAGATGCCACTAGACTCAGGACAGGATTCTTGAGGGATACCGACTGGGAAAGGCTCACCCATTCTGCAAACCGCCTGGCCGAGCTTCCCATCTTTATTGATGATTCCTCTTCCATCACGGTGCTGGAGATGAAGGCCAAGTGCAGGCGGTTGAAGAGGCGGCAGGACCTGGCCCTGGTCATTGTGGACTACCTCCAGTTGATTCAGGGGAGAAGGACGGCAGAGTCCCGCCAGCTGGAGATCTCGGAGATTTCCAGGGCGTTGAAGGCCATGGCAAAGGACTTGAATGTCCCTGTCCTTGCCCTCTCGCAGCTCAACCGCAAGGTGGAAGACCGGCCAGACAAGAAGCCACGGCTTGCTGACCTGAGGGAAAGTGGGGCCATTGAGCAGGATGCCGATGTTATAATATTTATTTACCGCGATGAGGTGTACCATCCGGCAAACGAAGACAATCGCAATGTGGCCGAGATCATCGTGGCAAAACAGAGGAATGGGCCCACGGGCTATTTTAAACTCACATTCCAGAAGGAGATTACCAGGTTCAGGAATTTCGTGGAAGAAGGCCCTGCGCTTCACGCAGTATAGTAAATGCTAACCAGGTAAATGGGGAGGTGTGAGAAGCAATCGATAGGATTTACGGCAGGACCTCAGGGTTGAAGGCCAGCCAACAAAAGAGCCTTCAGCGTCTTTACAGGCGCAGGGTGTCTGCCACTGAGATCCTTTCTGCTGAACTGGCCCGCCAACTGGCAGACATTTCACGCCAATTGAACCGCCAGCTTGCCGTTTTGCTCACCCGTCGGGGCGAGGTGGCCTATGTGGTGGT
>JALVMN010000255.1 GCA_027027005.1 Desulfobacterales bacterium | reverse complement strand
ATTTTGCTGGACAAGGGGGTCGGACAATTCCTCCAGCACCCCTTTCTTGTCCGTGGCCTTCAACTGCGGGATAATACATTCGGGCCCTATCATTTCTGAAAGTTTCATGTTTACGTAATCCTACCTTGCTTCACCCCTACCCTGCGGGTTCTATCAGCCCCAGGTTGCCGTCTTTTCTCCTATAGAGCACGTTTATTTCCTGGGATTTTGCATTCCTGAAGACCAGGAAATCCTGGTTTGTAAGCCCAAGCTGCATGGCAGCCTCTTCGGGGTCCATGGGTTTTGCAACGAGTCTTTCCACTTCAATTATGGGCTCTTCCATCTCATCTTCGGGTACCGCCTCTTCCACTTCGCTCTCAGGGCGCCTTTTACGCAACTTGGACAGATGCCTCTTGACCTGTTTTTCAATCTTGTCCATCACCTGATCAATGGCCGAATACATGTCTTCGGTCTCTTCCATGGCCTTGATCATGGTGCCGTCAACACTCAGGGTGACATCTGCTTGGTGCCTGAATTTTTCCACCGTCAATACCACATGGGCTTCGGCCGGGGTGTCAAGATACTTCTTGATCTTGGAGATCTTCTCCTCAGCATAAGACCTGAGACTCTCCATGGGCTCAGTGTGCCTGAATGTAACTTTTATGTCCATTCATTCCCCCTCCT
This sequence comes from Desulfobacterales bacterium, assembly GCA_027027005.1. Lineage (GTDB taxonomy): Bacteria > Desulfobacterota > DSM-4660 > Desulfatiglandales > Desulfatiglandaceae > JALVMN01. Next base: position 3,472 of record JALVMN010000255.1, on the reverse strand, counting down.
GGAAATTAAATATGATGCCCGGCATTCTTCTAAGCCTAAAAGGGTTGTCTGCGTTTTCTGGAAGGCAAAATTCCCATGTTCTCCCTGTATTTTGCCACCGTCCTTCGGGCCACGTCTATGTTTAGCTTCTTCAATATGTCGGCAATTTCTTGATCGCTGTAAGGTTTTGCCTTGTTTTCCATCTTGATGATATTTCTGATGTGTTCCTTGACGCTCTCAGATGCCACGGTGCCTCCGTCCATACTGCTGATGGCACTGTTGAAGAAGAATTTCAATTCAAAGAGCCCCTGGGGTGTATAAACATATTTATTTGTCGTGACTCGACTTATGGTGGACTCATGCATCTGGATGTCTTCTGCCACATCCCGCAGCACCAAGGGTTTGAGATGCGTGATACCCTTGTCAAGGAATTCCCTCTGAAACTTTACTATGCTCTCTGTCACCCTATAGATGGTCCTTTGGCGCTGGTGAATGCTCCTAATGAGCCAGGCGGCAGACTTCAGTTTCTCTTGTATGTAGGCCCTCACACTCTCTGGAACAGTCTTTTGGCGAGTGAGCACATCCTTGTAATAGGGGTTGATCCTGAGTTTTGGAAGCCCGTCTTCGTTTAACAAGATCTCGTAATCATCCCCCACCTTGAACACGTAAATGTCAGGGCTTATGTAAATGGTCTCCTCATCGGAATAGCTACGTCCAGGCTTGGGTTCAAGGCCCTGGATTATTGAAACCGCTCTTTGGATTTCCTCCATGTTCACGCCCAAGGCCCTGGCAATCTTGTCATACCTCTTGTGCTCCAGGTCTTGGAGGTGATCTCTGACGATCTTCTCCACCAGGGTACCCTGGAGGTTTTGGAATTTGATTTGAATCAGGAGGCATTCCCGAGTGTCACGGGCTGCAACTCCCACTGGATCGAATTCTTGAATTAGCCCGAGGACCTCCTCCACTTTCTCCACGGGGTGGCCCGTGGCCTTGGCCAACTCTTCCACCGAGATCTCCAGGTAACCGTCACTGTTGATGTTTCCGATGATATGGGTGCCTATTTCCCGCTGCTCTTCGTCAAGGTGGCTCATGTTGAGCTGCCACATGAGATGGGAGGTAAGGTTGGTCCTGGAGGAGACGATGTTGTCAAACTGGGGTAGTTCTCGTTCCTCGTACTGGGTTTCTGCCCATCCGGTATTGTATTCTGATAAATAACTCTCCCAGTCCACCTGGTCCTGGGGGGGAGTCTCAACGGTCACATCAGGGAGATCCGGGGGGGCTAGGTCATCTTCTTCCTTATCCTCAGCGTCAACCACTTCTTGGTCCAACTCGCCCAGGGACTGATCTTCAAGCACTGGATTGGTTTCCAACTCCTGGTATATGGTCTCCAGCAGCTCAAGCCTGCTCAACTGGAGCAGCTTAATGGCCTGCTGGAGTTGAGGCGTCATTATGAGCTGCTGGCTCAAGCTGAGGGATTGTTTTAGTTCCAGTGCCATAGGGTGGCCTCAAGTCTCCTTTCCTTACCAGGAGAAATCCTCTCCCAGATAGACACACCTTGCCATCTGACTTTCCACGATCTTTTCGGGTGGTCCGCTCTCCAAGATTTTTCCCTGGTGTATGATGTAAGCCCTGTCGCACACGGTCAATGTCTCTCTTACATTATGATCTGAAATAATAACCCCCAAACCGCGGTCTTTCAACTGCTTAATGATCTGTTGGAGATCAGATACGGCAAGGGGATCAATACCTGCAAAGGGCTCATCCAGCAAGATAAATTTGGGATCTGCTGCAAGGGCCCTGGTGATCTCGAGCCTCCTTCTTTCCCCACCTGAAAGGGAATCAGCCCGTTGCGAGGCCAGGTGATCTATCTTTAGCTCCTTGAGGAGCTCTTTTATTTTTTGCTCTCTGGGGGCTCGAGCAACGCCCCTTGCCTCCAGAATGGCTGCCAGGTTGTCCCAGACGCTCAATTTCCTGAACACCGAAGGCTCCTGGGCAAGGTAGCTGACCCCTCGCCGGGCCCTCAAGTACATGGGAAAAGAGGTGATTTCCTCGCCGTTCAGAAAGATCTTGCCGCGCTCGGGCCTCACCAGGCCCACGATCATGTAAAAAGTGGTGGTTTTCCCAGCGCCGTTGGGCCCAAGGAGCCCTACCACTTCCCCTGTACCCACTTCTATGGAGACATCATCCACCACCCTTCGGCCATCATAGGTCTTCACCAGTTCAGTGGCCTGGAGAGTTTCGCTACTCCTCACCGAGTTTTCTCGCTCCCCTTTGGATAGATGACCGCCCTCACCATTTCCCCGTCAGAACCCTCCACCACACTCCGGTTTTCTCTTAGATACAGGGTGATCTTGTCACCCTTTACAAAGTCATTACCTTGAGTCACCTCGGGACTGCCAGTGAGGACCAGTTTTTCTTCATCCCAGAAATAGACCGCCTGATCAGCAGTGGCCACTCCACCCTGGGCCCTCTGGATCTTTACCCCACCCTTTGCCACAATCTTCTGGATCTTGGCCCCCACTCCCTTTTCTTGCGCCTGGTTGTTGGACGAAAGATAATAAACGACCATCTCTTCACATGTGATAACAAAGTCCTTTTCAGTGGCATGCACCTTTCCCCTAAATGTGATGGTGCGGCGGGCATCGTCCATCTCCAGGCTTTTGGCCTTTATTACTATGGGCTGCTCATTGCCCGGGCCCTCCTTTTGAGCCCATGTTCTGCCAGCAGTATCAGTAAAAGATAGGACAAAAACCAACAGCGCCAAAAAGCAGAAATAGATGGTCCTGCCTCTAGAGAACATCTTTTTCCCGTACTCCATTGATAGTGGCAGTAACCCCAGAGTCGATCCTCACCACCCTATTTTTGAGATCAGCGAAAAAGCCCTGCCCTGTGACAGAGAAAAATGGGCCTTGCATTTCAATCTTCTCGGTGCCCCGTAAAGAACCCTCCTTTTGGTCGAACATGGCCGACTGGGTCGTGACCTTATAGCCCTCTTGGGATCGACCCACCAGGTCACCCTTGAGGAGCAATGTGCCCTGTGATCTCAAATATTTCCCTTCTTGGCCCTTGAGCGTAAGGGTGGCCCCATTTTGTGGTGTGACCCTGAGACGAAACCTCTTGAAGACCACCAGGTTGTTGTCTTGTTCCAAGAGCACCTCATCGGCCTGGATGGTCCAGTTTAGATTTTTTGAGGTGGTCCCTCGGAAGCAGAATACTTGTTCAAGCCTCACCCCTTGCTTGAGTGCGTTTTTTAAAACAGTCTCTGCCACCTCAGGCCTTTCTGCCGTTACGGCATAAAGTGCACCTACCCCCACCACTACTCCAAGACACAAGAAAGGCCAGTATTTCTTAAGAACACATAAGCCTGTATATAACTGAAGCCTATCCAAATACGAAGATCCCGAGATTTCTTCACATGTCGTTTCGGATGAAAATACAATAACTTCTGTTTTGGTGTAGTTCAACTCTAGCAGGTTGCTAATCACCCAGCGCC
>JALVMN010000254.1 GCA_027027005.1 Desulfobacterales bacterium | reverse complement strand
TCCTTATGGAATATTCTGTAACCAAAAATGGATAGGTGTATTCCAGGGCCTCCACAGGGGTGTTGAGGGTGTTTGTCATGTGGCAATGAACCGCGCTTTCTCCATCCCCTTTGGCTGTGGCCCCCATGCCCCCGCCAATGGTCTCGTAATAAGCAAAGGGCTCTCCACTTTCAGGATGGACGCCGCCAATGGCTACATTATTCATGGTGCCCTGGTGGGCTGCTGGGATTTCTTGGGGAACGGCTTGGGCCAGGGCACCCAGGATTACATCCACGATGCGCTGGGAAGTCTCCACATTTCCGCCTGCAACCGAGGCAGGGAACACAGCATCCACCACGGTGCCCTTACGTGTGATCACCCTGATGGGCCTGAGACACCCCCCGTTGGTGGGTATGTCTCTCTTTACAAGGGAGCGGAACACATAGAGCACTGCAGATAAAGTAATGGCATATACCGCATTTATGCTGCCTTCCACCTGTGGGCTGGACCGGCTGAAATCCAGCACCGCTTGGTCGCCCTTTATGGTGATCCTCACATGGATGCCGATGTCTTCGTGGCCAAAGCCATCATCGTCCATGAAGTCCTGGAACTCATAGGTTCCATCAGGGATCTCCCTGATGGTTGCCCTTGTCATGCGTTCTGCATAATCCATCAAGGCCCTTGCATAGAAGTCCACCTTCTCCAGGCCGTATTTTCCTATCAGGTCTTTCAACCGCCTCACCCCTGTAACATTTGCCATGATCTGAGCGGCAAAGTCACCTTCCCTCTCGGTTCCGGTGCGCACATTGTTGAGCAGAAAGGCCATGAGTTTTTTGTCCATCTCCCCCTTTTCCATGATCTTCAGGGGAGGGATTATCAGGCCTTCCTGAAAGATGGAGCGAGCTAACGGCATGGAGCCCGACGACATGCCCCCCACATCTGCATGATGAGCCCTGTTGGCAACATAAAAGCTGGGTGAATCCTCCCCGGAAAATACCGGGGCCACCAGGGTGATATCAGGCAGATGGGTCCCCCCCTTAAATGGGTCATTGAGGATCACCATATCCCCCTCATGCCAGCTGCTGGCTTCAATTGCGGCCTTCACAGAGAGGGGCATGGAGCCCAGGTGGACGGGTATGTGGGCAGCCTGGGCAATCATGTCGCCCTGTTTGTCAAACACAGCGCAGGAAAAATCATGCCTCTCCTTTATGTTGGGGGAAAAGGCGGTACGACCCAGGGTCACCCCCATCTCCTCTGAGATGGAGGAAAACCTGTTTTTAAAAACTTCCAGCAATATGGGATTGATCTGTTCTTCCACCCCTGACTCCAATCTCACTACTCTATTTCCAAGACAATATTGCCCAGATCATCTATCTCTGCCTTGGCAAAAGGGGGTATCACAATGGTGGATGAGTACTCCACCAAGATGGCAGGCCCATTGATTCGGTTGCCTGCAAGAAGCCTTTCCCTCTTAAACACCCTGGTGGTGACCTCAACATTATCAAACACCACGTCTCTTTGGCCCAATAGTGCCTCACCAGGAGGGGAATCTCCCCCCTTGCGGATACGCCCCAGCTTCGGTTTTGCAGGCAGCCCCCTGGCCCTCAATCTGATGTTTACCACCTCTACCACCTTATCCTGGTTTCTGTAGCCATATGTCTTTTCGTGCAGCCTGTGGAAGGCCTCGACGTAGTCCTCCCCAAAAGGCACGATTATCTCGTAGGATTGTCCCTGATAGCGCATGTCAAGATAGCGCTCCAGGATCACTGCCTCCTTTGCCATGCCTTCTTGTTCCAGTTCCTTTCGTCCCCTCCTCTCAAGGCTTGAAAAAAGCTCTGACAATTGCCCCAGGTCGCAGTGGTCCTCTGTCTTCATCACTGTCTGGGAATAATCCTTGATCACATCGGCCATTAGCATCCCTATGGCAGACAGGATCCCCGGATCCTTGGGTATCAATACCCTTGGGATATTGAGGAGTCTTGCCAGAAAGGCCGCATGCATTCCTCCTGCCCCCCCAAAAGAGAACAGGGTGAATTCCCTGGGATCAAATCCCCTCTCCACCGAGATGACCCTTATGGCCTTTTCCATGGCAGTGTTGGCCACGGAGAGGATCCCTTCGGCAAGCTCCACAGGACCAAGACCTGCCTCTGTGGCCATTTTCTGGAAGAAGGGCTTGAGCCTTTCCACCTCCAGGTGCATATCCCCTCCCAAGAAGTATTCTGGAATGAGCCTTCCCAGGAAAAGGTTTGCATCCGTCACAGTGATTCTATCACCCTTTCCATAACAGATGGGCCCTGGATCTGCGCCGGCGCTCTCAGGCCCCACCCTCAGTGAGCCTCCTTCGTCCACAAATGCGATGGAGCCACCTCCAGCCCCCACTGTGTGTATGTGGATCATAGGGACCTTGAGGGGGTAACCGGATATGGCGGCCTCGGTCGTAAGGGACATCTCCCCATCCACCAAAGAGACATCTGTGGAGGTGCCGCCCATATCAAAGGTTATGAGCTTGGTATAGCCTGCCATCCTTCCTATCTCGCAAGCCCCAACCACACCACCGGCAGGCCCTGAGAGGATGGTGCGAACCGACTCCCGCATGGCGGTCTCAGCAGATATGCTTCCACCGTTGGACTGCATTATGCTCAGGGTGTCTCGTTCCCCGACTCTCTCCATCAAGAAGCCGATGTATTTTTGCATCTTGGGAGACACATAGGCATTTATGACCGTGGTGGAGCAGCGCTCAAACTCCCGAAACTCGCTCAGTATCTCGTGGGACAATGACACAGGTAGGCCAAGTGCTTGTAGCGAGCGACCAACCTCGATTTCGTGGGATGGGTTGTTAAAGGAAAAGAGCAGGCACACTGCTACTGATTCCACACCCAGTTCCTGGAGCCTCTCGGCAGCCGCCTCCAAGTCGTGATGGGACAGGGGCTCTATTTCCTCTCCGGTCTTAACTATCCTACCCCCCACACCAATCCTCAGGTGCGGGGGCACTATGTGGGGCTCTTTGCGGTAGGCCAAGTCATAGAGCCTTTCCCTGTTCTGCCTGCCTATCTCGATGATGTCCTCAAAGCCCTTATTGGTAATGAGGGCGGTCCTGGCCCCTTTCCTCTCCAGGATCGCATTGGTGGCCACGGTAGAGCCATGCACTATCCTTTTCTCGTGCCCTGCACTGTCGGCGGCAGTCTGCTCATCACCGACCAGTTTTTTAAGGCCCTGCAACACAGCCAGTGCAGGATTTTCAGGCGTGGAGAGAACCTTGAAGACGCCCCACTCCTCTCCCCTGTCTGCCAGCCGGGTAGGCTTCTTGTAAACAAAGTCGGTGAATGTCCCGCCCGTATCAACACCTATTACCAGCATCCTGCTTTTGATCCCCCTGCCTCTATATACCTAGAAACGCCGTCCTGAACATCTCGCTTCCCATAAGATCATCTGCCCTGCCTTCGAGCACTATCCTTCCGGTTTGGAGCACATAACCCCGATGGGCAAGCTCGAGGGCCTCCCTTACATTTTGTTCCACCAGTAGTATGGTTATGCTTCTTTGCTGCAATCGCTTTATGGTCTCAAAGACCTCATCCACCAGGATCGGGGCCAGCCCCAGAGAGGGCTCATCAAGCATCAAGACCTTTGGATTGGACATGAGGCCCCGGCCAATGGCCACCATTTGCTGCTCACCTCCGGACAGTGTGGAGGCCGGCTGGCCCCTACGCTCTGCCAAGACAGGAAACAAGGCGTAGATGGCCTCTAGATTTGCCTTGACCTCTGCAGGGTCCTGGACCGTGTAGGCCCCCAAGAGCAGATTCTCTTCAACCGACATGGGACCAAAGAGCATCTTTTCCTCTGGCACATATACAAGCCCCATCCTCACGATCTCTTCTGTCTCAAGGGACTGGATCTCGCGGCCCTCAAAGATAATTTTTCCCTCATAGGCCTTTTGAGAGGCCATTATGGCTCTCAGTAGCGTGGTTTTTCCGGCTCCGTTTGACCCCAGCAGGCACACCGTCTCTCCCTTTTCTACTATCATGGAAACGCCGTGGAGCACCGGCACCCGGGAATACCTAACTTTGAGGTCTTGGATCTTCAGGATCTCTTCAGCCATACTTCCTATTTCTGGAGCATTTGCTCACGGGCAAACTTTTCACCCAGATAGGCCTTGATCACATCAGGATCTGAGGCCACTGTGGCAGGGTCGCCCTCTGAAATCTTTACACCCGAGTCAAGCACAATTACCCTGTGACTGATTCTCATGACCAACTCCATCACATGCTCAATGAGTATGATGGTGATCCCCATCTCTTCGTGGATGTGGCGGATGCTCTCCATTATCTCGTCTATCTCGCTGGGATTAAGACCTGCGGCCACCTCGTCCAGGAGCAGGAGCTTGGGCTCGGTGCCAAGGGCTGTTGCCATGGAGACCTTTTTCTGTGCAGCCACAGGCAAATCGGTCACCAGGGTGGTGGCCAACGGAGTGAGGCTCAGCTTTTCCATGAGCTCCCTGGCCTTGTGCCTTGCCTGATGGCGTGACTTTGTGCGCATGAAGCATCCCACCATGATGTTTTCTTCCACGCTGAGGTCCCCTGATGCCAAATATACCTGAAAGGTCCTGGCAAGCCCGCGGCGGGCCACCTCGTGGGGCCTCAGATTTGTTATGTCTTCACCATCAAATATTATTTTGCCGTGGGTCACCTGGTGGTATCCACATATACAATTGAACAAAGTGGTCTTTCCGGCACCGTTTGGGCCGATGAGCCCCACCAGCTCCCCCCTTTCCACAGAAAAAGAGATATTGTCGTTGGCCCTCAGGCCTCCAAAATCCTTGGTAACCTCTATGACCTGCAGGATGCTCATGCCTTTGGCCCTCTCCCCCTCACCCTCTCTATGATACCCCAAATCCCCCGCGGCTCCACTGCAGAGATGAGCATGATGATGGCGGCATAGACTATGAGATCAATGCCGAGGAGTCCTGCCTTTGCCCCCAGCACTGCCTTCAAGTAGTTCTTCATGGGCACCATGATGGCAGCCCCTATTATGGGGCCCCAGAGAGACCCGGCCCCTCCCAGCATGGCCATGAGTGCGATGAGGATGGAAATTTCAAGGCTCATGGTGTCTTCAGGCTCTATGTTCTTGATGTAGCAGGCATGAAACGAGCCCACCACGCTCACAAATGCCGTGGCTATGGCATAGGTCTTGATCTTTGCCCAGTGCACATTGATACCCAAGGAACGGGCCACATCCTCATTGTCCTTGATACAGCGGAGCTGAAAGCCCAGCCTGGAGTGTCTGAACCAGTTAATGTAAAAGATCCCCAGGAAAAAGAACCCGCAAAGCACATAGTAATAATATATGTCTTGCTTGAATATGAGGCGCAGGAAGTCAGGGGGCGTGTATTTGATGGGGGATATCTCCAGCCCCCTGGCCGCCCCCACAAAGTCCCACACCTCGAATAGGTCTTTCAGCACAAGAGAGGTGGCAATGGTGGCGATGGCAAAGTAATGGCCCCTGAGGCGAAACAAGGGATAACCGATTATGAAGGACCATATTACTGCCAGACACAATCCAATAGGCATGGAAACCCAAAAAGGGATGTCCCATCGGATCAACATCACCGAGGTGGTGTAGGCACCAATGCCCACATATTGGGCCTTGCCAAGATCCACCTGCCCCCCATAGCCTCCAATGGTATTCCAGCCCATGCCGTAAAGGGAAAACATTAGAAACTGGATCATGGTGGCCATGGCAAAGGAGGAATGGGGGAACAGGGGGAACAACAGTATAAAGGCCGCCCCCAGGCCTGCCACCACCAGGTCCACCCGGGGAAAGTCTGAAAAATCAAAGGCCGATCTCAGTGCTTCCATCCGAAGAGCCCGCTCGGTCTGATGACCATGATCACAAAATAAGCCAGATAGACAAAGGTGTACTTAAAAGAGGTCATGGGGACATCCATCATCCATTCCCACTCCAGGTTGAATGCAAAAAAGTCCCAAAACCCCGGAATCTCAGTAATCAGGCCCACCACGATCCCGGCAAAGAACGCACCGGGCACGCTGCCAAAACCGCCCAAAGCCACAATGGTAAAGGCGATCATTGTGAAGAGGAGCCCCACAAACGGGTTGACCGACCAGAAATTCACTATCAGTGCCCCTGCCATGGTCACTGATGCCCCGCCTATTGCCCATGCAAGGGCATTCATCTTCTGAGTGGGGATCCCCATGTATCTCGCACCCTGGGCGTTGAGTGCAGTGGCAGTGAGCGCCTTTCCCACCTTGGTCCTGTTCATGAGGAGCCAGATAGAGAGAAAGGCCACAACAGAAAGGCCCGCTGCTGCTGCCTTGGTGGCAGGGATTATGACTCCCATCCCCAGGTCAAAGCTCTTCCCCACCAGCAGGCCGTGGTGGAGCGAGCGGTCCTCAGAGCCAAAAATGAGCAGGGCCAGATTTCGCAAAAACAGCATCAACCCAAAGGTCCCCAACAATTGGGCAACCATTGGCCCCCTCAGGAGAAACCTGATGAAACCGTAATAGCAGATAATCCCCAGCAAGGAGCCCACAGCGGCTGCCACAGGCAGGGTAAGCAATGGGTCCACCCCTGTGGCCTGGGCTGTGAGCAGCCCGGTGTACATGCCTATCATCAGAAACTCACCATGGGCAAAGTTCACGATGTCCATCACCCCGAAGATCATGGTGAGTCCCAGGGCCACCAAGGCCAGGACCATGCCTATGAGCACCCCTGCCACTAAGGAACCGACCAGAATGTCCATGATACGCTATGTCCAAACAAAGATATCCCCCCTTCTCCATATCCCAACGGGGGGCAGGGGAAGGGGGGCATATGGTTTAGACTAATATCCTGGGAATGGATAGATCATGTCAGCAGAGGCCACATCAAAGGGATATACGATCTCCAGGACCACCTTACCGTCTTTACCCTTTTGATACTGGCCTATGAGACCAGAGCCGAGCACATTCTGCCCCAGCTCATCCCCGGATGTGGAAAACTTTACCCCCTTCCAGGGCACCACCAGTTCCTTGCCAGGGATGTAGAGGGCATTGGCCGCCTTTTGGATGTCAGCAGGCTTTGTGGAACCTGCCTTTTCCAACACATGCACCCAGGTCTGAAGACCGGTGAAGGCCCTTGCCGATGCCCCACCCAGATCGTTTCCTGTCCTGGCCTTGTACATTTCATTTACAAGGCCTGCCAGTTTCTTGATCTCCACCACCTTGGGCAAGAACACGGTGCGGGTCAAGATACCCACGATGCTGTCGCCAAGGGTCTTTCTGAATTCAGGCTTCTCAAAGCCGGCATCCTGGCCCCATATTATCTTGGGGCGGGCCTTTTGGGCCTTGAGGGTCTTGACCATCAAAATGGCATCAGAGGTGTAGGAGGCAAAGAGCATTACATCGGGCTTGGCAGCCTTCAACGCCCTTACCTCACTGGAAAGGTCTGCCGACTTTGCCGCATAAAGGATGGAGCGTCGAACCTTGAAGCCGTACTCCTTTGCAAAGTGTTTAATGAGTTCCGAGACATGGGAGCCCCACTCTGTCTTCTCACAGGCAGAGGCAATGTTCATGATCTCTTTCTTGGGCACTGCCTTGACCCCCCTCACCTTACCCTCTGTAAGGCCCTTCAGCAGTTCAAACAGGTCTTTGGTGAACCACTTGTCATGGGGGGTTGTCCTCCAGAACCACTTGAAACCCCGCTTTGTAAGTGCCGGTGAAGTGGAAGCGGCATTGATCATAGGCACCCCATACTGCTCGCACACCGCGCTCACCGTCTTGGTGACCGAACTGAAATAGCACCCCAAAATACCGTCAACCTTTTCATCCAGGATAAGTTTCTTGGCTAGATCTGCCCCCAGTGTCGGATTCCCCTCATGGTCTTTGAAGATGAGCTTGATCTTTGCACCACCAAGGGACTTTATCCCTGCGTTCTTTGCCATGGTCATGGGCAGATTCGGCATAACATTGTTGGCAATCTCGGCCGCCAGCTCTGCACCGGCGCGCAACTCCCTGCCGGCCGCTGCAGCCCCTCCAGTGAGTGGATAGATCACCCCGATCTTTACCACCCTCTCAGCCATCACGGCCGAAGGGGCCAGCAGAAAGAAAACGGCCAGCACTCCCACCAAAGCCATCAACACCTTCCCTTTTGAACCCATGATTTCCCTCCTTTCCTCTTATGGTTGTGTTTTCAAAATCCCCCTATTTGGCACCATATCCCAGTAAAAGCGGAGGAACAATCTTCCTCGTTGCAGGAGAAAAATATATACTTCAAATATATTTTGTGTCAACAAGTCATTGACCCAGCCTGAAAAAATCTATAGCATCAATGGCGAGCATATTCGTTGATGGACTAGCACCTAGATTTACAGGAAAGCTCCATGTCCCAACCTTCTTTCAAAGCCAAACAGCCACTGGCCCTTCGAGCCTACGAAATCCTTCACGAAAAAATTATTACCATGAGGCTCAGGCCGGGGGAGCACATCGATGAGAAGCGGATTGTAAGGGAGCTCGGCATAGGGAGGACCCCGGTTCGGGAAGCCCTCTTGAGGCTTGCATCAGAGTCCCTCGTGGAATCAGAGCCCAACAAAGGCTTTGTGGTAAAGCCGCTCACGCTCCAGGATGTAAAGGCCATGTTCGAGGCCTTGAAGGTGCTTGAGGTGGGTATGTGCCAGCTTGCCATTAGTCAAGACCCCACAGGATGCCTGGAACTGATGAAGGCAGCTCAGCTCCGGGTAAAAAAGGCCATAGAAGAGGGTGATCTTCTGGGGCTGGTGAGGGCAAATCACGAATTCCACATGAACTTTGCCCGCTGCTCCGGGAATCAGTATCTGGCAAGGTCCCTAAATGAAGTCAGAAACGAGGTCAACAGGCTCGCCTACCTCTCCTACGGCGGCGACATAACCTTAACAGGGGATCTTTACGACCACTATCAAACCGTTATCAAAGAGCACGAATTAATCATGAAGTTCTTGAGAGAAAAAAAACTCACCCCCTTGAAGGAAACCATCTTGAGCCACATCCGGACGTTTCAGGGCAGGATAATAAGGTACCTCACCTCCTAGGCGCTATGCCTTGGACTTTCTGAGTTCCTCGTCTCTCAAGACCCTCCTTAACACCTTGCCCACCACCGAGGTGGGAAGGGTTTCGCGAAATTCAATGTATTTTGGCCGCTTGTAGCCGGCCATCTTCTCTTTGCAGAATTGAATAAACTCTTCTTCAGTGGCCTGGACCCCTTCCTTGAGCTGAATGAAGGCCTTTACGGCCTCACCAGTGTGAGGATCAGGAACACCTATAACCGCTGCCATGGCCACCTTCTGATGGGTGTAGAGCACCTCCTCTATTTCCCTTGGATACACATTGAATCCTCCCACCAGGATCAGGTCTTTTTTCCTGTCAGTAATCACCAAGAATCCGTCTTCGTCCAGGTGGCCAATGTCGCCAGAGAGCAAGAACCTCTTTCCGTCAAGCTCCACGAATACCTCTTGGTTCACCTGGGGCCTGTTCCAGTATCCGGCCATCACCTGTGGCCCTGAGATTGCGATCTCCCCGTCCTCTCCCATTGAGAGTTCTTTAGTGGGTGTTTCAATGTCCAAGATCTTCACTTCAGTACTCGGTAGCGGTAGCCCAACAGAGCCTATCTTTCGTTGTTCCCGGTTTGTTGGATTCAAGGTGATTACTGGAGAAGCCTCGGTCATCCCGTACCCCTCAAATATCACGGCCCCGGTCTTTGCCTCAAACTGCTTGATCACCTCCACAGGGAGCGGGGCGGCCCCTGACCCACAGCCTATGATGGAAGAAAGGTCGAATTTCTCTGTTAGTGGGTGGTTCACGATGGCTGAAAAGATGGTAGGCACCCCCACAAAGGTGGTGATCTTATACTTCTCAATGGATTTCAGAACATCGGTAAAGGGCGGCTTCCCTGCCCTTGGGTCGGGGATGCACACGAGACGAGAGCCCGTGTAGCAACTGGAGAGCATACAGACCGTGAGCCCAAAGCTGTGATACCAAGGCAGCACTCCAAGATAACTGTGAAAACCACCCCTAATCATCTTCTTTAATGCCTCACCTGGCTTGTGCTCCAGCCTGATCCACTCGTCCAGCGCAATCACATTGGACATGAGATTGGAGTGGGTCAACACAGCCCCTTTGGGCAGCCCGGTGGTCCCCCCTGTGTAAATCAACACAGCGGGGTCCCGAACAGGTTCTATGTGCAACCGGGGGGGCTTGGGATCGTGGCTTGCCACCACTTGGTCATAAAAAAAATGCCCTTTTTCGTATTTTTCGGCCTTTGGAATCTTTCCCAGTAGTCCTCCCAAAAAGGCCATCATGGAGGGCAAATAGGGCTTTATGTTGCACACCACCACTGTGTCCACATCCGTATCCTTTGCGGCCTCCACAGCAGTGGGGTAAAATTGAGGGTGGTCCATCACAAAGACCGCCTTTGCCCCTGAGTCTTTCAATTGGAAGTTAAGCTCATCGGCCTTATACAAGGGGTTGCATGTGACGCAGACCCCTCCTGCCTTCAGGATCCCGAAGAATATCTCAGGATAATGTGGGATATTGGGCAGGAAAATGGCCACCCTGTCACCCTTCTGGATACGCTGGGCAAGGAAGTCGGCCACCCTGTCAGCGGTCTCATTTACCTTGGAAAATGTGCGCTGGGCCCCCTGGAAAACAGTATAGGTCTTGTCAGGGTATCTCTGGGCAGAGCCTTCCAGTATTGAGTAAAGGGGCGCTTCGAATCCGCTGATTTCAGGGGCCACTCCTTCAGGCCATCTGGGGCTTTGCCAAGGCTTAAAAGACATAAAAACCTCCTTTCTCCATTCAGCCGGGTGCTCAAAGTAATGTCAACTCCTCGTCTTTTAAGTCAGACACAAACATGTGCCCGGGAGAGTGTGTAATCACCACAGGGATCTGGGCAGAGGTAGCGGCCAAGGTGGAGGTGACTCCGCAGGCCCAAAAAACAGGAATCTCTCCAGGCCTGATGGTTACTGGCTCTCCAAAGTCGGGGCGATCCAAATCTTTGATACCAATGGCTTGAGGGTCACCCAGATGCACCGGGGCCCCATGGGTAAGATGGAATCTTGTGGTAATCTGTGTGGCCCTCACTGCCTGGACCGGTGTCATGGGCCTCATGGTGACAACAAGGGGGGCTGAAAAGGGGCCTGCTGAACGACAGGGGATATCTGTCACATACATTGAGACATTTTTCCCCTCTTCGAGGTTTCTCACAGGGATTCCGGCCCTCAACAGGGCTCGCTCAAAGGAAAAGCTACATCCCAGGAGAAAGGTCACTGTGTCGGGACTAAAGGCCTCCAGCGCATCCACGACTTCCTCCTTGAGTGAGCCGAACTCAAAGATCCTGTACTTGGGCAGATCGGTCCGGATGTCAGCACTGGGGGCAATATCGGGCGAGACCTCTCCTGGCTCCAGTACATCCAACACAGGGCACGGCTTTGGATTCCTTGTGCAAAACAGCAAAAAATCAAAGGCAAACTCTTTGGGGAGCATCACCAGGTTGGCCTGGACATAGCCTTCAGCCGCGCCAGAGGTGGGCCCGGTCCATTCCCCCTTTCTGATGGCCTCCCGCAGGGCCTTTGGGCTTATCTTTTTTGACCTTTCGCGGCTCATCCCTTTTCCAAATGAGAGAAATTTTAAAACAGGTTCGTCTTCAAGGAAATTTTTTGCTGAACATATCATGGCCGTTAACATTTTGAAAACCCAAAAGTTTCTTGCTCAGCTTGACATGGGTATGCCACAGCTCCCCTCCCCTCCCTTTTTACCTATTGGGGTTGTTCGTTGCCATCGCCCTCCATTTGATGTAGTTTAATTTTGTTAATCCTGTGGAAGAGGAGAAAAGAGCATGAAGATAGCTGTCAGCGGAAAGGGAGGAGTAGGCAAAACAACTTTTGCCGCCTTCATGGTGAAGGCCTTTGCAGACCAGGGGAAAAAGGTAATTGCAATTGATGCAGATCCTGATGCCAACTTGGCCCAGGCCTTGGGAGTAAAGGATAGTGACAAGATAGTCCCCATCTCTCGAATGACAGAGCTCATAGAAGAGCGCACCGAGACAAAGGTGGGCACCATGGGGGGGTTTTTCAAGCTCAACCCAAAGGTAGACGACCTTCCAGACAAGCTCTCCATAAAGATTAACGGCATCAGGCTGATGGTCATGGGAGGGGTCAAAAAGGGAGGGGCCGGCTGTAT
>JALVMN010000253.1 GCA_027027005.1 Desulfobacterales bacterium | reverse complement strand
TAACCCGATTACGAAGCCCTTGCGCCATGGGCCTTGTGGGAGAGGTGCTCCAGGACTGCAATACGGAGGTGATGAGATGTGTCAGGTGAGGACCCGGCCCCGGGTTTCGACATCACGAGACCAGGCCAGCTGACAGGGCTGGTTCTAGACCTGAGATTGTGGTCCCGATCCGGAACGCAGCCCTAAGAGGCCAACCGGCAGTGGTTTCAAGCGCCTAAGCTCAAAAACAAAAGATCGCTTAGCCGGATCTGGAGCTCATAATTCAAAGATCGCTTAGCTGGGTATCTCTGGCTTATATTGCAGATCTCCTGGTTCCCATTATGCGTAGCATAATGGGCGAAGCCCGGCTTTTCGGAAAGGGTTATCATCCTCGTGTGCCCTTTCTGGATGCCCTCCTGTAGAGCTGGTTCAGGAGGGTTTGTTTCCTCTCTGTGAGCTCAAGGGGGTTGAGAGCTTCAGTGAAGCTTCTCAGCTTCTCCCTGAGCTCCTGAGGGGTGGTTTCCAGCTCCATTATCCTCTGGGCTGGTGTCCTTGGGGTGTCCTTCACCTTGATCCATTTCCCCTGGTCGTTCCTCTTGCGGGTGCACTTTTGAACGGGTCTCATGAAGTTCCTAACAGCTCTCAGAGGTCCCCTGCACAGCTGCCTTATGAGTTCGATCTCCTCTGGGGTATCGTGCCTCAGATAGCCTATGGAGGTTCTGAGTATGTTGCCTATGGAGCCTTCGACATGGGCGTTGTCGTTCTTCCTGTAGGGCCTGGATCTCAGAAGCTGCATACCCGTGTGTTTCGTGAAGCTCAACCGGTGGTGGTTCAGGAACTCAGAACCGTTATCTGTTTGAATGGTCTTCACCTGGAAGGGTAATCTGGTTATGCACTCCCTTAATGCCGTGAGCACGGCCTCCTGACTCCTTCCCATGCAGGGTTCTGCCTCGAACCAGCTGGTGAAGGTGTCCACGCAGGCCAGGATGTAGCCGAAGTGGCCTGAGGAATCACCTCCTGATAGAGACATGAGATCAACCTGTATGTGGCCTGGTTCGTGGGGTCTGGAGTGGTTCAAGGCCAGGGGAACCTCCCTGCTCAGGGGCCTGGTTCTGTAGCTTGCCTTCTTGCTGAGATACGACTTCTCAAGATTCCTGATAGGGGATAGTATCCTCTCTATGGTGGACCTGGATGCTCTGAGGAGGAGTTCCTTTGTGTCCGGGTTGAATCTGTAGCCGTTTCTCTCCATCATGGGGATCACGATGGGGAGCTCGGCC
>JALVMN010000252.1 GCA_027027005.1 Desulfobacterales bacterium | reverse complement strand
CTTATGATTTCTTATATGCCCTTATGGTTGTACTGAACAGCGCAAGGCCGGTCCTCGAAAGAGGACCGGCCTTGCGTCGATGTCAGTGGCATACTCTAGGCGGGACTTGTCTCACTTTCTCCATCCACGACCACCTCTTCGTAACCTGTAATCATGGCTTTGATATTCTCGAAGACAGTGTGGCCTGTTGTGGTCATATAGACATGGATGATGAAGAATGTGACCAGGAGGAAAGCGGCCACTGTGTGGATGAAGGCCAGCCATTCCAATGGGATCGGGATCACCATCCGCACCTGATCGTAAAAGATCATCATCAATCCTGTGGTGGCCATCACAGGAAAGATGAGGATCAGGAAACCAAGATAGGTGATCCGCTGCAAGGGATTCAGCTTGATACGGGTGGTTTTCTCATAGGGATGGGGTTCTCCGCGGAAGATGCCTACCGTGTAATAGCGCAATTGTTTGCTGATTTTCTGTCGCGTGGGCAGATATTGCTTCCACTGGCCCGTGGTGAAGTGCCAGAACACGGCGAAGATGAACAGGATGACCAGCGCCCATCCCAGAAGCCGATGAAGCAAATAGGCTTCTTCGAAGGTTTGCAGACGATATGTACCATGGACGCAGAACCCAGTAAATCCCAGGGCGATGATGAGGATGGCCTGGCTCCAATGCCACAAACGTTCGAAGCGGGTGTAAATTTTGACGTTTTTCTTCGTCATCATAACCTCCAATGACGCCGTTCAGAAGTCTTGCGACCGGGCGTTAATGTGCGTTCTTTTTGTGGGAGAGAATGCGAAGGGTGGCATGGATAGCGACTCCGATGAGGGCCAGCAGGGCCAGACCCCAGCCCAGGAAATCCAGCCAGGGGAAACGATCCTGGCCGGGCACATAGATGCCAGCGACCTGAGTAAGGCGGCCTCCCGGCGAGTGGCAGGCATCGCAGTGTAACGACTGTTCGCCAGGCGCGACCATGTGGGTCTGAGGCCAGTACATTTCCGTATCCACCCATTCGTATTGGCCGCTGTAAGGCAGTCCAGCTGTTTCCATGCCTACTTTGAAAGCCTCATCCCAATTGAATCCCTTCCAATAGGCGGTCTTATCTTCCTTGTTGAAGGGGAAGAGATGGGGTACAAGAAGTTGCTTGGTCTCCGGATCGTAGCCTTGTTTGCCCTTGACGACCTTGAAAGGATAGATGCGGGCGTTGGGATCATCGGGGGCGCCGAAGATCTTGTTGATGACGATGACGCCTTCCTCATTGGGCTCCAC
>JALVMN010000251.1 GCA_027027005.1 Desulfobacterales bacterium | reverse complement strand
CATAATGGAGGCCGAAAAGGTTGGCGCAGAGACGCTGCTGGCCCAGATTGTAAACATGGTTGCCGAGGCACAGAGAAGCCGTGCCCCCATCCAGAACCTGGCCGATAAAGTGGCAGGATACTTTGTACCCGCCGTGATAACAATTTCTCTCATTTCCTTTGTAGTGTGGATGCTTGTGGGCCCTGATCCCCGGCTTGCCCATGCCATCATAGCCGCAGTGTCAGTGCTCATTATCGCCTGTCCGTGCGCCCTGGGCCTTGCTACCCCCATGTCCATAATGGTTGCCACAGGGAAGGGAGCCACTATGGGCGTCCTTTTCAAGAACGCCGAAGCCATAGAACACATAAGAAAGGTGGACACCCTGGTGGTTGACAAGACCGGGACCCTCACCGAGGGAAAGCCAAAGGTCACCAGAATTGAACTCGTGGGGAACCTTGATGAAAAAGCGGCACTCACGCTTGCGGCCAGCCTTGAGCAAGGCAGCGAACATCCACTTGCGATGGCCATCGTAGACCACGCAAAAGAGACTGGCTCAACCCTTAGTCCCCCTGAGGGCTTCGAGTCCCACACGGGTAAGGGAGTCTCTGCTACTGTACAAGGGAAAAACGTGGCTCTCGGCAACAAGGCCTTGATGGAAGAAATGTCAATAGATACAGGGCCGGTGGCTGAAAAAGTTGCCCAGCTTCAGGCTGAGGCTGCTACTGTCATGTATCTGGCAGTTGATGGAAAACTCGAGGCACTTATCTGTGTTGCGGACCCCATCAAAGAAACCACTCCTAAGGCCATTGAAGAGCTCCACAGGGAGGGCCTGCGCATAGTGATGCTCACGGGCGATAGCCGCCATACCGCAGAGGCGGTGGCAAAGAAGCTGGATATTGATGAGGTGGTGGCAGAGGTTCTGCCTGATCAGAAAGCAAAAGTTGTCAAAGAGTTTCAAGAGAAAGGCCGTATGGTCGCAATGGCAGGTGATGGCATCAACGATGCCCCTGCGCTCGCACAGGCCCATGTGGGTATCGCAATGGGTACAGGCACAGATGTGGCCATGGAAAGCGCTGGAGTAACTCTCGTAAAAGGGGATCTCACGGGGATTGTAAGGGCAATTAAGCTGAGCAAGGCCACCATGAGAAACATCAAGCAAAATCTCTTCTTTGCTTTTGTGTACAATTCATTGGGTGTGCCCATAGCTGCCGGTGTTCTGTACCCGTTTTTCGGTATTCTCCTGAGCCCCGTCATAGCTGCCGCAGCCATGAGTTTTAGCTCCGTTTCC
>JALVMN010000250.1 GCA_027027005.1 Desulfobacterales bacterium | reverse complement strand
GTTGAAGCTCCAGGCGGTGGATACGGATGCTGCCTCCCCCGACCTCGGTACCGTTCAGCACCAGGTCATAGGCCCTTGCCCTCGCCTTGAGGGGGGCTTTTTCCAGCAGCGGGACATCCTCTTCGAAGGGAGATGTAAAGGGATGGTGCACTGCCTCCAGCCTTTGTTCTTCTTCATTGTATTCAAACATGGGAAATTGGGTTATCCAGACAAAGCGCCACTGTCCCTCTTCAACAAGGCCCAGGTCCTGGGCCAGCCGAACCCTCAAGGCTCCCAGGGATTCGGCTGCTACCTGGGCCCGGTCGGCAACCATGACCACCAGATCACCAGGCCGTGCCCCCAGCTCATGAATGATCTTACTGCTTAGCTCTGGGGCAAAGAATTTTTTTACAGGCGACTGCCAGCCATCTTCAGTGATCTTTGCCCAGATAAGCCCCTTTGCACCATGTTCTTTTACAAATTCTCCCAGCTCGTCCAGGGCCTTTCTGGAAAACTCCGATGCCTTACCTTGCACCACAATAGCCTTTACCCTTGCACCATGGGCCACCCCCTCCTGAAAGACCCTGAATCCTGACCGGGCAGCAAGGGCGGTAATATCCTTTAGCTCCATACCAAACCTCAGATCTGGCCTATCTGTACCGAATCGGTCTATGGCCTCCTGATAAGTGAGCACAGGCATAGGCGTCTGGATCTCCACAGACAGGATCTTGCTGAAAAGTTCCTTCATGAGCCCTTCAAAGACCGCCATCACATCCTGCTCCCTTACAAAGGCCATCTCCAGGTCCACCTGGGTGAACTCGGGCTGACGATCCGCCCGCAGATCCTCGTCTCTGAAGCAGCGCACGATTTGGTAGTAGCGGTCAAAGCCCGCCATCATGAGGAGCTGTTTGAAGAGCTGTGGCGATTGGGGAAGGGCGTAAAACCTTCCCTTGTTCACCCTGCTTGGCACCAGGTAGTCCCTGGCCCCCTCTGGAGTGCTTTTGGTGAGAAACGGGGTTTCCACATCAATGAAGCCCCTTTGGTTGAGATAGTCTCTTACCAGAGAGGCAATCTTGTGGCGCGTGTGGAGGAGCTGGAACACCTGGGGCCTTCGCAGTTCAAGATAGCGGTATTTCAGCCTCAGGGCCTCTGAGGCATCCACTGCGCCGTCCACCTGGAAGGGGGTGGTCTCGGAGCGGTTCAGGATCTTTACCTCCAGGGCCTTTACCTCAATGGCACCAGTGGGAAGATCAGGGTTTTCCTGGCCTTCAAGGCGTGGGGCCACCTCACCCCTTACAGCCACCACCCATTCTGCCCTGAGGGGGCGGGCCCGTTGGTGGCACTTTTCTGATACCTGAGGGTCAAAGACCACCTGGACAAGGCCACTCCTGTCCCTGAGGTCTATGAATATCAGATTGCCCAGGTCGCGGCGGGCATGCACCCACCCCATCAGGGTGACTTGTCGGCCGGCATGGGATGAGCGAAGCTCACCACACCCGTGGGTCCTTTGCCAATCCGATAGGGAATCCAGAGAGATAGAGTTTTCCTGAACTGTCATGGCTTCAACACCTGAACCAGTTTTTCCACGATCCCTGTGATTTCCACATCTTCCTGAACCTTAGTGTCCATGTCACGCAACACCGCCTTACCCCTTTGTAATTCATCTTCTCCAACAATTAGTACCTTTTTGGCATTCAGTCGGTCAGCCCTCCTCATCTGGGCCTTGAGCCCTCCAGGGGAATAGTCCAGCTCCACACGCACACCCTCTTTTCTCAATCTGGCGGCCCAAACGAGTGCCTCCTTTTCCGCCTCCTTGCCAAGGGTTGCGATAAAGAGGTCAGGGCCATCAGTTTCGATTTCCAGGGCCTCGGAAAGGAGCATTACCACCCTTTCCATGCCCAAGGCAAATCCAATGGCCGGTTCATCAGGCCCGCCCAACTGCTTAATGAGCCCATCATATCTGCCACCGCCAAGGACTGCGTTCTGGGCCCCAAGGGCATGGCTTTGAATCTCAAAGGTGGTCCTGTTGTAGTAGTCAAGGCCGCGGACCAGGCTCTGGTCTATGAGATAGTCAATTCCCAGGGTCTCAAGATAATCCCTGAGAGTATTGAAGTGAATCCTGCAGTCCTCACACAGGAACTCAAGGATCTTGGGAGCCTCCTTTAGTGCGTCTTTACAGGCCTCAACCTTACAGTCAAACACCCTGAGGGGATTTGTCTCGGCCCGCCTCTGGCAGTCACTGCATAGCTGATCGCGGACACTTACCAGGTAGCCCTTGAGATTGTCCCTGAACCGAGGCCGACACTCCTTGCAGCCAATGGAATTTAGTATCAATGATAGCTCCTTGAGCCCGATCCTTTTCACAAGGGTCATTGCAAGGAGGATGATGTCAGCGTCACTGCGGGGGCCAGGGTCTTTGAACAATTCCACATTTATCTGGTGAAACTGCCTAAATCTTCCCTTTTGAGGCCTTTCGTGGCGGAACATGGGCCCAATGGTAAAGAGCTTCTGGGACCCTGACTCGTGGTAAAGCCTGTTTTGGATATAGGCCCTTACAATGGATGCCGTGGCCTCGGGCCTGAGGGAGAGGCTTCGGCCCTTTGCATCCTGGAAGGTGTACATCTCTTTGCTGACGATATCAGTATCCTGCCCAATGGTCCTGGCAAAGAGTTCGGTTCTCTCCAGCACCGGTGTCCTTATCTCCTTGAACCCGAACACCTTAAACAGGCCGCGGGCCTCGGCTTCCACCCGTTCCCAGAAAGGCATCTCCTTGGGAAGGATGTCGCGGAATCCCTTTATGGTGGTGTAAACCAAGCTCCACTTTCCTCCTGATGGGACAACTCCTGGTCTTCTACCAGAGGCATTCTTGGAGCGTCAACCTGAAATGGCAAACCAAGTGCGAGGCCCCAGGTCAGTTCAATGTGGTGAGTGATGCTAGGCCTATGGGCACTCAGACATCCAGTAACCCAATCTGTCAATGTCACGGCGCATGAAATAGCGGATCTTCAAGGTCTGGTCCGGGTCTTGGGGATCGCAGGGGCACTCAATGGTAATCTCCCGAAGCTCACTTCCGTCAGCCCCTGCGGGCAAATGAATGGATTCCTGGGCACAGGCCACTATCTGGCCGCCCCTCTCTATCCGGAAGGCAATGGTGGGGTTCCTCTCATAGGTGTACTTGTTGGCAACACCAAATGTGACCTTATACGCGCTGCCGTCACAGGTGAATTTCTTTACCTTCACCTCAATGAGGTCCTGGCACATCCCACGGAGGGGCAAAATGAAAAACAAGAGCGCTCCCAATGTAAAAAGAAAGGCTTTTCTCATGGCGGTATTCTCCTCTATTGCTTATTACCAGAGATCGGCCCTCTAATCAAAAACTTCAATCCACAGACAGCGCTTTTCCCAAACAGCCGTCTAACCCGCTGCTTCCTTTAGAAAAAGAGCCAGGAGGGATCGATTTCCTGAGAGGGTAAATTGGGAAGGGAGGCGGGGGACACGCACACATGTCCCCCGCCTGGGATTGGGTTAGTCTAGTTTATCAGGACCTGCATCCACAATTGTGTCTGTATCCCCGATGGATAGGATGTCCAGGTCGTCACCCATCTTTTCGTAGTCCTCAAGGCTGAACTCATCTGCACTGTCAAGATCGGCATCCAACCTGATTCCATACCCTGATGGCTGCCTCTCTCTCATGGAACGGAGCTGGTCCATTTTTTCCAGCTCACGCTGACACTTGACGCAGAGGGATGTCTCAGGCACGATGAGGAGCCTCTCAGCAGGGATCTGCTTCCCACACTCCTCGCAAACCCCAAAGTTTTCATTGTTCAGGAGCTTCTGGATCAGTCTGTCTATTTGCTTCAACTCTCTGGATTTCCTCTCAATAAGCCTGTAATTGCTGGAGGCAGAGATCTCCCGCTGGGCATGGTCAGAGTCATCTGTGAACTGATCTTCAGCGAGGTTTCCGTCGTAAGCCCTTTGGGTTTCAATGAGTCTATTGAGGGTTTCCTCAAAAACCTTTCTTTTTTTGTTTAGCTCTTCCAAGAATTTTTTTCTGGTTTCATCCATTAAAATCACCCCCTTCTAGGAGCAGCAGCCCCTTTTTCAGGTGCTGCCACCAAGGCGACCCTTCTGCTTTGAGCGCACAAGTGGTCAAGTGCAAAAAACAGAGAGGGAAAAAATCCCTCTTCCTGCGAATACGGCCAAGTCTGCCGTCCCCGCAGGAATCTAATCGTCAGCCAGAGAGCTAGTCTTAAGTGGAAGTCGTACGCCTACCGGACTGCCGACGCGATGACGGAGTACAGAGAACTTTTATGGGCAAGGACTGAGGTCTAACTCCAAACCTGAGAGCAAATTAACATTATACATCTTTTTTTATTTGTCAATAGAAAAATAATAGTTTTTTTAAAAAATCTACCCAGTGCAAAATTTAGGTGCTCTATTGCTTTTTCGGCTATTCATGCTATCTTTCCGCCAAGACTGAAAAAAGGATGGTGAAGTCACTGTGTTTATAACCTTTGAGGGAATTGAGGGTTGCGGCAAATCAACCCAGGCCAGATTACTTCTGGAAAGGCTAAATAGAATGGTCCGGGTGATTCTCACCTCTGAGCCGGGAGGCACTGGGATAGGGAAGCAGATCAGGGCCATACTCCTTGACTCCTCGAACAAGGGAATGGAGGCCCTGGCAGAGTTGTTCTTATATGAGGCAGACCGGGCCCAGCACGTAAGAGAGGTGATCAAGCCGGCCCTGGCCAAGGGCTGGTGGGTGCTGTGCGACAGGTTTTGTGACGCCACCCTGGCCTATCAGGGATTCGCCAGGGGCCAGGACATGGAACTGATAAGATTCCTAAACGAAAAGGCCAGTTACGGACTGAAACCTGATCTAACGGTCCTGCTGGACTGCCCTGTGGAAATCGGGCTTCAAAGGGCCTTGAAAAGGGACAAGCTCAATTTCATGGAGCACAGGGCCAGGTTTGAACAGGAGCCAGAGGAATTCCACCAGGCAGTAAGGCAAGGGTACCTGAGACTGGCCGAGACCGAGCCAGACCGCTTCCTGGTGCTGGATGGATCCTTGGACAAGGACACCTTGGCCCGGAGAGTGTTTGAAGCCGTTGAGCCTTATTTGCCCTTACGCAATACCGGGCCTGAGTCGTGAAACGGTGTTATGAGGTTTGACCGGATATTAAACCAGGACCTGCCCAAGGCCCTTTTAAGAAACTCCGTTAAGAGGCAGAGGCTGGCCCATGCCTACCTGTTCACAGGGCCGCCAGGGGTGGGTAAGGGAATGGTTGCAAAGGCACTGGCTGCTGCCTTGAATTGTCCTGGAGCAGTGGAGGGTGAGGGTTGCGGCCGCTGTGCCACCTGCAGGCAGGTGGAAGAGGGGAGGTACCCTGAATTCAGCGTGGTGAGCCCAACAGGGACTACCATCAAGATAGATCAAATCCGTGAACTCCTGGAGAGATTCAGTTTTGCTCCAGCAGCCGGCCCGTGGAGGGTCACGGTGATAGACATGGCAGAGGCCATGACAGAGGAGGCTGCAAACTCTTTCCTAAAGACCCTGGAAGAGCCTCCCTCCCACAATGTCTTGATACTGAATGCCAAGGAGCCAGAGGACCTGCTCCCCACCATTGTGTCTCGTTGCCAAAAGATCCGGTTTTCTCCATTGCCCACCCGTTTGATAGCGGAATATCTGGAGGAAAAGCTTGGGATGCGGAAGGACGAGGCCCAGGTGCTGGCCCGCATCAGCGAGGGGAGTCTGGGGAGGGCCCTGGCAATGGTTGAATGTGGCTACTTGGAGTTACGCGACAGATGGCTTAGGGAACTGGGAGCCTTCTTTGATCGACCACTGGTAGAAGTAATGGATATGGTGGCTGATCTTGTGGCTGGCCTCAAGGGGCAAAACGCTGGGACAGGAAAGTACCAGATAGGGGGACTGACGGATCTCCTGGACCTTTGGAGCAGCTGGTACAGGGATCTCTTGATACTGGGGCAGGGTGGTGAGGAGCAACTCCTCATAAACAAAGATTTCAGCCATACGTTGAAAAAAGTAAGTAAACGATATAATATAAAAAATTTGGTTCAAATACTGGAGCTCCTGGATCGAGCCCAAAGGGATATCAAGCGCCGGTATAATCCATTGCTGGTGATGGAAAGGACCCTGCTGGGGATAGTGAGACTAGGCCGTGGGGCCGGGCGGCCAGGTTGAGGAGAAGGTGGAATTTTGAACAAGATCGTTGGGATTAAATTCAAGAACAACGGCAAGGTATATGATTTCGACTCAGGCCATTTTGTGCTCAAAAAGGGCGACAAGGTAATGGTCATTACTGAGGAGGGCCCTGCCATAGGGTGTGTGTGCACAGAACCCCAAAATCGAGGCGCCAAGTCTTCCAATCGGCCCCTCAAGAAGGTATTCAGGCTGGCCACCCCTGAAGAGATAGAGCGCTATGAGGAGAGTTGCCGACTGGAAAAGGAGATATTCCACTACTGCTACCGAAAGGTAAAAGAACTTGGCCTTCCCATGAGCCTTGTGGGGGTGGAGAGGAGGTTTGATGGCAGCAAGGCCATCATATATTTTACTGCCGATGGCAGGGTGGACTTCAGGGAGCTGGTGAAAATCTTGGTGAGAAGGTTCAGGACCCGGATTGAGATGCGCCAGATCGGGGTGCGACACCAGGCCAAGATGGTGGGGGGGCTAGGTACATGTGGAAGGGTCCTGTGTTGTTCCACCTTTATTAATGCCTTTGCCCCCGTGACCATAAAGATGGCCAAGGAGCAGAACCTCTCCTTGAATCCTGGAAAGATTTCAGGTATGTGCGGCAGGCTGATGTGCTGCCTCACATTTGAAGAGGAGTTTTACAGAAAGGCCAAAAAGGATCTGCCCAAGGTGGGGAAAAAGGTGACGACCCCCAGGGGAAAGGGAAAAGTGGTGCGGCAAAATGTGTTGAAAAGGACCGTGGTTGTGGCCCTTGAGGATGGAGAAGAGGTGGAATTCCAGGCCGAAGAGCTGGAAGCGGTGAACCCCAACAGTGGAAAAGAACAATAAGGAGAGTAGCCTTGTCAAAGATTTTTTATGTAACTACCCCAATTTATTATGTAAATGCCCCTCCTCACATCGGTCATGCATATACCACCATTGTGGCCGATGTGATGGCCCGTTTCTACAAGCTAGCCGGATACGAGACCTTCTTCCTTACTGGCACTGACGAGCACGGCGACAAGATCGTAAAGGCGGCCACCGAGGCAGGTGAATCCCCCAAGGATTATGTGGACAAGATCAGTGCCCTTTTCAAGGAGCTCTGGCCCAGGCTGAACATCCGCTACGATTTCTTTGTAAGGACCACCAGCCCAGAGCACCAAAAGACCGTCCAGTATATCTTGAACAAGGTCTATGAAAATGGAGATATCTACTTCAGTGAGTACGAAGGCCTTTACTGTTTCGGGTGCGAGCGATTTTACACTGAAAGGGAGTTGGTGGACGGAAAGTGTCCTGATCACCAGAGGGAACCGGAGCTCATAAAGGAGGCCAATTACTTTTTCAGAATGAGCAAGTACCAAGACTGGCTCATAGAGCACATAAAGGCCAACCCGGAGTTCATAAGGCCAGAGCGCTACAGGAATGAAGTCCTCTCCTTCTTGAAGGACCCCCTTGAAGACCTCTGTATCTCCAGGCCCAAGAGCCGCCTTGATTGGGGTATAACCATCCCGTTTGACGAAAGATATGTGACCTATGTGTGGTTCGACGCCCTCATCAACTATGTCTCTGCCTTAGGATATCCTGACGGAGAGCTTTTCAGGAAATTCTGGCCCTATTCTCAGCACTTGGTGGCCAAAGACATCCTTAAACCCCACGGCATATACTGGCCCTGCATGCTGAAGGCAGCGGGCATCGAACCCTATCAGCACTTGAATGTCCACGGATACTGGAATATAAATGAAGGAAAGATGTCCAAGAGCCTGGGAAATGTGGTACGCCCCCTGGACCTGGTGGGTATTTACGGGCTGGATGCATTCCGCTACTTCCTGCTCCGCGAGATGGTATTCGGCCTTGACTCAGAGTTCAGTGAAGAGGCCCTGGTTGGCAGGATAAATGCTGACTTGGCAAATGATCTGGGCAACTTGGTCCAGAGGAGCCTCACCATGGCCTTGAAGTACCTCAAAGGGAAGCATCCCGCTCAAGGGCAGCCTATCGAGCAGGATATTCAACTCAAGCAATTTGCCCTGGAGGTGGTCCAAAGATATGAGGTCCTGATGAAGGAGTTGGGATTTCACAGGGCCCTCATCCTTGTCTGGGAGTTGATCGGCAAGGTAAACAAATATATCGACACCACGGCCCCTTGGGTCCTGGCCAAGAATGACAGGGATAGGCTTGAAACAGTCCTGTTTCACATCCTGGAAACACTAAAGATAATCTCTGCCCTCATATGGCCCGTTATGCCCGCTTCGGCTGAAAAGATTCAGGAGCAATTGGGGCTTGAAAGATGCGGAGAAGAGCTCACCCTGGAGCAGGTCTCCAGGTGGGGAGAGATCAAGGCCGCTAGGCCGCTCTCAAAAGGTCCTGCCCTGTTTCCCAGGGTGGAGATGAAAAAGGAAAGGGGAAAGCCCCCCGAGGCAGAGGAGCCAGAAATGCCCATGATCTCCATTGAAGAGTTCCAGAGGATGGACCTGAGGGTTGGGACAGTGGTGGAGGCAGAGGCCATCCCAAAGTCTAAGAAGCTGCTGAAGCTCACCGTGGAGTTGAACGACAAAAGGACGCTGGTGGCAGGTATAGCAGGGCACTACAGTCCCCAGGATCTAAAAGGCCGGCAGGTGGTGGTGGTGGCAAATCTCAAGCCCGCCAAGCTCATGGGCGTGGAATCCCAGGGCATGGTCCTGGCCGTTGAAGGTGAGGGCGGCTTAAGCCTGCTCCAGCCCGACAAAGACGTCCCTCCTGGGAGCAAGGTGAGATAACCCTCCCTACCAGACCTAAAATTGGGCAGATTATTTACAGGGCAGCAGAAGGGCACCACTTGCTTATTGTGCAATCAGGGCAGAGGGGTTTTCTGGCCTTGCACACATCCCGGCCATGGTAGATCAGGAGATCGGAAAACCTCCTCCACCTCTTTTTGGGGAGCAGCTTTTCCAGGTCCCTCTCGATCTTGTCTGGATCGGTATTCTCTGTGAGCCCCAGGCGCTTGGCCAAGCGCTTCACATGGGTGTCCACCACGATACCCGGCACATCAAATGCCGCCCCCAGCACACAGTTGGCCGTCTTCCTGCCCACGCCTGGAAGGGTGAGTAATTTCTCCATGCTGTCAGGCACCTTTCCACCGAAGTCTTGGACAATTGCCTGGGCACATCCCCTGATGGAGCGGGCCTTGTTCTTGTAAAAGCCTGTGGGGCGAATGTCTTCTTCCAGCTCCTCAATGGGCACCTTTAGGTAGTCTTCAGGGCCCTTGTACTTCTTGAAAAGTTCCCTGGTCACCTGGTTTACTCGTTTATCAGTACATTGTGCCGAGAGTATGGTTGCAACCAGCAGCTCAAATGGGCTGCTGTACTTGAGAGCCGTCTTTTCTCTGGTATAGATGGGATCCAGGGCCTCGAATATCTTTTTTGCCCTCTGTTTTTTCCCCTTGATATCTTCCATGTGATTGCCCTCCTGAGGAGACCGATTCCCCTCGCTTATACGCATGGCAAAAGAGGCGTGTCAATGTGGTTGTAAGGCACACTAATCCTCTGCCCGGCCCCCTTAATTCATGTTGACACCCCTGTGGGGTGCTTTATCATAACAAAGGGCCTCATGTCCAAATTTTCAGTGATGCCTTACACGCTATTGTACCCTTTAATCCCTTCAAAGAAGGGACAGGAGGAACTGAAAAGCAAGAGGCCGCCTTCAATAGCATGAAGATTGCAAACATCCATCAAGTGGTATCCATTGGGATCACCTTCTTTTTTTCCATGGTCTTGGCAGTTTTTGTGAGTCCAGGGGCACGAACCGCCCAAGCCGTAAAACCCCCTGCCCAGGAGGAGACCATGAACCACGAACAAGAGTTTACAGAGGAAGAAGGAGCATACTTGCTCCAGGTGGCCAGGGAGACCATTGAGAAAGAACTCTTTGGAAAGAGGAGAGAGGTCAAGAAGCTTCAGCCCCCACCCTCCAGCAAGTTTCACCAGAGAAGGGGGACCTTTGTGACCCTCACAAAGGATGGGAACCTTCGAGGCTGCATAGGACACATCATCGCCCGGGAATCAGTGCTTGAGGGTGTGAGGGAAAATGCCATCAATGCGGCCTTCAGGGATCCGAGGTTTGCGCCTGTGGGCCCGGAGGAATGGGACAGGATAAAGATAGAGGTAAGTATCCTAACCGATCCCAAGCCTCTGGAATACAGGGATGCCAAGGATCTGCTGGAAAAGTTGAAACCAGGCATAGACGGGGTGATCATCAAGAAGGGCTACGCACAGGCCACCTTCCTCCCGCAGGTCTGGGAGCAACTTCCCCGAAAGGAGGACTTCCTTACCCACCTATGCCTCAAGGCCGGCCTTGATGGTGATGCCTGGAAGAGGGGTGATCTGGAAGTGCTTACTTATCAGGTGCAGGCCTTTGAGGAAGAATAATAACCTTCCATCTTGGGGGAATGCTAATGGGCAAGGCTGGTATTACAAGAAAACAATTCTTGAAGGCCGTGGGCCTTGGGGCAGGAGCCCTCCTTTGCCCATACCCTGCCTCAGCCTTTTGGGGCAAAACCTCTCGTCCCTGGAAGAACATAAGGGGCCGGGTATTCAGGGGCGATGCCCCTGACAGACCCTGGAAGTGGTCCATAGAGGGCTTCCACTACGCCAGTAACGGACGGGATGTCCAGTGCCAGATATGTCCAAATCGCTGTTATTTGAGGCCAGGGGACCGGAGTCTCTGCCGCTCCAAGGTCAACATTGAGGGCAGGCTCTATTCCCTTGCCTATGGAAACCCTTGTGCAGTCCATGTAGATCCCATAGAAAAAAAGCCGCTGTTTCACTTCCATCCCACCACTTCCATATTTTCCATCGCCACTACGGGGTGTAACTTCAGGTGCCTCAACTGCCAGAACTGGCAGATCTCCCAGAGGAAACCAGAAGAGGTGAGGAGCGTGGAGCTATTTCCCCCCCAGGTGGTCCAAGAGGCCCGGAGACAAGGCGTTGCGGCCATAGCATACACCTATTCAGAGGCCATTACATTTTACGAGTACATGTTTGATACTGCAAAGCAGGCCCGAAAGGCCAGCCTAAAAAATGTTCTCGTCTCCAATGGTTACATAAACCAAGAGCCGCTCTTGAAGCTGTGCCAATATATTGACGGAGCAAATATAAATCTAAAGTCCTTTGACGACAGGATTTATCAGTGTCTCAATGGAGGGACGCTCCGGCCCGTGCTGGACACCCTCAAGACCTTGCACCACCAGGGTGTGTGGCTTGAGATAACCACCCTGGTTGTACCCACCTATGTGGATGACCCTGAGATGATAAGGGAGATGTGTAGGTGGATAGTCAAGGAGCTGGGCCCTGACCACCCCTTGCACCTCTTGAGATTTTTCCCCCACTACAAGCTCACCCACCTGCCCCCCACTCCGGTGAAGACCTTGGAAAGGCTCCGTGAAGTGGCCTTGGGCGAAGGACTCCACCACGTATATCTTGGAAATGTCCCCGGCCATCCCGCCTCCCACACCTACTGCCCCAAGTGCCAGGAACTCCTGGTGGAGAGAAGGGGCTACTTTGTAAGGCTCCACGCCTTGGAGGCAGGGCACTGCAAGGCATGCGGCCGGCCCGTATCGGGGAGATGGTCGTAGCTGGTCAGAATGCAGGACAGTTGGCACGCATGTTGCTTTCCTCCCAGATCAGACATTGATTTTCGGCCAAATATATCAACTCCATCGGAGGCCCATGTCAGCAGCCCAAGAACTGGTCAAGCGGTTTAATTCCCTGAGGACTTTACCCCATGTGGCCATCAGGCTTACAAAGCTGATGGCAGACGATAATACCACGGTGAAGGATTTTGAGGATGTCATAAAGACGGACCCAACCCTTGTGTTGCGTCTCTTGAAGGTGGTGAACAGCCCCTACTTCGGTCTGCGTCAAAGGGTGGACAGCATTTCGCGTGCCGTGGTCTTCATCGGATTGAAGGGATTACGCAGGATGGTGGTTACCGAGGCCCTCCGTGAGGTCTTTAGCGGGGGTGAGGACAACCAGGTATTTTCAAGAAAGAACTTGTGGGTTCACAGCGCAGCGGTTGCCATTTGCAGCCAGATGATCTCTGAGAGGATCTTTGGAATCCAGGGAGACAATGCCTATCTCTGCGGGATATTGCACGACGTCGGTCTCATCGTGGAAGATCAGGTGGACCACCACCATTTCGTGGAGGTCTGCAAAAGCCTTGGTGCTCAAGATTCACTTCCTGATGTGGAAAGGAGCTTCATGGGCACTGACCACTGCTCGGTGGGCTCTGTTCTGGCCGAGGACTGGAAGATTCCCCACGAGGTGCGAAGCGCCATAAGGCGTCATCACCGCAGTATGGAAGATGTGGAGCCGTCCAGCCTTACGGGCATTATCCAAATGGCAGAATACCTGGTCTCAAAGATGAACTATCCAGCCCTCAGCGGGATAAAGAGCCAGCTATCGGCCCCCCTGGCGGCCCACATGAAGGAGAATCTACAAGAGTACAAGACCATTGCCAGGGATTTCCCAGAAGAGATGAACAAGGCCAAAGAGATCTATGAGTCGTAGCAGAGACCTATTGGAGCCCTTGGATCAAGGGATATTTTCAGAGGTGGAGGGAGGACAAAGCTCCCAGGCCCGCCTCTTGGGCTTTCTGGAGGAGAGGATACCAGATGCACTCTTCGGCTTCTGGACAGAGCGCCACACCGCTGAGCTCTTGGAAAAGTTCCCTGAAATACCTGAAGAATCCCTGCCCTTCATCGCGGTCAAGGTCAAAAAATCCAAGAAAGATCAGGAGATGGTGGTCCCTGAAGGCAGGCTCCTGGCCCTGTGGTTGGAAGAACTGGAAGGGGTGCTGGTGGCCTTTCTGGGAGGAAACGGCCGTTACGGCAGGGTGGCTGTAAAGTCATGTGTGGAACTCTTCTTTGTCCAACAAAGGCTGGAAGAGGAGCAAGAACTCAGAAAAATCCAAAAAAAGCAATTGGATAGAAGGCTCAAGGCCCTGGAAAAAAGTTACCAGGACATACTGGAGGACAACCACCGCCAGCACCAGTTGATAGAGGCCCAAGAAAAGCGATATGCCAAGGCCCTCAAGGAGGAGATACGCCGCCAGACTGCCGAACTCCGAAAGACAAACCAGGAGCTCAGGGAGGCCATCTCAGCGGCAGAGGCCGCCAATGTGGCAAAGGGCGAGTTCCTGGCCAGGATGAGCCATGAGATCCGCACCCCCATGAATGCAATCCTGGGTTTTACAGACCTGCTTCTAGATACCCCCCTGAACGACGAACAGCACGACTACCTCATGACCGTGAAGAGGAGCGGAGAGGCCTTGCTCAGCCTCATAGACGACATCCTGGACTTTTCAAAGATTGAGGCGGGCCGCCTCACCCTGGAACAAATCGACTTTGACCCAGAGATTACCGCATACGATGTGTGCGACCTCGTAAAGCCCAAGCTTGAGGGCAGGGACGTGGAGCTGATCTGCCGCATCGGTGACTCGGTGCCCGCCTTTGTAAAGGGGGACCCGGGGAGGTTCAGGCAGGTCCTGGTGAACCTCATGGGTAATGCAGCAAAATTCACTGAAAGGGGGGAGATAGAGCTTGCCCTGGAGGTTCAAAAGGAGACCGTCAGACGCATCAGACTGCATGCGACCGTCAGGGACACCGGGGTGGGGATCCCAAAGGACAAGCTCAAAGAGATATTTGAGGCCTTTCAACAGGCAGACGGCTCTATAACCAGGAAATACGGGGGCACAGGCCTTGGGCTCAGCATATGCAAGCAACTGGCCCGCCTGATGGGAGGGGATGTGTGGGCTGAAAGCCCTGCCCCACAAGAGTATAGGAAAGAGGGATGGGGACCAGGGAGCGTATTTCACTTTGTTGCCTGGCTCAACAAATCCGCCAGGAGGAAAAAAGCACCCCTAAAAGAGGCCCATCTGGAAGGAAAGAGGGCCTTGGTCCTTGATGACAGCAGGTCACACCTGGAGGTGTGCTGTTCCATACTGGAGTCAGCAGGCATGGTGGCAGTAGCTCTGGAGGATGCCAACAAGGCGTTGAAAGTCCTGGAAGATGAGGCCAGAAAGGCAAAGGGTTTTGACATCTGCCTCATTGATACCCAGATGCCAGGGATTGATGCCTATGCTCTTGCAAGAGAGATCAGAGAGGCCCCGCCACCCATTCAGGAGATCCCCCTTCTGGCACTGTCTCCCTCCATGGGTAGAGATGCCAGGGCCTGCAAGGAGGCTGGATTCAATGGATACCTTCCCAAGCCACCGCGAAGGGAAAAGCTCCTGGACATGGTGGCACGCCTCTTGGAAGAGACCCAGGCCGAACGGGCGGGAAGCAGAGGGGCCAAACTCCTCACCCAGCACTCCCTGAGAGAGGAAGCCAAGCATTCTGTTCGGATCCTGTTGGTGGAAGACAACCCTGTGAATCAGAAACTTGCCACCATAATGCTCAAGAAGGCGGGCTACCACGTGGAAGTGGCTGGAAACGGCAGGGAGGCGGTTGAAAAATATACCGCTGACCCAGACAGTTACCACCTGATCTTCATGGACGTGCAGATGCCGGAGATGAACGGCCTTGAGGCCACTGGGGCCATCAGGGAGTGGGAGAAAAAGGAAGGGGTGAGCCCGGTGCCCATCGTGGCCATGACTGCCCAGGCCATGAAGGGAGACAAGGAAGAGTGCCTGGCAGCAGGGATGGATGACTATGTCTCAAAGCCCATCAAGCGGGAGCAGGTATATCAGATGATAAAAAAGTGGGTCCCAGCCCTTGCCTCCCTATAAGGCCCCAATCCTACCTTGATTTCTGGAAAACCAGAGGTATCAGTGACTTGCCCCTTTGCCTTGCAAGCTCCATTATGGTGTCCTTGCCAGTGTTGGGGGGTTCGCGAAGCTGATCCTGGGGCTTTTTCTTGAGGGTCATGGCCTCCACAGAACATGTTGTAACACACAGCCCACAACCGATACAGCGGTCCGGATCCACCACCGCCACATTCTCAGGGCCTATGGAAACTGCATCCATCTGGCACCTCTCCACACAGGTCTCACATGCCACACAGGCCTCTGGATCCACCTCAGCGTAATAATTGGTGATCACCATACTGGAAGGCTTGCGGTGCTTCTTGATGGCACGAAGGATCCCGCAGCAATCTCCGCAGCAGTTGCACATCCCTCCAGGGTTCTTGGCATTGAAGGGCTGTGGCACCAAACCGGCCTCCTCGCATTGTTCCAGGATCTGGAGGGCCTCTTTTTGTGTGATCCATCTGCCCATGTGTCTGTCCACATAGTACTGGGCGTGGGAGCCGAATGCAAAGCAGACCTCGATGGGCTTGTCACAAGCCTCTTCCAGGAGACCCTTCTGCACCCTGCATATGCACTTTGCAACAGCTATGCGATCCTTTTCCTTGATAATCTGGCGGACATCCTCATAAGGGGCCACAGGCCAAGAAACACTAATGGATCGCCCGACCGGTATGGTGCGCATGGGCACGGTGTAAGCGGCGGCCTGCCTGCCAAAGCCCTCTTCCATGTACTGGTCCATGAGGGCAGCAAGCTCCCTGTCCATACGGTCCACCTGGAATTCATAAAAGCCCACCACAAAGGGGACCGCCGCATACTTGACCGAGTCTTGCTTCTTCAGCCTGAATATCAAGCCCTTATCTGCCATCTCGTGGAGCTTTTGGGCCACTTCCTCTGGATCGGCCCCCATCCTTTGGGCGATCTGCTCAGGGGTCTCAAGCATGAGGGTCAGGTGAAGGAACATGCGGGCATCTTCTTCAGTGAACAGTTTCTTGAGTATCTTCATCTCCACCCCTGATTCTGTCTTGGGAAAGCCCACCGAGTAGTTGTCAAGCTGCTCTCTCAAGAGCTCGTATACATCTTGGGACATGACTTATCCCTCCTCTATTTTGCCCCCGGCTCAGCCGCCTGAGACAGGGATATGGATGTCTATCAGGTCGCCGTGTCGAAGCCTGTGATCAAAGCCGCACAACTTCCCGTTTACAAACACGGTGATCATCATGTCATCGAATTGTTCTCTTGGGCCTATGGAGGGAAGGGTCTCCAGGAGATCCAACACCGTGGCCCCATCTGGAAGCTCAACCCTGGCTTCCCGCCCCAGGCGTGAACTTTGTGCCAGGTGCTTGGTGGAGCCCACGGCAAAAGAGGACCTTATGGTCACCTCCATCACAAAGTCTCAACCTTTCAGAGAGTGGCGCTCAACCCAAGCGCCCGCCTCAATGGGTGATTCCAGGATTTCCACCCCTGCATCCCGCAAGGCCTGGTACTTCCCCTCCACAGTGCCTGCAGACCCTCTCACTATGGCCCCTGCATGGCCCATCCTTTTGCCAGGGGGCGATAGCTTGCCGGCAATATAGGCTGCCACGGGTTTATCCACATTGTCTTTTATATAACGGGCGGCCAGCTCTTCTTGGGCTCCACCCACCTCTCCCACGATAATGATCCCCTCGGTGTGTTCGTCTTCCTGGAAGAGTCGTATAATCTCAGTAAGGTTCATTAGCACCACAGGGTCTGCCCCCATGCCAACCACAACACTCTGGCCTGCGCCGTGGTCAGAGAGGATGCCTGCAAATTCATATGAGAGGGTCCCACTCCTGGAAACAATGGCCACCCTGCCTTTCCTGAAAAGGGAAGCAGGCATTATACCCATCTTGCCCACTCCGGGGACCAGGATCCCTGGAGTGGTGGGGCCAAGGGCAGAGACTCCGTTCTTTTTGGCCACTTCTTTCATCCTCACCATGTCGTGAACAGGTATGTGTTCAGGGACCACTACTATGAATTTGATGCCCGCTTCCACGGTCTCGTAGAATGCATCCAGCACAAATGGAGAAGGCACAAAGAATACAGAGGCATTGGCGCTCGTCTCACTCACTGCCTCTTCCACCGAGTCAAACACAGGCACACCGTGCACCTCTGAGCCCCCCTTGCCAGGGGTGACCCCTGCAACCACATTGGTGTTATAGTCCAGCATCCACTTGGTCTGAACGCTCCCTATCCTTCCGGTTATGCCTTGAACCAGCACCCTGGTCTCCTCATTCATCAATACTCCCATTTTCGACACTCCTCCTTACTCAACACCCAGTACCTGGTATAGCCTTTCAACGGCCTTTTCAGTGGGGGTCTCGGTGACCACATGCACGCCTCCTGAGCGGAGGATCTCCCAGGTCTCTTCCTGCCTGTTTCCCAGGGCCTTGGCCACCACAGGAATTTCCAGCCCCCGCTCCTTGATGAATCGAACCACGCCTTTAGCCCCTTCATGGATAGGGTTTATCCCTCCGTAGACATTTATCAGTATGGCCCTAAGGCCGGGCTTCCGGGTCACCAAATCCATGCACTTGTAAAGCAGCTCCTCTGTGATCCCTCCGCCCGTTTCCAGG
Organism: Desulfobacterales bacterium; assembly: GCA_027027005.1. Taxonomy (GTDB): domain Bacteria; phylum Desulfobacterota; class DSM-4660; order Desulfatiglandales; family Desulfatiglandaceae; genus JALVMN01. Next base: position 15,201 of record JALVMN010000250.1, on the reverse strand, counting down.
AAGTTGGCAGGCCTCAGCTTGTCACCTATTATGTCCATGCTGGCCATCCCCAGCCCGGCCCCTGACGATATTATGCCGATGTCTCCGTCCAGATCCAGATAGGTGACCCCTATCTCTCTGCCGAGCCTTTCCAAAGGGTTTTCCATCCGCTCCTTCGGGTCCGGGAGTGGATGGGAGATGCGCCTCAGGGCCGAGTTGTCCACCTCCAGGACAGAGTCAAGGGCAATGAGCCCTCCGTCCTTGGTAATGGCAATGGGGTTGATCTCGCAGATAAGGGCTTCGTACTCGCTGAATACCTTGTAGAGGGCATGGAGCACTGAAGCGGCCTTACCCAGGAGGGGGCCGTTAAGCCCTATCTCTTTCAGGAGATTCCTTGCATGATACAGGTGAAATCCAAAAAAAGGGTCAATGAACCGGGAGGCAACCTTTTCAGGGCTTTTCTCTGCCACCTCTTCAATGTGGACGCCACCTTCTGCTGAGACAAGCACCACGGCTCTGCCCTCAAAGCCGTCAATGGTAATCCCCATGTACATTTCTTGGGCGATTTCCACCTTCTGGGTGATGAGCAACTCCTTTACCTCCAGGCCTTTAATCTTTGAGCCCAGCATCTTCAAGGTGGTTTCCCTGAGCTCTTCAGGGTCGCTGGCCGCCTTGATGCCTCCGGCAAGTCCCCTTCCCCCCACCAGCACCTGGGCCTTTACCATGACCGGGTAGCCGATCCTTTCGGCACCTTCCAGGGCCTCTTCCACACTGGTTGCCAGGGCCCTTTCAGGCACAGGGATCCCAAACTGCTGGAATTTTTCCAGTCCTTCGTACTCGTGAAGTCTCATGTCAGCTTCCACCTCCAAAAGGTCACCTGAATTGATTTGGGGGATAACCCCCATGAATCAAAAATAAAATTTATCTACCCAGAATGCGGGCAGACAAAAACACTTGACAAAGCAGGGTTATACGTAAATTGTATTCGTACATCAATATAATTTTTTGCTCATGGGGCGTCTCTGGAATGAGGCAGTTTTGGAGGCGTCCTGCACATTTTGGAAGGAGGTATAGGGAATGGCTGTAAAAACGAAGGAGGAATATATTGAATCCATCGCTGCACTGAATCCAACAGTATACATGTTTGGCGAAAAGATCACCAGTGTGGTGGACAATCCCCGACTGAGGGCCGGGATCGAGGCGACCGGGGCCACCTATGAGATCGCCCATATGGATGAATACAGAGACCTGGTGGTCACCCAGAGCCCTCTCATCAATGAGCCGGTCAACCGCTTCACATTGCCCCCGGCATCCATTGAGGACTTGGTGGCAAGGGTGAAGCTCAACAGGGCCCTAGGAAATTATGTGGGCACCTGTCACCAACGCTGCACCGGCCTGGATTGCCTCTCAACCCTCTCCATTGTCACTTATAACATTGACCAGAAATACGGCACCAATTATTACAACAACTTCATCGAGTTCTTGAAACACATGCAGAAAAATGACCTGGTGGGCAATGCCGGGGTCACCGATGTAAAGGGAGACAGGTCAAAAGGGCCTTCGGATCAGGAAGACAAGGACATGTACCTCAGAGTCGTGGAAAAGCGTGACGATGGCATTGTGGTAAGGGGCGCAAAAGTTCATCAGACCGGCTCCCTTTCCTCCCACGAAATCATTGTCCTTCCCACCAGGGCCATGCGAAAGGGCGACGAGGACTATGCAATTGCATTTGCCATACCCCCTGACACTCCCGGCCTGATCCATGTGGTGGGCCGCTCAAGCCTGGACAAGCGCGAACTGGAGGGGTGCGACATTGGGAACGTGCGCTATTCCAAGTATTGCCCCACCCTGATCTTCAACGATGTCTTCGTCCCCTGGGAGCGTGTCTTCATGTGTGGAGAGGTGGAGTTTGCATCCGAGATGGTGATTCGTTTCTCTGCCTTCCATCGCCAGAGCCACGGTGGTTGCAAATCCGGAAAGATCGATGTGATGGTGGGCACAGCCCTCACCCTTATGGAGTACAATGGCACGGCCAAGGCCAGTCACCTGAAGCAAAAGGTAATTGACATGATCCATAGGGCCGAGACCCTTTACGGATGCTGCCTGGCAGCCTCCTACGAGGGCAAGAGGCAACCTTCTGGCTCTTACTACATCGACACCGTGCTGGCAAATGCCTCAAAGATCCATGAGGGCCGCGAACTGCCCGAGTCCATAAGGCTCATGGTGGACATATGCGGGGGATTTGTGGCGGATCTCCCCTCTGACAAAGACCTGGAAAACCCTGAGATCGGCCCCCTTCTCAAGAAATACCTAAAGGCAGTGCCCGAGGTTCCTGTTGAAAACCGCATAAGGATGTACAGACTGGCCGAAAAGCTTGCCATGGAGAGCGCCGACACCATCTCTGACATCCACGGCGGGGGCTCCCCTGAGGCCCACAGGATTACCATCCTAAGAGAAACAGACCTGGAAAGGAAAAAGAAGGCTGCAAAACGGCTGGCAGGAATAGAGGAATAGGGCAAGGGGGGCGGTCTCAATGGTAGCGCCTGTTGTTCCCTCCCTTTATGACTGCCTCATCATCGGTGCCGGGGTGGTGGGAAACGCCATTGCCCGGGAGCTTTCCAGATACCGGCTGAGCGTGGCGGTGCTGGAAAAGGAGCTGGACGTGGGCATGGGGACCAGTTCCCGCAACAGCGGCGTGCTCCACTCGGGCATCCACTATACCCCTGGCACCTTGCGGGCCAAGCTGGACGTGGAGGGAAACTCCATGATGCAGGAGCTTTGTGCCCAACTCAAGGTCAAGATTGACTACATTGGAAAGCTCACCGTTGCCAGCCACGAAGATGAAATTCCCACCCTTTACAAGCTGAAGGAGCAAGGTGAGGCAAACGGGGTGCCGGGGCTCGAGATCCTGAGGCCCGAGCAGATGCAGAGGCTCCAACCAGGGGTAAGCGGGCTCTTGGCCCTCTACTCACCTTCCACCGGGATCGTTTGCCCCTACGGCTTGACCATTGCACTTGCCGAAAATGCCCATCAAAACGGAGTGGAGTATTTCCTGGGACGCCAGGTCACTGGTATCGAAAAAAATGACTCAGGCTTCCTGGTGACCACCAAGGATGGCGAGAAGTTCGCCTCCAAGGTGCTCATAAATTCGGCAGGGGTGTTCTCTGACAGGATCGCCAGGATGGTGGGGATAAATGACTATAGCATTTATCCTTGCAGGGGCGAATACCTGGTCCTGGACAAGCGGCTGGGACATCACCTCTCCACCCTGGTCTATCCTGCCCCCCACAAGGGAAAGGCAGGCCTTGGGATTCACCTCACGAAGACAGTGGATGGCAATATCCTGGTGGGCCCCAGCAATGAATACATAGATTCCCCTGAAGACTGGGCCACCACCTCTTACATCATGGGCAGGCTCAGGGAGGAAGGAGAGGCCTTGTTGCCGTCTCTGACCACCTCGGACATAATCCGCAGTTTCTCCGGGATCAGGGCCAAACAGAATCCACCAGAGATTGGAGGGTTCAAGGACTTTGTCATTGAAAGCAGAAAGGATGTACCGGGATTTATCAACCTAGTGGGCATAGAGAGCCCGGGGCTTACCTGCTCTCCTGCCATCGCCACCATGGTGCGCTCCCTCGTCTCAGAGCTCATCCCCCTGGAGGAAAGGGAGGATTTTCAGCCTCAAAGGGAAGGGGGGGCCGGGTTTTTTCACGAGCTCTCTCGAGAGGAGCAGGCAGACCTCATTAGCCAGGACCCTGACTATGGTGAGGTGGTATGCAGGTGCGAGCAGATCACCAAAAAGGAAGTGTTGGATGCGATCCAGAATCCCCTGGGGATCAAATGTATCTCCGGGCTCAAATTCAGGGCCAGGGTAATGATGGGTAGGTGTCAGGGTGGGTTCTGCCTTCCGAAGATAGTCCAGATCCTGGAGCAAGATTTTGGATACAGGCCAGAGGACTTTTTTTCATACAAGGAAGGATCATACCTTTTTACAGGGTATATGAGGCAGCCTAAATGAGTGTAAAGAAGATAAAAAGGGATGTGGTGGTGATAGGCGGGGGGCCTGCAGGGCTTGCTGCGGCAATCTCTGCCAGGAAGCAGGGGGCAAGAGATGTGCTTCTGCTGGAAAGGGGGCAGGTCCTTGGAGGCATATTGAACCAGTGTATTCACGATGGATTCGGGCTTCACCGGTTCAAGGAGGCCTTGAGTGGACCCGAATATGCCCAGCGTTTCATTGATGAACTGAATGCCCTTGCCATTGAGGTGATGCTCAATACCATGGTGCTTTCCCTAAGTGCCGAGAAAAGACTGGTTGCAAGCTCAAGGCAAGGGCTCATGGAGATAGATGCAGGCTCAGTGATCCTGGCCATGGGTTGCAGGGAGCGGACAGCCGGGGCCATCATGCTCCCGGGGACAAGGCCCACAGGTGTTTACACTGCAGGGGTAGCCCAGAATCTCATAAATCTTCAGAACATAATGGTGGGAAATGAAGCGGTGATACTTGGCTCTGGCGATATCGGCCTCATAATGGCTCGGAGGCTTGTCCTGGAAGGGGCCAGGGTGAAAGGGGTCTATGAAATACTCCCATATGCAAGCGGGCTCCCTCGAAATATCCGGCAATGCCTGGAGGACTACGGTATCCCCCTCCATCTCAGCACCACTGTGGTGGAGATTCACGGAGGAAGAAGGCTCAGCGGAGTCACCGTAGCTAAGGTGGACCAGGCAAGGAGACCGATTCCCGGAAGCGAGGAATTCATTCCATGTGACACCCTCCTCCTTTCAGTGGGCCTCATCCCTGAAAACGAACTCTCCCGCCAGGCCGGTGTGGAGATTCACCAGGTGACCGGTGGCGCAGTGGTGGATGACACCCTGATGACAACCGTCCCGGGGATATTTTCCTGCGGCAATGTGCTCCAGGTCCATGATGTGGTGGACGATGTCTCAGAAGAGGCCGAAATTGCCGGCTCTTATGCTGCCCTTTATGCCATGGGAGAGATGAGGCCATTTGAATCGTATATTCAAATGAGACCTGGCAAAGGAGTGAGGTATGTCTTGCCCCACAAAGTGAGCGGGCAACTGGACTTTGTGCTCTCGGCCAGAGTGAGCGGACCGGTGGACAACAAGGCCATTGTAATAAGGGATCAAGACGGCAAGGGGATATTGAGGAAGAAAAAGATCAAGATGCACCCGGCAGTAATGCTTCGCATCAAGGTGGAGAAAGACAGATTGAAGGGCGTCCAATCCCTTGTGGTGGGAGTTGAGGGATGAGAAAAGGTCTTGTGTGTGTATTGTGTCCCAACGGGTGTTATGTGGAGGTGGAGTTAAGGGAGACAAGCTCGGGACCACAGGTCCAGGAGGTCACCGGTGCCCTTTGCAAGAAGGGCGACAAGTGGGTTCGCCAGGAGGTGATCCAGCCCCTTAGGACCATTGCCAGCAGCGTACTGGTGGAAGGGGGGAACTTCGCCCTTGCAAGTGTCCGCACAGATGCCCCCATTCCTCTGGAATCAATCTCCTCGGTCATGGAAGAGATAAAGAGGGTGAGGGTGAAGGCCCCTGTAAACATAGGCCAGGTGATCCTGGCAAATCCTGCCGGCACACCCTGTAACATCATAGCCACAAGGGCGGTTGAAAGGGCCTGAAGACTTTTAATCTCCAAAAAAGGCCCCTTTTCGCTTGGCGATCATGGCCCTCATCATGTCGCCTGCATTCTCTGCGTGATCAGCAATGGAGCCGATTATCTCGCATAGCCTGATCATGTGAAAGATGGTCACAGGGTCCTTTTCCAGCGAGAATATCTTGATCTTCAGCTCGTCTTCCAGTTCATCTGCTTCGTGCTCTTGGCGACGTAGTTGATGAATGATCTCTTTTACGATCCTTCTCTGCTTTTCCGAGTAGGTCTCAAAATACTTCTTGGCCTCTGATACCATCTTGCTTAGCATCTCAATGGGCTCTATGACCGAGTCCACAAACACGAACACATCCTTCTTGAGATTTTCAGGTATCCCAGGCCTCACCCGATAGGAGAGCCAGTTTAGAGACTCTTCCACTGAATCCAGCACCTTGTCCTGTTCCCTGATGTAGAGAAACAGCTCAAACCGGGACACCGGCATGCGGGTGCCCTTTGGCAGGTGCCCCCTTATCCTCCTCTTTATGGCATCTGCCTCGCTCTCGAGCTTGACTACTTCATCGCGAAGAGAGTCGAATTCCTCGCACTTTTCTGTGGCATAGCATTCCACTGCCTGCTGGAATACCCATGCACACTCCCGCACCTTTTCAGCATGCTCCAAGAGTCCTTCAAATGGTGATGTCTTTAACATCGAAACCAGAGGGATACGCATGGGCTACCTCCTATCAGAATATCTCACTTGCTTGCCAGCCCTAGGGAATCTCTGAAGACCTCGAGCAACTCCCTTGTCTCCTGGCAAATCCTGAGACAATTTTCCAACAGGGCGTAAAACAGGATATTAACCTTGGGCCTGGCCTTACCTTCATGGATTCTTAGGGCCTGGCTCTTCTCACATTCATCAATCAGTTCCTTTAATCTTTCATATTGATTGTCTATGTAATTAAAGTCCACCTTTTTTCTCCTCATGAGCATTATGGCGGTATTCCACAAGAGGCGTGTCACAAAGGCCTTCACATGTCTGAGCTCTTCTTTCTGGTCCTCGGTAAATCCAGGGTGATAGTTTTCAAAATGCCGACAGGCTTGAACCACTATGTCCCGGTGAGATGCGGCTATGGCCTGGATAACACCAGTGGTTTTGCCATATTGAGCGCTGCGATCTATTTCCTCTCCTTGAAGGACGGGGAGGGCTGCAAAAATATTATTTATTATGAGCGTACTCTGGGTATCGATCTGTTCGATTCGGCTTTTTGCATCCCTCAGCCGCTCCAGGTCCTCTGAAAAGGAGGCCTCAAAGCATGTATCCAGATTGTCTGCGATAGACCTCAGGAATTGGCCGGTCTGCTCAAAGGTGGTGACAATGGCCGCTCTTGGATCCTCGAGCGATACCGCGGTCAAGGCCTCCATCTCTTCCTTTTCCTTCTCTTTTTTGATGTGGTATCTGTAAGAGGCAAAGAGAGAGGCCGACACTAAGGCCATCAGGCCTAACACTGCAAAAAACCTGAAGAAATAAATGGCCATGGCAAACAGAAAGGCAGTGGTGAAGGCTGCTAGAGCAGTGAAAAACCATCCACCGATCACGGTGATCACCCCGGTCACCCTGTAAACCGCGCTTTCCCTTCCCCACGCCTGGTCTGCCAGAGAGGTGCCCATGGCCACCATGAATGTGACATAGGTGGTGGAAAGGGGCAGCTTGAGCGATGTGGCAAGGGAGATGATGGCGCTTGCCACCACAAGGTTTACCGATGCCCGCACTAGGTCAAAGGAGGGCTTGATACCATTTGGGGTAGGAATCAGGGTGGTTTTTCCTGGATCCAGACGCAGGGCAATTGCCCTGCGGATCTTGGCAGGAATCACTCTCCTGGCAAAACCCACGGCAGACCAGGCCGCACCAACTATAACCCTGGAAAAAAAGGATGAACCAAACCTTTCAATCCCGATATCCTGTCGCGCCAGGTTCACCTCGGTACTGGTCACGGTCCTTGCCTTTCGCGACATCCATAGTGTTGCCACCATGATGGCCCCTGCCAGGAGCAAGAGGGCGGTGTCGGTCTGGACCGGTCTTTCCAATGCCTCCATGGTGGCTGTGAGCGGACTGCCAGAATTGGTGGCCACCCTGTATGCACTGAGCCCTGCCAGAGGAACCCCGATGAAATTTACCAGGTCATTTGCTGCAAACGCCATGGCAAGCGAGAATGTCCCGATGAGCACGATGGGCCTCAAGATGTTTATCCTGGTAAACATGGTGAGAAAGTTAAAAATGACGGCAAAGATGAGAAAATTGAAGGAGAGGATAATAAGGCTGTGCTCTTTGATCCACTTGACAGTCTCAGGGGTGAGGAATGAAGCCCCCTTTGAGCCTTTAATCAGGATGAAATAGGTGATAACTGAAAGGGCAATACCCCCCCAAAGGGCGCCATAGCGTTTAAGCCTAGGGAGATAGTCAAAGGTAAAGAGCAACCGCGTTAGGAACTGGGCGATCACTCCTGAGACAAAGGCCACCACCACAGAGAGAAGAATTCCCATTATAATGGCCAGGGCCTTGGCCGTATTGATGTATTTTACCATCTCTCCAAGGCTCGAGCCCTGGGCCAGTATTTTTAGAAGAGAGAGGGCAACGGCAGCGCCCAGCAACTCAAACACGATGGAGACAGTGGTGGATGTGGGCATTCCAAAGGTATTGAAAAGGTCCAGGAGCAGGACATCTGCCAGCATGACGGCCAGAAAGATGGTGATGAGTTCCGGCATGAGGAAGTATCTGGGGTGAAAAATGCCCTTTCTGGCCACCTCCATCATACCGCTGGAAAATGTCACACCGGCCAGTATCCCGAGGCTGGCCACAATCATGATTATATGTCTGGGTGCCACCCTGGAGCCTATGGAAGAGTTCAGAAAATTTACAGCGTCATTGCTGACCCCCACCATCAGGTCAAAGACGGCAAGAGAGGCAAGCACAATCAGACAAAATAGATAAAGCTCCATAGTTTTGGGGTCCTGAGTTCTAGATCCAAGGAGCAAAATTAGTAACAATCTATCCGCGGCCTCATGTATCAGGAAATCTTCTCGATTTCAAGCTGAATCATGGTGTTTGATCAAAATAATCAACCCTTTGATTTTACAGGAAAATCTCTGGCTCTATCCCATGATTGACACCCCTTTCCTTTACTGTTAGCGTTTTAAAGAATGAATCCGATATCTAAAGTATGATGAAGGCCAAGGCGAGATACATATGCTGGCAAGAGCACTCGGAGATCGCCCCTGAGGCACGGGAGGCCACTGTGGGCATATTCATGGAAAAGGAAAAGGGATACTTGCAGATTGGAACCGGCATGCTTCTTAGATTCAATAATAATCACTATCTTGTCACAGCGGCCCACGTGGTGGCCGATTGCAGAAAAAGTGGTGGGAAATTGCGTATAGGGAACAGGGCGATAGGGCTCATAAGTCTTGAAGACGAAATAAGAGGTGCCAGACCACTCGGAGTGAGCCTGGAGGCAAGGACTGCCAGCTGGGATGTGGCTGCCATCAGGCTATTGGATGCCACCTTGGATAAGATCCCCTCTGGGGCTTTTTGGTGTTGCTCCCAGTCGTTGTCACCATTCGACACCAGGTATGAATGTTTGTTGCTTGGATATCCTGCAGGAGCAGGATTGGTGTCAGGAGATAAGGGTTTGGGAAATGATCCCTTGAAGATTGAAGTATCTTCCTACGATGGTCCAACAGATTCCTTGAGGGGCTATGATGAGGTCCTGCACCTACTTTTTCGGTTTGAAAAGAGGGGCCACCCAGGCCTTGGGGGCCGAAAGGTGATGGTGGGACTTCCCGACGGGTTGGCAGGGACCAGTGGCTCTGGAATATGGGCGATGGGTGATAGGCTGAGGCTGGTTGCGCTCCAGACAGGGTTTTACAAGAACAGCCGTGTAATAAAATCCACCAGGTGGTCAAAAATAATGGATCTTTTCAATTCAGTTGAAAATCTTGCCTAGTGCCTGAAGACGTGTTCCCGGTAATACTTGAGCTCCTTGATGGATTCCTTGATGTCGCTCAAGGCCAGATGCTGCTTTTGTTTTTCAAACGGGGGCAAATCAGGATACCATCTTCGCACCAACTCCTTTAAGGTGCTCACGTCTATGTTGCGGTAGTGAAGGTAGCGGTTCAAGAGGGGCATGTGCTTCACCAAAAAGCGCCTGTCTTGCCACACAGAGTTTCCGCACAAGGGAGAGCGGCCCATCTTGCAATGGGTGGATATGAATTGAAGGGTCATTCGTTCTGCCTCATGACAATCAATTTCAGAGGCCATCACTTTCTGGAGGAGTCCGGAATTCGAGTGTTGTTCTCGGCTCCAGGTGTCCATGGAACGAAGCGCCTCTTCAGGGTAATGTATGACAATATCGGGGCCTTCTGCTATTATGTTGAGCTGAGAGTCAGTGATAATTGAGGCTATCTCCAGGATCACGTGAAGGTCAGGGTTTAGCCCTGTCATTTCAAGATCAATCCATACGAGGAGGTCCGTGGTGGTTATTGCCATCTCTTGAGCACCTTTCCATAAGAGTTTTTTTGAGCCCAGTATGATTTATTAGATATTTGGGTGTCAAGGGTGGTTGACAGAAACTTATTAGAATGAGGAGGTCGGTTTGAAACCAAAAACTTCAGCCAAGACCCTGCATATGAAAAAGGTCTTTGTCTCAGCCGAGATGGATGGGACAGATCAGCCCTTTTCTTTTGAGTTCATATACGGAGTGGCCCCCCATGGCCTCACTCCCCTTGAAATGATGCTGGCAGACAAGGGGGAGGGGGATGAACTGAAACTTGAGCTTTCACAGGCCCAAATCCATGAGGTGTTTGGCCACATTGGATTCCTAATCCCCACCATTAGGCAGGACCCTGTGATCATGCACCTCAAGGTGGAGCGGGTAGAGGAGCCGGACCAAAGAGAGGTGATTAAGGCCATGGCAGAGGCAGCCTCCTCCTGCGACTGTTGCGGGGGCCATTGAGTCTCCTGTTTATGGGAGAAATGGGAAAAGGCTTGTTAAAGCTCCTGGCCTTGCCTTTACTCCTGGTGGGATTGCCCGCTCTTGGTGTCTGGATCCACGGCCATCCTTTGGAGCTTTACCTGGAATTCCCCCCTTTGAGCAGATATGTTAATCATGCCCCTTTTTCATGGAAGGCCTTTGTTCTCTATTCTTTACTGATAGCTTGCCCCACCTTTCCAATAATTTCTAGGTGGATCAAGCATGTGGGCAAAGCGCCTGGAGCAGATCAAGGCCCCAGGGCATCATTTCCGTGGTGGGGCTATCCGGGAATCATAGGCGGTGCAATTGCATGGGTCTTGGCCTGGACAAGGTTTGAATGGTTCAGCCCCTTTCAGCCCCATACATTCACTCCCCTCTGGCTTTCCTTCATCCTGGTGGTAAATGCCATAACCTGGAAGAGAAAGGGGGCATGTCTCATGTTGGAGCGCCCCATCTTTTTTTCGCTCCTTTTCCCTGCAAGCTCTGTTTTTTGGTGGTTTTTTGAATACTTGAACAGATTTGTCCAGAACTGGTACTACGTCGGCCCCCAGGTAACTCCCACAGAATACCTGATATATGCCAGCCTCTCCTTTTCTACGGTCCTCCCTGCGGTCTTGAGCACAAGAGAGTTTTTGCTCACCTTTCCAAGTCTTAACAGGGCCTTTGAGTCTTACATACGGGTGGGATGGGTGAATAGAAGGGCCCTGGGCTTGGTTTTGATAATGATTTCAGGGGCAAGTCTCTTTTTCATCGGGATCTACCCCAATCACCTCTTTTCCATGCTGTGGACGGCCCCCCTCTTCATGATAGTGGGCTTCCAGATGATTGCCGGAGAGCCCCATGTCTTTTCCAGGCTTCTCCATGGGGACTGGAGGGAGCTGATTGCTGCCTCTTTTGGCGCCCTGGTTTGTGGGTGGTTTTGGGAGATGTGGAATTACTGGAGCCTTACCAAGTGGGAGTATTCGGTTCCTTATGTGAGCAGGTTTCATATCTTTGAGATGCCGCTACTGGGCTATGCAGGGTACCTGCCTTTCGGACTGGAGTGCGTGGCAGTTGCAGGTTTGCTGGAATCATTAATCAGCCACCCCAAAAATGCATACCTCAAGGAGGCCCTTATCAAAGCGTAATACAGTGAGTAAGTACTTGGTGAGTCCTAACCCTCCTCGTCCTTGTATTCTCTTAGTAGATCTAAAAGCTCTTCAACCTCCTGGCCCTCAGGAGTGCGCTCAAGGGTGAAGGCACTCTCCAGCACCCCCATCTCCTTCAGGGCAACTTTGATTAAGTGGGCCGGATTAGGGGAATAGGCCTCTCTGAGGCGGTGGAGTTGTTGCCCCATATACCAGATCTGCCGAAGGGAGTCCGGATAGTCCTGGCCATATCCACCAAGATGGAGAGAGGAGGAGGTCACGGTGTGCCACTGCCTCGGCCTAAGGTTCGCACCCACAGAGACCACGCCGCTGAGGCTGGGGTAGTCCAGGAATCTCGCCTCATCCCCGTCGTAGATCCGAAATCGGCTTCTGGCCCTGGCAGCCTTCTGGTAGTTGTAGGCCCTGTCCAGTTCCCCCAGGAAGATAAGCCCTGAAACCGAGGGGATATAGGTAAGTTCTTTCAATATAGCAGTCCTGATGTTCTTTCTTTTAAAGGGTCTCTTGGAGGAGTGAACCAGGCTGGGATCGTTCATCAAGATGAAATGCCTATCTGTCATGGCTGCATAATCCTTATATAAATCAGGAAGCCCTCGATTGCTGTGATATGTAAGGGGCGCATCCACCCAAAAAAGGGGGGCATGCAGATCCCTTCCCTCCACAGTGGAGTGGAGGGAAAAGAGGATGTTCCTGGTCTCCTCCTCTTCCCTCCCACTAATCCAGACCATCAGCGGCATCCTGCCCTCGGTTATCTCCAGGGACTCAAGTAACAGCTTGCGCCTCTGTTTCAAAGGCAACAAGAGCCCTTCGCCTGCCATGGGGCTTGCCAGAAACAGGCCCTGGGCATATGGCATCACCCGGTTGAGGTATTTTTTAAGGGAGGCCGTATCTATCTCCCCCTCGTCTGTCATCGGGGTGATGAGTTCAACGATCAGTCCTCGAGGAGCGCCTGAGTCCTCCATTTATCCTGAACTCCTCCCTACCCAGGATGTCGTGCAAGTGGGCGATACCCATTATTCTCCTGGCCTTGTCCACAATGGCCAGATGAGTGATCCCGTATAGTTCCATGAGGGCAAGGGCCTCGGCAGCGGTCTTGTCCTGCTCAATGGTCTTGGGGTTGGAGGTCATTATGTCATCCACCAACAAGGTGTGTATCTGTTTCTTCTTGAGCAGGGCCCTCCTGAGGTCACCATCTGTAATTATACCGCAGAGCCGGCCTTCACGGTCTTTGACCAAGGTGGCGCCAATCCTTTTGCGATCAATCTCCTCTAGGGCATCCGAGACCAGAGAGCCTGCCTCAACTACAGGGATGTTGCTGCCCGTGAGCATGATCTCTTTTACCTTTACGGCGAGCCGCTCTCCCAGGGAGCCTCCTGGGTGGAATTTTCTGAAGTCGTCTTTGCCGAACTTGCGCATCTTTATGAGCACAACGGCAAGAGCATCTCCCATGGCCAAGGCTGCAGTGGTGCTGGCAGTGGGTGCCAGGCCCAAAGGACATGCCTCCCGCTCCACACCCACATCTATTACCACATCACTGTGGCCTGCCATGGAGGAGGCGGGGGAGCCTGTAAAGGAAATGATCCCTGCCCCCATCTGCTTGAGTATCGGAAGCAGGCTGCTTATCTCTGGGGTTTCACCGCTATTGGATATGGCAAGTATTATATCGTCACTGGTGACCATTCCCAGGTCGCCGTGAATGGCCTCGGCTGGGTGGAGGAATAGCGAGGGGGTGCCGGTACTGTTGAGGGTGGCAGCAATCTTCCTGGCAATAAGGCCGGATTTTCCCATCCCAGTGAGTATGACCCTCCCCTTGGCCTTTAGGATCATTTCCACGGCCCTTATAAATTCAATCCCAAGTCGATCCATCAGTCCCAGGATGCCGTGGGCCTCGATCTTCAACACCTCTTTTGCCTGCTCTAACACCTTGTCTTTCCCAAGGGCGCTCTCACCTTTCATGATTCACTTTCCTTCAAAACCGTGTGCCCATGCATGAGGGCCTACCGGAGTTATTCGTATGATGCCAACGAAGTCATCTTATTGCTGATGCTTGTTACCACTTTATTTGTTTCATCGCAATAGATATGCATTGCAGTAGCCTGGGATTCTCCTCCACCGATTATTGAACACGGCCAACTTATCGCTTGACAAGCAGATTTATTCTGGGATAATAGCGTGCGCTTCCGGGTGCCACAAGGCTTAAAAGGGAACCCGGTGAGAGTCCGGGACCGGCCCGCGGCTGTGAGTGGGGACGAAAGCCGCAACGTGGGAAACCGTTAGACGTTAGATGTGAAACGTAAGGTGTAGCAGGCAGGACGGTTTTCACGTAAGGCCACTGTCAGGCACTCAACTTATCTAGGCGTCCCCCGCATTAGGTGTCTTCACCTACCATATGCGGACTTTTGGTTGTGGATTGACTCTTTTCTGAAGTTGAGTGCTGGATGGGAAGGCGCGGTGAGTAGGTTGATCCACGAGTCAGAAGACCTGCCTGGGGGTGTTTGGGCATGAGTCCTCGCGGAGCAGGATAATGCCTTAAGGATCTGGCAGGATAAAAACGGGAAATCCCCGGATCGATTCCATATCGGTCCGGGGTTTTTTATTGGGGGAAAGGAGGTGAAAGATGCAGATCTACTGGAGGATGATGCACGAATTAAGAGAGTTGGGGGAGATGGTGGTGTTTCACGACCCATCACTGGTAAGGGAATACAAGAGGTGGTGCAAGAGAAACGGTATCGATTTCTGGGGCACCTTCATGGTTGGCCCTTCTGTTTCCTTGGGGTTCCTTGCACATCTTGAGCAGGACTAGATTGCTAACTCTTTGGACGAGGAGGAATGAGACATGAAAAAAACCGTGTTCATCGTTGTCCTTATGAGCCTTTTGTGTGCCGTTTGGAACACATCTGTCTTTGCAGTTCACGGCCAAAAGCGGGCTGCGAAAAAGGCAATATTGCTGGTAACCTTTGGCACTTCCATCCCAAAGGCTCAAAAGGCCTTTGAATTTGTCGACAAGGAGGTCAGAGAGCGTTTTAAAGGCGTGGAGGTCAGATGGGCATATACCTCAAAGATAATAAGGAGGAAGCTGGCAAAGCAAGGCAAGGTGCTGGACTCTCCTGTGGTGGCACTTGCCAAACTGATGGAGGACGGCTACACGCACGTGGCGGTCCTCTCGCTGCACACTATTCCCGGTGAGGAATTCCATGACCTCTATGTAAATGCCCACCTGTTCACGCAAATGGAAGAAGGGTTTGAGAGGCTCCTGGTGGCAAGGCCGCTCCTTGGTTCACACAAGGACATGGTGCGGGTTGTGGAGGCCATGATGAAGCATTTTCCAAAGGAGAGGAAAAAGGGCGAGGCCGTGGTATTGATGGGGCATGGCTCGGCCCATCATCCTGCGGATGCCGCATACATGGCCATGAACTACATGTTCTGGGAGGCGGACCCACTG
>JALVMN010000249.1 GCA_027027005.1 Desulfobacterales bacterium | reverse complement strand
AGATGGTGGTGCTGGACCCTGGGATCGGGTTTGGCAAGACCTTTGACCACAATCTCCAGATCATAAGGGGGTTGAGGGAATTGACCACCCTGGGACGCCCCATACTGGTGGGCACATCCAACAAGGCCTTTATCGGCCATATACTCGGCAGGGATGTTCACGAGCGCACAAGCGGCACCATGGCCACAATTGCCATAAGTGTCATGAACGGGGCCAACATAGTCAGGGTGCACAATGTGCGAGAGGCGGCGGATACGGTGAAAATGGCTGATGCCATCAAGAAAGGAAAGGCGCGATAGAGAACAATGCTCTTCTGTATGGATATCGGCAATACGAATCTGGTGATGGGTGTAATCCAAGGAACCCGTATCCTCAACCACTGGCGTATAAGGACCGAGCCAGAGATCACATCTGACGAGCTGGGAATCCTGGTAAGCAATCTCTTTGGAATCCATGGGATTGAGCGGGATAAGATAACTGCCTCCATCATATCATGTGTGGTCCCACCCCTATTGAATACAGCGGAGGCCTTTTCCCAGGACTTTTTCGGCCTGAAACCCCTGGTAGTGGGAGAGAGCGCTGATCCCGGGATGCCCATCATGATAGACAACCCCAAAGAAGTGGGGGCTGACAGAATCGTTAATGCCGTGGCTGCTTATGAAAAATATGAAACCGGCCTGGTGGTGGTTGACTTTGGCACTGCCACCACATTTGACTACGTCTCCCCTCAAGGGGCCTACATGGGTGGGGCCATTGCCCCAGGTGTGGTAATTTCTTGTGAGGCCCTTTTTCAAAAGGCATCAAAGCTCCCCCGGGTGGAGATCTTCAAGCGGCCTGCAAGCGTAATAGGCAAGGACACCATAAGCAGTATGAATGTGGGCATAATTTACGGCTATGCCGGGTTGGTGGACGGAATCGTAAACCGCATGAGGGCTGAAACCGGACAGGACCTCACCGTGGTGGCCACAGGGGGACTGGCCCCCATCATCTCAGAGATCTCAGAGACCATTGAGCATGTGGAGGAGTTTCTTACCCTGGAAGGTCTGGTGATAATTTACAACCGAAATAGATGATGCCCCATTTATTAAAACCCCCTCCACTCAATACGGGTGATACCATTGCCATTATCTCTCCTGCCGGTACGGTGGAACCCTCTCAATTGCAGGAGGCTATCAATAAACTTGAGGCGCTTGGTTACAGGGTGGTCCTGGGAAATAGTGTTTACAACAATAAAGGGTATCTGGCAGGGACAGACCGTGAACGCCTGGACGATCTTCACTGGGCATTTGAGAGCGGGGAGGTTAATGGCATTATCTGCGCAAGGGGAGGTTATGGTAGCACCAGAATCCTGGATGGACTGGATTCATCTCTAGTACGGAACAATCCAAAGATCCTAGTTGGCTACAGCGATATAACCGCCCTCCTTTTGGCCATGAACAGGCTTTGTGGTATGGTGGTATTTCACGGGCCCATGGCCTCTGACCTTTACAACAAGGACGAGGGTAACGCAGAGTGGCTCCTGAGGGTGATGGGCGACCCCGCTCCCTTGAGCCTTGAACTCAAGGGATGCCCGATACTGAGGCCCGGCCGAGTGAGGGGCAAGGTCCTGGGAGGCAATTTGAGCCTTATATGTCATCTGATAGGCACTCCTTTTATGCCCTCATTTGAGGAGGCGATCCTGGTGGTGGAAGACAGGGGTGAGGTCCCATACAGGATAGATCGGATGTTGACCCACTTGCTCCAGAGCAGGTCCCTGGATGGGGTGAAGGCCATATTGATGGGAGACTTTTCTGGCTGCGGCTCACGAGAGGAAATAGAGGCATTGTTCCTGGAGGTGGCCCGGCGGCTAGACCTTGTCCTGGTTTCAGGCATTCCCGTGGGCCATGGGCCAAGAAACATGACCTTTCCCATGGGTATAGAGGCGGAACTTGACACAAACGAAGGTGTGCTTCGATTCATGGAGCCGCACCTTAGCGTGGATTAAATGTGTGGCAGGGTAGCAGTGATGATTAACCGACAAAAGAAGGGGTTACCTTGAGATGGAAGACATGAGCACGACCGCAAATGCCATTGTGGCCTTTTCCCAAAGCGAGAAGATTAAGGCCGGTCTGATTTGGCTTTCCAGTGCGTCTGGTATGATTGACAATCTGCCAGGGCCCGAGAAGCAGGGGGCTGAGAGATTCTTCAAGACCATGGTGGGCATGGTGCATCAGGAAGTAATGATGGCCAAAAGGGTGACCGGTTATGAGGAATGGGACAGGGTCTCAGGATACATGGAAAGGGCAATGGTGATGATTGAGTCCGGGGTTGCCAGCCAGTCGGTAGATCATCTCACCATGGCACTTAGTCAGGTTACCAACATAGGTCAAAAGGCCATGAGCTATCTGAAGGAAAAGAAGTTGTTGGGCGGAAATTGATCTCAATGGAGACCTGAAAGATCTCAACAGGGTCTCGAAGTTTTATGGCTAATACAAGAAGGGAGGTCGTAGGCATGCAGATACTGGTTCTCTATTACTCCAAGGGCGGAAACACCAGGAAGCTGGCCGAAGCCATTGCCAGCGGCGTCGAGCAGGTGGAAGGGGTCAAGGCTCTTGTTAGGAAAACTGATGAGGTGACCAAGGAAGACTTTCTCAACTCCGACGGGGTTATTGCAGGCTCTCCGGTCTATTTTGGGGTTATGGCAGCAGAGCTAAAAAAGGTGTTTGACGACTTTGTGGGTGTCAGGAAGAGAATGGAGGGCAAGGTGGGTGCAGCCTTTGCCACTTCAGGAGACCCGAGTGGTGGAAAGGAGACCACCATCATGTCCATCATCCAGGCCCTCCTCATCTATGGAATGGTCATTGTGGGCGATCCCATGTCGGCCACCGGGCATTACGGTGTGGCCTGCGTTGGTGCCCCTGACGAGAGGGTAAGGGAAAACGGGGCAAAGCTCGGGGCCAGGGTGGCTGAAATAGCAAAGAAATTGAGAGGCTGAAATAGAGATCAAGGATAGATGAACCATGAATCTTTGAAAAAGCTCCTTGAGGCCGTCAGCAGGGGAGAGGTGGCACCAGAGGAGGCTCTGGAAAGGCTAAAGACCTTGCCCTTTGAGGAGGCGGGTTTTGCCTGTATTGACCACCACAGGTCATTGAGAAAAGGGCTTTCCGAGGTGATCTTTGGAGAGGGTAAGAGCGGAGAGCAGATTATCACCATCATGGAAAAGATGGTAGCCAATGGTGATAATGTGCTTGTGACCAGGCTGTCTCCTGAGAAATCCGGGCCTATTTTGAAGAAATTCCCTGAGAGCACTTATCACCAGGAGGCCAGGGCCTTGACCCTCATGATTCACCCGGTGGAGACACGGGGATGGGGAAAGATCTTGGTGCTCAGCGCCGGCACATCAGACATCCCGGTGGCTCAGGAGGCAGTAGTTACAGCAAGGTTCATGGGCAACCAAGTGGAGACCATATTTGATGTGGGAGTTGCTGGTATCCATCGGGTCATGGTCCACAGCCGAAAACTTAGAGAGGCCTCAGTCATAATCGTGGTGGCAGGGATGGAAGGGGCCCTTCCTAGCGTGGTGGGAGGGCTTGTGGAAAGGCCCGTGATAGCAGTGCCCACCAGTGTGGGCTATGGGGCGAGTTTCGGCGGGATAGCAGCCCTGTTGGGCATGCTGAATTCATGCGCATCAGGCGTGGTGGTGGTAAATATCGATAACGGCTTCGGGGCAGGTTATGCTGCTTCCTTGATAAATAGGGTGGGAAAGTAAATCATCATGCGGGCCTGGATTGTGTATCCCATGACCTGAGGTTTGCCCGTATCTCTTTTACCTTGGCCTTCAACTCTTTCATCCTTCTTGCTTTTGACTCATCCCAGCAAGGCAACAGCGTGTTGTTGTGAAAAAGGGGCTCCCTTTCAATATCATATCTGGCAGACTTAAGGGCCTTGGCCCACAGCGGCGTGTGTGGGAGAGGGGAATACTCGGCCAAGTGGGGCATCACCCGGTGGGAGGCCACGAAATCAATACTCCTTTCCACAGAGGCCACTGATTGGTCTGGAAGGCCCACCAGTATGTAGGCACCGATTTGGGAATGAGAAAATCCAGCATCTATCAGGTGCCTTACCCCCCTTTCAAATTCCCCCTGAGTCAGCTTGTTGTCCAGTGCACTACGTCCATCAAAGTCTGCTGTTTCAAGGCCGATACGCACCGTCACAAACCCGCCTTCCCTCATGGCTTGGGCCACATCCCGATTCACTTCTCTTATATGGATGCCGTTGGGAGTATGGAAACGAACCCTCAGGCCTGCGCCTATTACCCTTTCCATGAGCGGAATGAAATGAGCCCTTGCATTGACGAGCAGGGCATCATCGTAGAAGGCAATGTCTTTTACCCCCCACTCATGGCTCCAGTAGGCTATCTCCCTGAATACCTTCTCAGGGTCTTTTTGCTCAAAGCGGGGAAACAGGAAACTACTGGCGCAATAGTGGCACCTGTATGGGCATCCAGTAGAAGTTAGAAGGCAGACATATCGTAAAGGTTGCACCAGATCAAAGGCAGGATAAGGATGATATGATTTGTTGGAGTGTCTTCCGGTAGGAGTTATCCCCAACTTTTTCAGCAGCTCAAGGAGAGCGGAAAAACTATATAAAGAAATCACGTGGTCTGCCCCTGAAGCAGATATGGCGTGTTGGGTGCAGAGCCGGGCATAAATGCCCCCCAGAATGATGGGCACATGGGGGTGGGTCAGTCTTGCGACCCTGATGGTCTCAAGGACCCCTGGATACCAGTATGTCATAAGGGAGGTTACGAGGATGGCAGCTGGAGACTCTATCATTTTTAGAGATTGTTCCAGTTGCCTTGGTAGTATCCCGTAGCGGCTGTAAGGGCGGTTTATGTGGGCAAGGACTGCAGGTTTCTGGATTTCGGTTCTAGGGAATTTTCCGGTGCCATAGGCCCCTCTCTTGGGGGATTTCAAGTCTTGACCATTTGTGGGCCCTTGGATTGGGGCCAGGCAGTCCACAAAACTTACCTCGTAGCCGATCCTCCTCAGCCTGGCAGCCAGGCTCAGGAGCCCGAGAGGCTTTGCCCAGAGGTCATAGGCTGCAAAGTCGTGTATCCAGGGATTTATCAATATCAGGGGCTGGCTCATCACTTCCAACCATCTCACACGGCTGCCCCTATCTTACACCTTATGGTTGAAAATTAGAAAGCCGGTTCTCTCCAATAATCATCGAGTCGTCCAGTCCAATGTTTCCTTGGCCCGGCAGTTCCTAGGAGCTTGGCTTTGACATGGATGGTTTTCTGGATATTGTTGGGTTGCCAAAGTCTGTTACAGAATCTAGAATGCGGCAACCTGCTGAGAGGTTTCTGAACCTTGAGCTTTGCCTAAACTGAAAGGTAAAAAATAGAATTGAACCCAGCAAGTTGGCCCAATATTATCAACAGGTTAATGGCTCAGCATGATAATTTAGAAAATCAGCTTGTCAATTTGAACTACTATGGCAGGGAAACGGCACATTCCCTTGGCTACGCTCGCTGCGCCCTCCATGGCTCCGCTCACTGCGGATTCCAGCCCTTCCGCTGTCCTGCTGCAGGGCTGTAATGACGCCGCTCTGGGAACATCCCGTTTCCCTGCCAATGCCAAAGAGACAATTTTGGACAGGAATGAGTGGAGGAGAAAGATGAGGGCTGTTGTTCAAAGGGTAAAAGAGGCTAGGGTGGATGTGGACGGAACCACGGTTGGAAAGATAGGGCAGGGGGTACTGGTGCTTTTGGGCGTGGGGCAAGAAGACACGGAAAAGGATTGCCAATACCTGGCCGACAAGATTGCCCACCTCAGGATATTCCCTGACGAGAGGGCCGAGATGAACAGGTCCCTCTTGGACGAGGGCTATTCAGCATTGGTGGTATCACAGTTTACCCTTTGGGGGGATTGCCGCAAAGGCAGGCGTCCCTCCTTTTCCAAGGCTGCAAGGCCTGAGAAGGCCGAGCCCCTATACGAGAAATTCGTGGCCGTGCTGCGGGAAAAGGGCCTTGAAGTTGAAACAGGGCGCTTTCAAGAAATGATGGAGGTTTATCTCATAAATGACGGGCCGGTTACCATACTGCTCGACAGCCACAAGATTTTCTAAGCCCATTTAGTCCATTTGGAGCTCTTTTTCCAGCGCCCTGATCCTTTTTCTGATTTCTTCGCGTTGCTTTGAATCCAACTTTTCTCTCTCAAGCCTCAGCTTGAGGCTCAAAAGCTCCATGGTTTTTCGATGTTGCCGGCAATTTATGTTCATTGTGCTTGCACTCCACAACCTAAATCTAGCATACTGTCAAAAACACAATTTGCTGAACTTTCATAAAATATACTTCATGCAGGCTGCCATGTTCAATCCCTTCAAGAATGGTGATGAGCCCACCACCCCGAAGCCGGGCCCCCTGGAGCCTACCCCTGAAAGGAGAGGCCTGTTTGGCTGGGCCAAGGCCATTTTATTTCTGCTTTTCATCATATACCTCCTGGTGGGCTACTTGCATGAGCCCTTCCTCATGGAGATGGGGAGGTTCTTGGTGGTGAAAAAGGGGCCGGTTAGGTCAGACCTGATCGTATGTCTCATGGGTGAGCCGGTGGAAAGGGGACTGGAGGCCGCCGATCTTTACCACTCGGGGCTGTCTCGCAGGATATTCTTTGGAAGAGAGATGCTGCCTGATGGCTACGACGTGCTAACCAGCAAAGGCGTAGACTATCCTGAGACATACCAACTCCTATCAGACATGTTGGTGGCCCTGAAGGTCCCGCAGAGTGCCTTGATCCTGGGTAAGGGATTTGTTGACAGCACCATGGATGAGGCGCTTGCTGTGAGAAAAATAGTAAAAGAGAGGGGCTTTCGTTCCATCCTCATAGTCACTTCTCCCACTCACACGAGAAGGGCCTTCATGGCATTCAGAAAGGCATTCAGGGGCATGAAGGTGAAGATCACCATTGTGCCGAGCTCTTACAGCGGTTTTAATCCTACAAAGTGGTGGAAGAGGGAGAGGTATGCCCAGGAGGTGCTGGTGGAGTACCTCAAACTCCTCTACTATTTCGTGCGTTACAGATGAGCCCTCAATTTGGGGTGCAATTTCTCCTATTTAAAGTCCATCACAAAGACACCATCCCAATGCTCTCCAGGCGGCCTGGCCCTAAGTTTCTTGCATCGCTTGATGTAAAGTTCGGCCGGACGCAGTTGAGGAGCAGATTGGATCACCTGCCTGAAGACCTCAATGGCATCGTCCCACATCATGTTTCGATATAACTCCAAGCCCTTGTGAAAGGCCTCGACTGCCTCTGCAAGTGGTGGGGCCAAGGGGGCTTTGGCCAACAACTCGTATATCCTGATGGGAAGGTTTTTTCCCTTTACCCTGACCAGGTCCACTTCCATGCAGGCAAAGTAATCCTTTACCCTGATATAAGTGGTCTCGCCCAAGAGGATCCTTGTGCCGTAGTTCTTGTTGGCCGCCTCCAGCCTTGCCCCAAGGTTGACCGCATCTCCCACTACCGTGTAGTCGAATCTCTGTTTGGAGCCCATGTTGCCCACCATCATGTATCCCGTATTTATCCCTATTCCCACATCCAGGGCGGGCTTCCCCTCTGAGACCCACCTCTCGTTCAGGGTGCCCAAGGCCTCCACCATTTCCAGTGCCGTAAAGCAGGCCCGTTGTGGATGATCCTCCTGTTCCACAGGGGCGCCGTAAAATGCCATCAGGGCATCACCAACGTATTTGTCAAGGGTCCCTTGGTGCCTGAAAACCACCTCTGTCATCACTGTGAGGTATTCGTTGAGCAATGTCACCATTATCTCAGGGGGATGCGACTCAGAGAGTGCGGTAAAACCCCTGATGTCAGAGAAAAGGACCGTAAGGTCACGCTTGACTCCACCCAGTTGCAACTGCTCAGGGTTCTTGAGCATCCGACTGACCACAGCTGGGGCCACATATTGATTGAATGCACCTTTTATCCTGTGGCGCTCCTTCTGCTCTGAAAGATAGTTGTGCCCGGTGAGCACTGTGTAGACAAGCCCCAGGGTAAGTAATGGGTAGAGCACATTAAGCCAGATGCCGTAAGAGACAAACAAGAAGTAACATACCCCCAGATGAAAAAGGGCGAGGGCCGCCACAGCTAGGGCGCCTTTCAGGGGGCTGGTTCGAGCTAGCACAAATCCAGCAAAAGTGCCAAAGAATATTAGGGCAAGGAGATCATAGAGCCATGCCAGGAAAGGTTTTTTCAGGAACCTGGCCGTCAAAATATTGTCGATGACGGTCGCATGTATCTCGACCCCAGGAAATACAGGGCTTACGGGAGTATTCCGCATGTCATAGATTCCAACAGCGGTGGCCCCCACCAGAACCACCTTGTCCTTGAAGGTGTTGTTTGGAAATTTTCCACGGAGGATGTCAGAAACAGAATAATGGAGGAAGGTCTGTGGAGGACCGTAATAATTTATCAGAAGGCGTCCAGAGGTGTCGGTGGGAATGAAGGTCTGGCCCAGTCGAATTCCCCTCATCCCCCTGTCATCCACCTCCACCATGGCCTGGGTTTGCCTCAGGAAATGACGGGCTGCCTCAACTGAAAGGGGAGGGAAAAGGTCCTCACCATATCTTATAACCAGGGGCATACGCCTTACACTGCCGTCAGGGTCTGGAAACATATTAAAATATCCGCAAAAGCGTGCCGCCTTTGCCAGAGGCCCCAGATTCACCTGGGGGGCCACTGCTCGGGGGAAGGGGTTGGTGCCGCTCCCTTGCTTGAATGCAACCAATGGGTATCTGGAAGGGGCTATGAGGTCTTTTGCCTCAGAAATCACCTGGGAGGAAAGGTCAAAGTGTAGCCCTTGAGAGCCCATGTGGAAAAAGTATCCCAGCACAATCTTGGCCCTTGAGTTCTTGAATGCATGAGCCAGGGCCATGTCATGGTCAAGCCGTATCCTTTCTTCCTCCAAGAGGGCCCTCACCACAGACTCATCCAGCCCCAATAGCTTCAGCTTGGGAGCCAACTCCTCCAGGGCCTCAAGGCCACTTGCAGGGTCCGGCTCAAAGAATCCAATGTCAAACGCCACCACCCTTGCTCCATCCTCTGACAATGCCTCCACGAGGCGGGCCAACTTTGATCTGGACCACGGCCATCTACCGTCCAACTTGAGGCTCTTTTCATCAATGGCTGCTATTACCACATGCGGAGATGGAGATAGTTTTCCGCGCGAGATCAATCTAAGGTCATATGTCTTTAACTCTATGGACTCAAGGAAATGAAGATGTGCCCCCACCAGCAGCAACACGAAAATAACGGAATAAAATGTGAGTGAAAAGCGATTCAGGGAGAAGAAGAGGACAAAGAGCTTTTTCATCTATTTCACACGCAAATGGGAAAGGGGTGTGAACCAAGGGGAAAAGTTTTGACTCCAAGACTCATTGCAAGCATTTTATAAGTTATGGGCCAGGCAAAGTCAAGTCAGGGCTAGGACTTCGGGGCTTTGAGATTGACAATGAGAACAGCCCGTTGTTAGCTTGTCTTGCAAGGGAGCAGGTTATGTCCAGGGTGGTATTGACCATAGCAGGATCTGATTCCATAGGTGGGGCAGGGATCCAGGCCGACCTCAAGACCGCCTCTGCCCTGGGAGCCCATGTCCTCACCGTTCTAACAGCGGTCACCGCCCAGAATTCTCTAGAAGTTAAAGCCGTCCACTTTCTGCCCCCTGAATTCATAGGCAAGCAGATTGAAGCCGTAGTGGAGGATGTGCATCCAGATGCCGTCAAGATCGGAATGTTGGGCAAAGAAGAGGCGGTTTTGGCGGTGATCAAGGCCATTAGAAAATATGGTCTTCAAAGGGTGGTGGTGGATCCTGTGATCCGCTCCAGTACGGGTGCTACCCTTCTTGCCCAAGAGGCACTTGATGCTATGAAAACCGGACTCTTTCCCCTTGCAACGATCATAACCCCCAATATCCCGGAGGCAGAGGCCTTGTGCTCCTTGAAAGTGAGGACCAGAGAAGACATGATAAGGGCCGCTCAAAAACTAAAGGCAACCGGGGCTGAAAGCGTAGTGATCACGGGCGGGCACTTGGGAGGTGAGGCGGCAGACCTCTTCTATGATGGAAAGACCACTGTATTCATAGGCGGCCAGAGGGTTGAGGCCAGAAACGATCACGGCAGTGGATGCGTGTTTTCAACAGCCCTTGCCACATATCTGGCTAAGGGAAAAGATGCTCTGGAGGCCACAAAACTTGCCCATGAATTTACCAAACGTGCTATAATTTCAGGATACAGGTGTGGTAAGGGAAAGGGCGTAGTAAATCCCTTTTTTCGCTGTTTGCAGGAAGAGAGGGAAAGTTGAGACGAGGAAAAAACCAGAGATGACCTTGATGGAGCAGACCAAGAAGGGCTTGATCCCTGAGGAAGTGGAAAGGGCGGCCCGCAATGAAGGCGTGGATCCCCAGTGGTTGGCAGAGAAAGTTTCGCAGGGAAAGGTGGTGGTCCCTGCGAACCCGAAACACAAGGGACTCAAGCCCTGTGCAATAGGAGAGGGATTGCGGGTAAAGGTAAACGCCAACATAGGAACCTCTTCTGATAGGGCCATAGTGGAAGAAGAGCTTGAAAAGCTTAGGGCCTCGGTGGAAGCCGGGGCCGATACGGTCATGGATCTTTCCACCGGCGGCGACATTGATGCTTGCAGGAGGACTATTCTGGAAAATTCCCCTGTGCCTGTTGGTACTGTTCCCATTTACCAGGCCGTGGTGGAGGAATCCGAGCATGGCAAGGGCATTATTGGACTCACAGTGGACAACCTCTTTGAGGTGATAGAGAGACACGCCCGGGATGGCGTAGACTTTATGACGGTCCACTGCGGGCTCACCATGGCCGCCCTTGAGATGCTGAGGGCCCAGGGACGGGTCACTGACATTGTGAGCAGGGGAGGGGCATTCCTCACACACTGGATGCTTCACCACCAAAAAGAAAACCCCCTGTATGAACACTTTGACCGTCTCTTGGAGATCGCCAGAAAGTACGAGATCACCCTCAGCCTGGGCGATGGACTGAGGCCAGGGTGTATAGCTGATGCAACGGACAGGGCCCAGATCCATGAACTCATGACGTTGGGGCACCTGACCAAACTGGCTTGGGAACAGGGGGTCCAGGTTATGATAGAGGGGCCGGGCCATGTGCCCCTGGACCAGATCGAGGCCAATGTGCTTCTCCAAAAGAAACTTTGCCACTCAGCTCCTTTTTACGTACTGGGGCCCCTGGTAACTGATGTGGCTGCTGGGTATGACCATGTAGCTTGCGCCATTGGAGGGGCGCTGGCAGCTGCCTGTGGAGCCGATTTCCTCTGTTATGTAACGCCTGCCGAGCACCTCTGCCTGCCCTCAGTGGAAGATGTTCGCGAGGGTGTGGTGGTGACCAAGATTGCAGCCCATGCGGCCGACATTGCCAGGGGAAACAAGGCTGCCCTTGAGAGGGACAGGAAGATGGCCATGGCCCGAAAGAATCTGGACTGGGAGGCACAGATCTCCCTGGCCATTGATCCTAAGAAGGCAAAACAGTACAGAGAGAAGAGCCCTCCTTCCGAGGAGGATGTGTGCACCATGTGTGGGAAGTATTGTGCAATCAGACAGGTAAAGGACTATTTTGGAGGGAGGGGCCTGTAAGGGAGGCCGGATTACTTGCCGATACAGAACTGCTCAAAGATCCGATTAAGTATCTCATCAGGAGTGGTCTCCCCCACTATCTGGCCCAAGGAATCCAACCCGGATCTAAGCTCAAAGGCAACTATCTCAAATGGCGCCCCATCTCTGATGGCCTCCTTTGCGGCCTGAAAGTAGGAGGAGGCCTCCTTCAGGGCCTGGGTTTGCCTGAGGTTAGGGGCAATGGAAGAGGTGGAAACAGGCCTCTCCCCCTTTAGTATCAGGTCGGCTATGGCCTTTTTAAGGGCATCAATCCCCTGACCGGTGAGCGCCGAGATTTTGACCATTGGAAATGGGCCGAACAGGTCCCGAAAATCTGCTGGATCAAAGACCGGGGGGAGGTCAATTTTGTTAAGCACGACGAGGGCTGTCTTTTCACTGGCCTTCTCCAGGACCGTGAGGTCGTCCTGGTTTAGCTCCTTGCTCTGATCAACCACCACAAGAACTAGATCTGCCTCTTGAAACTTCTGCTCTGTGAGTCTGATGCCCATCGCCTCCACCTGATCCCTCACCTCCCTTATCCCAGCCGTATCCATTAGAATCAGGGGG
Organism: Desulfobacterales bacterium; assembly: GCA_027027005.1. Lineage (GTDB taxonomy): Bacteria > Desulfobacterota > DSM-4660 > Desulfatiglandales > Desulfatiglandaceae > JALVMN01. The sequence goes on along the minus strand of JALVMN010000249.1, from coordinate 106 downwards.
ATACCGTGGATGGTCACGGTGGATTCCACCACATCCCTGGTGGTTCCTGGAATGGGTGTAACGATGGCCCTGGGCTCATTCAAGAGCCTGTTGAGGAGACTGGACT
>JALVMN010000248.1 GCA_027027005.1 Desulfobacterales bacterium | reverse complement strand
AGGGAGACCAGTCCCACATGGTGGGCCAGAAAATCAAAGCTGATGGCAAGGAGCCCGTAAATGCATGTAATGGAGATGACCCTTTGCCAGTACATGCTCGGCATAGCCAAAGGGAGCACAAGAAATCCAATTATGAGGATCAATCTGGGCAGTGTGAGATAAGAGATTTCCTTGACAGACATGAGGGCATAAATGGAATCTGCCCTTACCTTGATACCACGGTCAAGCCGTTCTCTGCGCCTTTGCTCCGACATCTACACCCTTTCTTCAAGTTCCTTCTGTTTGCCGAAAAGACCACTGGGCCTCAAGATCAAGGTAACGATTATGGCCATGATGGCCACCACCATCTGAAAGTGTGAACCCCAGTAGACCACTGTAAAGATCTGGGCAAACCCGATCAAGAAGGCGGCAAGCACAGATCCCATCCAGCTTCCAAGCCCCCCCACGATACATACGGCGATTGCAAGGACCAGGATGTTGTATCCTTCCTCCACCACGATATTACCAAGGGGAAGAAGCAGCACCGCAGAGAGGGCTGCCAACATGGAGCCAAAGCCCATGGCAAGCACCGCCATGAGGTCTGAATCGATTCCAAGCATGAGGGCTGCCCTTTCATCCTGTGCCATCCCCCTGAGGGCCAGGCCGATTCGGGTCTGGTGGGTGAAGAGCCAAAGGAGGAAAACCACAGCCGCACCGATCACCACCACCAGTATCCTGTGGTAGTCAACAGGGACGCCGAGCACAAATATGCTTCCCTCCAAGAATGGTGGCAATGTATAGGTCATGCCCTTGAATCCTCCCCACCTCAAGCCTTCCAGGATGGCAAGGCCCATGGCATAGGAGGCGATGATCTCTGATATGGCCATGCCCCGCACCCGAATCAGCATGAGCTGATAGATGAGGCTGCCGATTATCCCGGTGACCACCATGGCCACCAGGATGCTCACCACATAATTGATCTCCCAGGCCCTCAGCAATGTCCATGTTATAAACCCCCCCACGACATAGAGGGCGCCGTGGGCAAAGTTTGGCAGCCTGCTGATGCCGTAAACCAGGGCAAACCCCAGGGCTACGAGGGCCAGGGAGATGCTGTTTATGATGCCATATACCAGGATTTCCATAGGCCGGAAGTCAAAATCCTGGGATGGGTTACTTCTTCATCCAAGGTGGAAGCTTGATCTCACCCATGGCAATGCTCTTTGGGAAGACCACCACGCGTTTTGCGGCCTGCCACTGGAATATGGTCCCCACAGCCCCTTCTTTGGGATCCAGT
>JALVMN010000247.1 GCA_027027005.1 Desulfobacterales bacterium | reverse complement strand
ATCCAAAGCTGCTGATAGACTTTGCCTTCCTGAAGGAATCTGCATTCGGGCTTGCCATATGCGCATTTCTAATCTATGAACCCAATGGTCTGGCTTATAGGTGGTGGCAGATAAAGAACTACTTCAACCTCTGGCCATTTTCCTATTAGAAAGGGGGTGAATATAAAAAGGAACAATTTGGGGATTAGGTGTTGGTTTTGGTGTTTGGTAACTTCTTTTAACCTATAAAGGGGGAGAGCCTATGAAAAAGGAGATCCTGAAAAAGCTTTTCATTGCTTCCTTGGCGTTGGTGGTTGTGTTTGGGTTTACGTCAATGGCCATTTCAAAGCAGCTCCGTGTGGGTGGCATACTGGATACCACAGGGGCTACCTCTGATGTGGGCAAGGACTATGCCCTTGGCATGTCTGAGGCCTTCAAGTACATAAATGCCCACGGGGGGGTTAACGGCAAAAAGATCAAATACACTTGGTTTGACTATGGTTACCGAATTCCAGAGGCCATCACCAAGTATAAACTGCTAAAGCGGTTGGGTGTTATAGCTATCATGGGTTGGGGCACAGGTGATACCGAGGCCCTCTCACCCACGGTGAACAAAGACAAGATTCCCTATGTTTCGGCTTCTTATTCAGCCCACCTTACGAATCCAAAAAAGACCAGGTTCAACCTCTTCTTTGCCTCGGATTACTCCACCAATGCTAGGGCCTGTATAACCGCCTGGTTCGATAAGGTCTGGCCAAAGCACCCCGACTATGGGAAGAGGAAGCCGAGATTTGCCTGTGTTTACATGTTTGCCTCTCCTTATTGCAGCGCTCCCATAAAGGCAATAAAGGATCAGGCAAAGATGTTGGGCTTTGAGATCGGCCCTGACCAGGATGTGTCTCTATTTGCCCTGGACACCAAGAGCCAGATCATGGCCCTGAAGAAATTCCAGCCTGATCTCTGCTGGCACGGAAACACCACCATGTCGGTCTCTGCCACCATCAGGGATGCCTATTCCCTTGGCCTTGGGGCTGACTGGATCATAAACAACTGGGGATTCGATGAAAACCTGCCCCGCTTGGCTGGTGAGGCCGCAGAAGGTGTCATGGGGGCCACTCCGTGTGCATTTTACGGCCAACCTTACAAGAATATGGACAAGGTGGTGGAGTCGGCCAAGAAGTACAACCCTGGTGTGCCCCAGAACAAGCGTCTCATAAGGACCGTCCAGGCATGGGGTAATGCCTTGATCCTGTGGGAGGCCATGAAGAGGGCTGACAAGGCAGGTGATTTGACCAGGGAAGGCATAATGTATAAGGGCTTTGAGACCTTCCGCAACTTTGACATTGGCCTTGGGGCCTCACCCATTACCTTTACTCCTACCGATCACAGGCCGGCCACCGGCTGCCTCGTCCAGGTGTGGAAGGACGGCAAGTTTCAAGAGGTGGAAAGGGTGGATCTTAAGGCCCGCTGGCCTGAGAAGTGGGAAAAAGAGTGGCTGGGCTGGTAACACAGCTCCGTACTTATGCAGGTTCGATCTATACTCACCCTTAGGAGGTCAGGCATTTGTATACTTCTGATGCGATTCTCAAGATAAAGAACATCGAGGTGAGGTATCACGAGGTGATACTGGTCCTCAAGGGTGTCTCCATAGAGGTGCCCAGGGGGGGCATAGTGGCCCTCCTGGGTGCCAACGGGGCTGGAAAGAGCACCACCCTCAAGGCCGTCTCAGGCCTCCTGAAGACAGAGGACGGCGAGGTGACAGACGGGGGCATTGAGTATGAGGGCAGGTACATACATCATGAGCGGGCTGCCCAGATTGCCAAGATGGGTATCGTCCAGGTCATAGAAGGCAGAAGGGTGTTTGAGCATCTGACCGTGGAGGAGAACCTCAAAGTGGGGGCCCATCTTGCCAAGACCCGTTCCGTAAAGGAGGGCTTAGAGCTGGTCTATCACTATTTCCCGCGCCTGAAAGAGAAGCGAAACGAGGTGGCCGGGTTTGTAAGTGGTGGAGAGCAGCAGATGACCGTGGTGGGTCGTGCCTTGATGACCGAGCCGAAGCTGATGTTACTGGACGAGCCTTCCATGGGGCTTGCTCCCAAACTGATCCACGAGATTTTCAATATAATCCAGAAGCTAAACAAGGATGAGAAGATCTCCATATTGCTCGTGGAGCAGAACGCAAAACTGGCCCTGAATGTGGCCCCATATGCATATGTGATGGAGACCGGCCGGATTGTTATGGACGACACCTCTGAAAAACTCATGCAGAACGAGGATATAAAGGACTTTTACCTAGGCCTGACCGACAAGGGTGGAAGGAAGAGCTTTAGGGACGTAAAACATTACAAACGCAGAAAGAGGTGGCTGACATAATCGTTTAACCGTTAATATGGAGGGGAGTCATGACTAAAAAGTACATGATATGGGTGCTGATGGCGATTCTTGTCGCCTCGACTTTTTCTTTAACTGGCTGTGGGATTCCTGTTGTCAAGCCTACAGAGGCAAACTTCAAAGCACCAGTTATTAGGCTTGAGACGGTTGAAGTCGCAAACTGGGACGGCTATTACTATTATAGTAGCAAGATAAAGCCTACTAAGGGAGATCCCGGCAACCACGGAGCACATCTTGCATTAAGCGTCGTGTTCAATATTGAGAATCCGAATCCGTATCCTATCATATTGGAAGAGGTAAGGTTTACAGTAGCCTTTGATAATGATTTCGAAGTAATGACATATAATTCCCAGGATGAAATGGGCATACCATTTGGTCAAATCAAAGGATACTTCACGCCTAAAGTAGTAAAGCCATTTTCTAATACGTATAGGGCTACAGTACTCACCACCGTGCGGAGCGCGCTATTGAGCCTGATGGTGACAGGAGGTTACAAGCTCAAGGCTAGAGGATGGAGCCCATGGCAAGCCTTAGAGAGGTGGTGGAAAGGGATTCCCGATTACAAGGTACCTATCACGATAAAAGACGGGGCTTTTACCTTCAGGGCTGACGGCGTCGAGAAAGTGGTGCCTTTTCAGGCAACATTTCCGTGATGATTTAGACGACTACTAACTAGCTGAATTGAAGAAAAAAGGGCCGGGTCTTTTTGGTGAAGGCCCGGCCTGAGTTTTTTGAGGGGGATTATGGGACTGTATGATCTTAGTTTCTATCAGATAATAGAAAGGAATGCGGCATGCTTCAAAGACAAGGCTGCCTGGTTTGAGGTGGAAGATGGCAGGACACTTACATTTTCACAGTTGAAGGGCCAGGTGGACCGCCTGGCCACCGGCCTGCAAAACGTAGGTATCCAGAAAGGGGATCGTATAGGGGTCCTGGCTCAAAACAGCCTGGAGTTCTTCCTTCTTTACGGGGCGGCCGCGGCCCTTGGAGCCATCATGCTGCCGGTGAATTGGCGACTAAGCCCTGAAGAGGTTGCCTTTAATCTCAATGACTGTGAGCCCAAGGTAGTATTTTCCGACCAAGCACTCTCGGGCACCATTGAACAGATAAGGGGTGAGCTTTCCTCGGTTGAGAGATTTTTCAATCTGGGAGCGGGTGGCCCGTTTGATGATTTTAACGCCTTGTTGGAAAAAGGAGTCGATTTCCAGCCCGAAGAAGTGGCATGGGACGACGGTTTTGTGATCATCCACACGGCAGCTGTGGCTGGGAGACCCAGGGGGGCGCTGGTAAGCCACGGCAATGTGCTATGTGCTGATATGCACTTTGCCATGTTTTTTGGCGTAGGACCTAAGGATGTTCATCTAAATCTCTTGCCACTGTTCCATGTGGGAGGGCTTTTCATGGCAACCACTGCCTTCCATTTTGGTGCCCTCAATGTGAATATGAGAAAGTTTGATGCCTCCCAGGCCGCCCGGCTCATAGCTGACAAGAAGGTTACCTTCATGATGGTATTTGCCCCCATTTTGGCCTCAATCCTTGATGAGCATGAAAAGAGCGGCGATGACATAAGCAGCCTTCAATCAGTGACCGGACTGGACACCCCAGAGACCATAGAAAGATACCAGAGGCTTACTGGAGGCACTTTTTATTGCATGTATGGGCAGACCGAGACCTCTTGTCTTGCAACATTTTCTGCCTATAACGAGCGCCCGGGCTCGGCAGGGAGGCCCCTGCCCCTGGCCGAGGTTAGGCTTGTGGATGATTATGACCGGCCTGTGGAGGTAGGGCAGGTGGGCGAGATAACCATGAGGGGCCCAATGGTCTTCAAGGGGTACTGGAATCTTCCCGAGGATAATCAATACACC
>JALVMN010000246.1 GCA_027027005.1 Desulfobacterales bacterium | reverse complement strand
CTTGGCCTCTGAAAACTCGTCCACCCGGCCAAAGAAGTGAATAATCAGGTAAAGGCTTGAAAAGAGGAGCAGGCAAATGGCCGTAAATCTGAAAAACTCTTTGTAAAGATATTTGGTGATGATATTCATGACGCGATGCTATTTCCTAGAGAAGGGCAGCCCTTGAGGCCAGCACAAATGTCAATAACAACACTCCGGAGAGAAGATATTGTTCACGGTTTTCCTTCCAGAAGAGCTCAAAGCTCCAATGCCTTTTATCAGCATGGGGATAAGGAGAAAGCCTTGGGATCAGGCTCCTGGTCCAGGAGGCGTATCTCCTGTATTCATCGCCGAATATCTCCTCCAGCCTGGAGATCTCTTTTTGGTATTTGCGAGGCATGTAGTGAAAAAAGAAGACCCCAAGGCCTATCAAAAGTAATATCCAAGCATGACCACCTGCCATGGTGCAGAATCCTACCAGGAGGAACAGTCTTCCCAGGTAGAGGGGATCCCGCAGGTAGGCATAGGGGCCGGATGTGGTAAGATTCCTGTTTCGTTGAAGGTGTCCGGCTGCCCACACCCGGATTGCCTCACCTGCAATGACAAATGGAAGACCAAATAACATGCTATTCCAGTTGGGCCTGGCAAGTATCAAGAGGGCCAGAACGCCTGTCCCGAGAAAAACAGCTTGGTATATGCGCTTCTTCTTCATCTCCTGCTTTTCACTATCCTGTAGAGCCAAAACATCTTGGGTTTGACACCAGTTCCCAGAAATTTCTTCTCAACCTTGTAAATCCTCTCTTGATCAAGGGAAACAAAGCACTTGAAAAGGTAGTTGTCAAGCACTGGGCTTCTGCCTTGCACATAGGCCGTGGAAAAATCCACCAGGTATGGTCTCCCTTGGTGGACAAGGATGTTTCGCATGTGGGCATCTCCGTGGGCAACACCCCTTGCATGAATATCATGGAACAGCTGTTTCAATTTCCTTATGTATTGCTCATCGACCTCTCCGGGCCTGGCCTTGGAAATAGGGATCCCAGGAACCATGGTCATCTTGAGACAATAGGGTGAAGGCCTTGCAACAAAAGAAGGCACTCCCTCCAATCCCTCAAGCCTCGTTAAGGCTTGTTCCTCCCAGTTGAGGGAAATTCTCCCCAAAAAGCGCGCAAGGGGGGAGTTGGCACTGTAATCTTTTGTGATAACCCCGCCCTGACTCGTTACAACGGCCTTCCACCTGTTTCTGGGTCTGTATGCAATTGTCCCGACCAACTTCCAGTGCTCTCCGTAAGGTTCAGTACTGGTTCGTCGCCAAGAGGATTTTTGTTGGTAAGCCCTTCAACCTCATGAACTCATCTCAGCGGCAATTCTGTCCCAACTTTATTTAGAGCCCCGCCAAGCCAAATATATCACAGCGAAGGCTTGGTTTTGCCAGAAAAATCTTCTCCTTCAAATAGATCTGATTAACTTTCTTCTTGCATGTGGGGCCAAAAAAGGGACAATGGTTCACAAGAGGAGGGCGTTGTCATGTTCTATAGTCCACTTGGTTGTCTGTTTATCCTGCTCTTTTTCTTCTTCCTTTTCTTCTTTTTCCTCTTTGTGCAGATCAATGCCATTGCATTGGTCTTTGCAAAGATAGGGATCCCCAATGAATATATCTTTTCCACCCTGCTTGCTGTCCTCATGGGGAGCTTTGTAAATATTCCAATAAAGAGGATTCCCCAGGAAGGCTATGTCCCTGTCCAAAGAAAAGTGAGCTACTTCGGATTTCACTATGTTATCCCTGTCAGGGTGAAGAGAGAGACGGTCATAGCGGTAAATCTTGGGGGAGCAGTGATCCCAACCCTTATATGTATCTATCTTCTCTTAAAGACCTCACTTTGGTGGCCTGCCCTCATTGCGACTGCAATCATGACCCCGGTGCTCCACCACCTAGCAAGACCAATTCCCGGCCTGGGGATCGCAATCCCTGCTTTTCTCCCCCCACTGTTGGCAGCCGTCATTGCCCTGATAGTATCCTATGAGCAGGCCCCTGTTGTGGCATACATCTCAGGCACACTGGGCACTCTCATAGGCGCAGACCTCATGAATCTAAAAAAAATACCAGAATTGGGAGCGCCTGTGGCTTCCATTGGAGGGGCAGGCACATTTGACGGCATCTTTCTTAACGGATTCCTGGCCGTGATTCTTGCTGCCCTGCTGGCCTGAGGAGGGCGCTAGAAGCTCTCGGAGTAGTCTCTGGCCTTTGGAAAGAACATGCCCTGGACGAAGAATTCTTGAAATAGTTCTGAGCCGGAGAGCTCAAAGTAGTCCATTTTCTCAGATATTTTCACGGCTCTTTTTCTGTAAGATTTATCAACCAAAATCATCAGGGCACCTTGGCCTGCCGCATTTCCTAAGGGGCATATCTTGCTGTGATTACCATGGGGAAACAGGCCTATTGTGGTTGCATCCTCAGGATCCAGGGATGTACCCCCTGCACCTGCAAGATAGATGCGCTCTGGCCAAAAACCGGTTTTATTCATTAAAACCTTAGCCCCTGCCCACACCGCAGCCTTTGCCACCTGAAGCTCTGATATGTCTTTTTGGGTGATTACTATGTCTTGCCCTACCGCGTTCTCCGTGGCAGGGGACAGTACAAATTCATGACCATCTCTACCCTCCCTCAAACAAGGGTGTGTGGAGTGCCCTGAAAAATTCCCCTTTGAAAGCAGAAGCCCGGTCCTCAATAGTTCGGCCACTGCAGAGATCAGCCCTGAGCCACATATGCCCACTGGCTTGCGGCCTCCTATGGTCTTTACACCCACTTTATGGCTCTTGGGGTCGATCCTTACTCTCTCAATAGCCCCATCAGCGGCCCTCATCCCCCACTTGATGTGCCCTCCTTCAAAGGCAGGTCCTGCTGCAGTGGAGCACCCCATCATTCTTTCCTTGTTTCCCAATACCAACTCTCCATTGGTCCCCAGATCGATCAGAAGCCCGGGCTTTTTAGAGCGATAGATCCCTGAAGCAAGCACCCCTGATATGGCATCACTTCCAAGGAACCCAGCCCTCACTGGCGGCAGGTGAACATAGGCTGAGCTTGCAATGTCTATTCCCAGCTCTCTGGCCTTTATGTCCTGGGGCTCGCACACCACAGGGGTGTATGGGGCCAAGGCCAGATATCTTGGATCCAGGCCCAAGAAGAGGTGGTGCATGGCCGTATTTCCTACCACAGTGATTTCCAAGACATCCCCAGGGCTGGCACCGATCTCATCTGTGGCCCTTTTGATGAGCTGGTTTATGCACCCCACAGCCTCGGCACTGAGCTGATGAAGGCTAGTTTCTTTCTCAGAACAATAAGATATCCTGGTTACCACATCCTCTCCGTATCTTATCTGAGGGTTCACGGCACTGGCAGTGGAGAGGGTCTTGCCGGTGCTTAGGTCAGCCAGGTAACAGACCACCGTGGTGGTACCGAGATCCAATGCCGCACCCAAAAGGGTTGAACTGCCATGAGGAACCACCTGGATCAGCTCTTTTCGGAGGCGAATTACTGCTCCCACCTCTCCAGCACCTTTTCTGAGCACAGCGGGAAGTTCCCTCAGCAAATGGTGGTCGGCGTGCAGCCCCTTCAAATCATGTTGTTCCTTTAAGGCCCCGAGGAGTCTGCCCAAGTCATCTGTAGGATTAGATAGTGAAGCAGATTTTATTGTTAGATTAAACACTTCAAGTATGGGTTTAGATATTTTTGCCCTGCCCCAACCCTTGGCATTCACGAGTATTTTTTGTCTTGCAAGGCCTTTTTCTGGGATCTCCACCACCAGCCCATCCACACACTGGATGGCGCAGGCCAACCTGTAATTACTCTTGAGATCTGTCTTTTGAAGCAAGCGGGATTCCTCGGGCCGGGGGGGAGATAGGGAGTCTTGGCCTTGTTTTAGGAGCACTGCGCACTTACCACACTTTTGTTTGCCTCCGCAGGAAGAGTTTATGAAAAGGCCTGCATGCCTTGCGGCCTCAAGTACCGTGGTATTGGGCGCTACCTCCACTGCCTTTTCCTGAGGAAGGAACAGGATCTTTGGCATTTTCAGGCCTCTTGGATCCCCAGGAGGTTTTTTACCTTTTTGACCCCCTCTGCGGCATCCTTTGCGTAGGCGTCAGCACCGCATGCCTTCACAAACTTCAGAGTAAGGGCCGCCCCTCCACAAATCACCTTTACCCTTTCTCCGATGTCACTCTGTTTTATAACCTTGATGGTTTCTTCCACATATGGATCACCGGTGGTCAGCAGGGAAGAGAGCCCCACTATGTGGGCGTTGTGCTCGCGGGCAGCCTCCACAAATCTCTCAGGTGGGACATTTTCACCCAGGTCAATAACCCTGAAGCCAGAGGTCTCCAGTAGGAGCTTGACCAGGTTCTTGCCAATGTCGTGGAGGTCTCCAAATACTGTGCCCAAGACCACTGTTCCGAGTATCTCTTCTGTCTCCTTTTCCAACAACGGGTTTATGACATCCATACAGGCCTGCATGGACTTGGCAGCCATCATCATTTCAGGGATAAATATTTTTCTCTTCTCAAATCTTTCGCCCACCACATTGAGGGCAGGGATCATGTAATCGTTTATGAGCACCTGAGGATCAGCCCCTTTTTCAAGGGCCATCTTGGTAAGCCTCACGGCATCCTTTCGCCTTCCCTGGATTATCGCCTCCTTGAGGGCCTCTAGTTCGTCTTTATCCGGTGGTTGGAAGGGTTTTATTGGCGGGGTTGAGGTCTGAGCCTCGGCAGATTTCTTGAAGGCGGCCAGGTAATTGGTGCAGAAGGGGTCCCGGCCCTGGAGCATCTCCAATATGAGGAGTGCATTTCTCATAACACTTGAGGTGGGATCTATGATGGCAGAGTCCAGCCCCATTGCCACTGCCATGGCCAGGAATAATGAGTTGATGAGGTCTCGGTTGGGCAGACCGAACGAGATATTGGACAGCCCCAGCGTGGTATTAACACCAAGGCGCTCTTTGATGAGACTGATGGCATGGATGGTTTGTTTTGCTGATTCATGGTCTGCACTCACTGCCATTGCCAAGGGATCAATAACGACCCTCTCGGGCGGGATACCATGGCGGCCAGCTTCATCCAGTATGCGGGCGGCAATATCGTATCTCTTTAAGGCTTCCTTGGGGATTCCAGCCTCGTCCATGGTAAGGCCTATGACCACGGCATCGTGTTCTTTGACCAGAGGTAGGATCTTGTCCAACTTCTCCTTCTCACCGTTTACTGAATTCACTAGGGCCATTCCCTCATAGGCCTCAAGAGCGGCTTCAATGGCACAGGGGTCTGCCGAGTCAATGCAAAGGGGGACATTGGTCACTTCTTGGATTGCCTTTATTGCCTGCTTAAGCAGCAGGGCCTCATCCACCCCTGAGACCCCTACATTCACATCCAGTATGTGGGCGCCTGCCTCCACCTGACTCAGGGCCTCTTGACAGATGAGTCCCATGTCCCCTTTTTCAATGCTTGCTGCAAGGGCCTTCTTGCCCGTGGGGTTGATCCTCTCTCCTATGACCACAAAGGGACTGTCCGGGCCTATGGTGACCTTTTGGGTGGCACTGGTAATTACTGTCTTCCTCGAAACTGGGGGAGTGATGGTGCCCAACCTCACGCCTTTTTCTTTTGGCTCTGGCTCTGAAGGTCTGATCTTTCCGTATTGAGCCGCCGTCTGCCTGGCTGTCCTGACATTTTCGTCAGGGGTGCCGTAGGTCAGTCCAACCGTGTCTATGGAGAAGTTTTCAAGGGGTGCGCCCTGGTCGATCAGGCGGCGGACCTCTGCGGCTATTTCCTGAGGGGTCCCATTTTTCATGAGAACTGGACTTATTCGGGCATTCACCGCCACTTGGGGGCCGAAGACCTCTCTGGTCCTTTTCACGTCAGAGCCGAATCCGATTTCAATAAATTTGAGGTTCTTGACCTTTGCATAGCCCTCCAAGACCTGGTCCACGGAGCCGCAGTGGTGTATTCCAATGGCGCCACAGGCCTCTGCCACCTGGTTGTCGTAATCCAGGAGGTACTTCTCATAAGTGGCCAAAGAGATCTGCTCGATGGTGCAGTTGGGAAGAACGCACAGCTTGGGGTCGCACATGGGGGTCACGTCCATGGCCCCCGTGCCAGTGACCTTTTTGTTGAACTTGAAGAGCTCAATCACCACATGGGTGCATATCTTCAATAGATGGTGGCAGAGTTCCGGGTCTTCAAAGTAATCGATGTAGAGCTGGTCTCCCCTGATCTTGAGGGCCAGGTTCTGAATCCCGGTGGTGTTTATGTCGCCCACAACCGATCCGTATTTTCCTCTCAAATATTCTATCTGCTTGAGCATCTCTGTCATGGGGTATGAGTTGAGGATGTCTGGGGGCTCAAGCCTCATAACCTGGTCTCTTGACAGATTCAGCGGAATGGCCCAGGGGAGGGCATCCTTTTCATACACAATCTCACAGCCAAAGACCGCAGGAAGCATCACCATGCCGAAGGTAATCAGGGGTTTTGGTTCTGGATTTGGGTTCCCGAGCCCAACATCTCCAAAACGCTCATAGAGGCGGCGCTCCATCTCCATCCTGACTTCTACCCTGGTTTCAGGGTCAAAGTAGTACTTTTCATCAAATGAAATCCCATAGTGTTTGTAAAACCAATCAGGATAAAAGCCAACGCCCAGCGGTATATGAGAATTGGTGCCCACGGATACCTCCTTGAAACTGTCTAGGATTTTTTATGAATCAACTCTACCATGCCCAAGCGAAATTGTTAAGGGGGTGAAATAAATTTCCAGCCGGGTGTTGACTCCGCCAAAGCTCTTGTTGCATTATTGGCCGAGCTTTGAACTGCCGACTCCAATGAGGGGGGATGAGAGATGAACCTTTCAGAGATACTGCTGCCTCAGGTTAGCAATAACCCTGAAAAGACCGCCATCATCTTTGAGTCTCGCCGCATTACCTATTCTGAGTTGGACAGACTCGTAAACAATGCGGCAGCGGCCACTGTGGAACTCGGGCTCAAGAGGGGAGATGTGCTTTCCATATTCCTCCCCAGTGTGCCAGAGCTCATAATAGGCTACCTGGGAGCTGCCAGGGCCGGAGTGGTAGTGAATGTGGTTAACGCAATGCTCAAGGAGCGAGAAGTGGCCTACATCCTGAATGACTGCTCCACCAAGGTGGTGCTTACGGATTCCACCAGGCTGCCAATCGTAGAGGCGGTGAGGGATCGGGTGGAGGCCCTCCAGAGCGTGGTGGTGCTGGAAAAGGGGGGAGAGCGTCCGGCTTTCAAGGAGATGCTGGAAAGTGGTGATGGCCGCTTTGAGACGGCCGATACAAAAGAGAGCGATCTATGCCACCTCATGTATACCTCCGGTACCACCGGATGGCCAAAAGGTGTTATGGCCACACACTTGAACATCTGGCACAACTGCACCAACTTTGCCAAGATACATTACAATCCCGAGGATACCATAATGGTGGCAACTCCCATCTTTCACTGCTGGGGTCTGATAAACGGGACCTTTGCCATGCTCTCAGTGGGGGGCACTGTGATCACGGTGGAGCGCTTTTACCCTGACAAGGCCCTGGAAGATATCGAGCGCCTCAAGCCCACGGTGTTTCAAGGTGTGCCGCCCATGTACAATTTGCTGCTGAAGCAGCCCGACCTCGAAAAAAGAGACATCTCTTCAGTGGTATTTTGTCTCTCAGCGGCCACCAAGATGCCCGAGAGCCTGATTCACCAGGTGGAGCACAGGCTTGGATGGAACTATGCAGAGGCATGGGGGCTTACTGAGGTCTCGTGCGTGGGCACCACTGCGCCTTACCGTGAGACCAGGATAGGTTCTTGTGGAAGGGGTATGGATGATGCAGAGATAAAGGTCATTGATGAACAAGGGAACACCTTGCCCCCGGGCAAGCAGGGGGAGCTGTGCATCAGGGGCACATGTGTGACCCTAGGCTACCTGAATAAGCCCGATGCCACAAGGGAGGCCTTTGACGAGGAGGGATGGTTTCATTCCGGGGATATCGCCTACATTGATGAGGATGGATACGCTTACATAGTTGACCGGAAGAAGGACATGATAAATGTCGGAGGGGAAAAGGTCTTTCCCTCAGAGGTAGAGGACATGATGCTGGAGCATCCCAAGATCAAAGACCTGGTTATAGTGGGGATACCTCATGAGCTGAAAGGCGAGGCCCCCAAGGCCTTTATACAACTAAAGGAAGGAGAAAAGGCCACTGAAGAGGAGATAAGGGAATTTTGCAGGACCAAGATGGCCCCATACAAGGTGCCCGTGGCAGTGGAGTTTGTGGATGAGATTCCCCGCTCTGCATCGGGCAAGGCATTGAGGAGGATGCTCCGGGACATGGAATGGGAAAAGGCTAAAGTGTAACAAGAGGAGGGTACGATGGAGTTCAAGCACATACTCTATGAAGAAAAGGATGAAATAGGGATATTGACCCTCAATAGGCCCGAGAAGCGGAATGCCTTGGGCCGGGAGGCAGAGGAGGAAATCATCGCCTGCCTCGAGGAGGCCGGCAACCGCGCCCAAGCCAAGGTGATAATCCTCAAGGCCGCAGGAGAGGTGTTCTGTGCAGGGCATGACCGCCAGGAGATACTAAACCAGCCGGTCTCTGAGATAAGGCGTCTGTTTCACACATCCTTTAGGATGATGATGGCCATCCGCAGTGCCCCCCAGTGCATAATTGCCCAAGTGCAGGGGATCGCAATGGCAGGAGGATGTCACCTGGCAGCGGCTTGCGACCTCATTACTGCAGGGGAGGAAAAGGCCAAGTTCGGCATGACAGGGCTCATCTACTCCTATAATTGCTCCACACCCACAGTGGCTGTAAGCCGGGCCGTGCCCCAGAAAAAGTGCATGGAGATGCTCATGACGGCCAAGCTGTATACAGCCAGGGAGGCAGAAGCGTTTCACCTTGTAAACCGGGTATTTCCGGATGACAAACTGGATGAGCTGACCTTTGAGTGGGCCCGGGAGATAGCAAAGGCCAGCAAGTATGCCATATACATGTCAAAGCAGGTCTTTTATTCCCAGGTGGAGATGACCGAGTGGCAGGCCTATCAGTACACCAAAGAGATGATGGCATTGGCCGGCGTGAGTGTTAACGCCATCGAAGGATTCAGTGCCTTTATAGAGAAAAGGGAACCACGGTGGGATGAGTCCACCATATTCTGATTTCAGGGGCTGCCGCGGTGGAGGTCAGGAGGGTGGGGCGCCTTTGCCTTTTTATGAAAGTGCTTCATTAAGGCGGTGGCAAGCACTGATATCAATAGGGTAACAATGAGCGCCCCTGTGAGTAAAACCGCGATGGTCTCAGAGGTGGCCTTGGCCCACTCTATCTTGTCACCGGCAAAATAACCGATGCTGGCAAAAATAACCACTTGAATTCCCACTGAAATGGCATCCACCACCATGAAGCGCAGCCAAGGATACCTGGCCGCCCCTGCTGCCACATATGCAGCGGCCCGGATACCAAAGGTGAATCTCGCCAAGAAAAGGGTCCATCCTCCCTTTTCATAGAACAGCTCTTGGTAAAGGGCCAACCTCTTGGCGCCAACCATCCTGGTGATCAAGGCATTTACAGAGGGCCAGGAAAACAGCCACCGGACTCCTGCAAATAGGGCGAGGTCTCCACCCAGTATGGCACCATACCATAGGGGAAGTCCGTGAATGGGGTGCGCCAGGTTCTGGGAGAGGGCATATCCCGCTCCTATCAAAAGCGGGTTTTCTGGAATAGGTAATCCCAGCCCACCCAAGAACAGGCTCAGCCCCAGTCCCCATGTGACCGATTCAGAGGTTACTGTCATGTCCTTAGTTGTGTCGTTTACACTGGGATGGGAAAGGGAGATACAAAAATATAAAATTACTCTGCTTTAACGAGCAGCACCTGTCCAGGAAAAATCGTGGTTCTGGGCGTCAGATTATTGAGCTTCAGAAATTCCGAGAGATTCATTTGGTGCTTTTGTGCGATCATGAAAGGAGAGTCGCCTTCTTCCACCACATAGGTCTTGGTCTTTATCTTGGACGAGGTGAGGGACTGGCTGGGGATATAGAGCAGTTGGCCAATCTTGAGGTGTCTGCCTCGCAGGTTGTTCAAGGTCTTGATGGCCTTGGTAGTGGTGTTGAAACGCCTGGCAATCTTCCACAAGGAGTCGCCTTTGCGCACCACATAGGGGGTGAAGGCCCCCGCAGGTCTAGTGATTTTCTTCTTCTTTCGTGAGGAAACGCTGGTTTTTCTGGGTACATGGGAATAGTATCTTGTGGGGACCTTGAGCTTCCAGCCTGCCCTGATAAACCGGCTGCTCCGCAACCCATTGAGCCTCATGATGGCCCGCACCGATGTGCCGTAACGCCTGGCGATGTGGGAGAGGGTCTCACCCCTTCGCACCCTGTGTATCACATAAGGGGTTACGGGCGGCTTCCAAACCGGGATGTCCGTGAGCTTTGCAAGCAGCAATGTGCCTTTACCTTTGGGGAGCTTCAGTTCATAGGGCCTGTTGGGAGTGGAATTCCTTTTCAGTTCAGGGTTCAATTCCTTGAGCAGGGAATAGTTGACTCCCAGATGCTTTGCAATGGTCTTCAGGTGCATGGGTTTGTTAATGGTCACCTTCTCAATGGCAGGTGGTTGTTCAGGGTCAGGCAGTCGAAAACCATATTTTTCCGGGTCATTCAAGATGTGAAGCATGGCGATAAACTTTGGGACATAAAAGGCGGTCTCAAGCGGGAGGATATCGTAAAGGTCCCAGAAGTTGTCCAGGTAATTGATGCGTTGGGTGCGTATTGCCTTTAGAACCCTTCCCTCACCGCAGTTATAGGCTGCCAGGGCGGTGAGCCAGTCTCCAAATATCTGGTGGAGTTCTTTGAGGTACTGGATGGCCGCACGGGTAGATTTTTCAACATCCATCCTTTCATCCACCCAGCGATCCCTCTTGAGCCCGTACTTGTATCCAGTGGATGCTATGAACTGCCAAAGCCCCAAGGCCCTCGCCCTGGATAGGGCCTTCACCTTGAAGCCGCTTTCAATCAGGGGCAGCCACGAAAGCTCCAGGGGAAGGCCTGCCTCTTGAAGGGCCTTCACAATGGCCGGCCTGTACCTGCCCGAGCGGCGATAGGCATCCAGAAAGAATTTCCTCTCCGGCCCCTGGAACAGTTTAATGGCCCTTTGCACATGGTGATTCATCACCAGTGGAATGGCCTTGCGGTTACCATTGACCACGCTGAAACGAGAGGCATAAACCTCGATTATCCTCTTGGAGATGGTAAATCTAAGATCCTCTTTCTGTTGCAATATCTGGGGATCATCGGATTCGATCTTGAGGATCAAAGAGTATGCCTGGTCCAGGGCATCAAGGGAGCTTTCAAGGTCGCCCTGTTCCCAGTAGTCATAGGAGGCCTGGCAGAATTCCAGGGCTGAGTCCAGAATCTCCTGGTCGGTGGGCTCTGGTTCCTGTTCTTGGACAGGCAGTGGCCCTATCTCTTTAATCTCCTTGGGTGGAGGCGAAGTTGGGGGTGAAGCCAGGGGGGGAGGAGGTGTTTCGGGCTTGGGCACGGGGGCCTGTGAGGGAGACATTTCTTGCCCTTGGATTTTCTCCCCTCTTTTTTCTACCTTGACAACTGCTGGATGCGGCTGTCTTGGAGAATTAGCTACATCAGTTACACATCCTGCCCAGAGAAAAAGGGGGAACAAGAAGATCAAGCACCACGGTTTGAAAGCTAAATCTGTCTTCACTTTCCGGTCCAGAGTTCAGGTGAGCGTTGAATACAAAAGGCCCAGAAAAAAGCGCATCAATAAACAAACAACCCAATTCGCGGGGGAGTATAGGCAAGAGATCTCTAATGGTCAAGAAAATCCGCCTTTGCCCTCTCCCCCCTGATCCTTCTTAAAATATCGACAAGGTCCTCGCGGTTGTTTAGCTCAGGCCTATCCATGACCATATTCAGCAGTAGCTGCAAGATCTTCCCAACCTCAGGACCCGGCCCCATCTCCATCACCTCCATTACCAGGTGGCCGTCGATTGCCAACTGAGAAGTCTCTATTGCAAGGTCCTTGTCATTGAGCATTCTGCGGACCCTGCTGGCAAGTTCTTCCATTGGGGCCTCTGAAGCCAAATGAGGGGCCTGGGGCTTGTGGGCCTTCAGGTCAGCAGACCGGAGTTCAATCAAGTCCGTGACCAGATCAGACCCCACCCTCTTTATCAAGCGTCTTACCGCAGCGTCAGACCAGGTCGCATCATAAAATACCAGGTGGTGTCTCACCAGGCAGCTGACTCTTTCAATGAGTTGGTTGCTGAAACGGAGTCGCCCCATGATGGCACGAGCCATCTCTTCGCCTTTCTTTTCATGGCCTAAGAAGGTCCACCCCTTTGGTGACTTTTTCCTGCACCTGGGTTTTGCAATATCGTGAAGGA
>JALVMN010000245.1:341-1284 GCA_027027005.1 Desulfobacterales bacterium | reverse complement strand
GCCCAGGATGGTTATCTCTTTGCCCCTGGTGGGCCATGACGCCAGTGTCCTTTTCAGCCCCCCTGCCAGGTCCATGGCAGCCCGTGAGGTGGGCTCTTTGTGGTTGCCTTGTAATCTTATGGAGATGAGGTGTGCAAATGGCGGATAGCCCAGTTGTTTTCTCAACCCGGTCTCTTTCTCGTAAAACAACCGGTAATCAAATCCAAGGGCCGACTTGATGGCATAATGCTCTGGATTAAAGGTCTGAATAATCACCCTTCCCTGACGCTGCCCCCTCCCTGCCCTCCCTGCCACCTGGGAGAGGAGCTGATAGGTTCTTTCTGCAGCCCTGAAGTCAGGAAAACAGAGGGAAAGGTCTGCAGCAACCACTCCCACCAGGGTCACCCCGGGGAAGTCATAACCCTTGGTAATGATCTGGGTCCCCAGGAGGACCTGTATCTCTTTTTGGGCAAATCTTCGGATGATGGCATAGGCCTGCCCTTTTTTTCTCACGGTGTCAGTATCCATTCTGGCCACCGCCACATCAGGGAACCTCCTTTTAACCTCCTCTTCTAGTCTCTGGGTGCCATAGCCAAAGGCCTTCAGGGCAGGATGCCCGCATCCAGGACAATTTTCCACCAGGGGAATGGCAAATCCACAATAATGACACATGAGTCGGTCCTGGTCTTTATGGTGAATAAGGGTAAGGTCACAATTGGGACACCTCACCCCTTCGCCGCACGCGCAGCACAAAAAGAGCCTGTAAAAGCCCCTCCGGTTGAGGAAAAGGATACACTGCTCACCTCGCTCCAAGGTCTGGGCCATGGCCTGAATCAAAACAGGGCTCAACACCCCACCCTTGGAGGACTCCACTACCGGCTTCATGTCCACCACCTCCACCTGGGGAAACGGCCTCTCCTCTATTCGCTCGGGCATCTCCAGGAGCCAGTACCTGCCCACAGCG
>JALVMN010000245.1:0-331 GCA_027027005.1 Desulfobacterales bacterium | reverse complement strand
GACCGCTGAGCGGGCCCCAAAGACCACATCTATCTCGCCCCTTGCCATACGGAGCCACTGCTCGTATCTCTCCCCCTCGCTCAACCCGCTGTGATAAAGTGCTATTTCCCCCTTGAATCTGGCCTTGAAAAGCCCTGCCAAATAACTTGCAAGGGCTATTTCAGGTGCCATAAAGATGGCCTGCCTCCCACTGGCAAGGGCCGCCTCAATGGCCCGAAAGTAAACCTCTGTCTTTCCGCTCCCCGTTACCCCGTGGAGGAGGGCCGGCCAGAACTCCTTCCTTTTCAAGTGTGGTTCAATTTGTTTGAGGACCTCGGCCTGTTGAGGGAAC
>JALVMN010000244.1 GCA_027027005.1 Desulfobacterales bacterium | reverse complement strand
GTCCAATAGATTACTTGGCGCCGATCTATAAAGACCACCAAGGGGTTTCAGCCAGAACACGGTTGAATAATAAGGGATTTTCAACCATTGGCATGTGAGCAGAAGACGGGATGGTGTCAAGCGTGCTTTCTGGAATCAATTGGTGCAGCTCTTGAGACAGCTTGATCGGGGTCAACTTGTCATGCTCTCCGGCTATGATAAGGCACGGAACCCTTAGATTGGGCAGCTCGTCTGTGGCATCGAAGCGGTGGCAGGCCAGAAAATCGCTCAACAATACCTCTTTGCCTGCTTGGGCCATTAGCCTGGCCCCTTCGGCCACCACCTTTGGGTCAGTATCTTTGGAGTAGGCAAAGCTCACGATGAGTTCCACGGTCTTGGTAAATTCCTTTTCCAGCTCTTCCAGGATAAGTGGTGCCACCTTCAGCCTCGCACCGGTACACACAAGCACAATACCCTTTAATAACTCAGGGGCCATGAGGGCCACCTCTTGGACAATGGCCCCTCCCATGGAATGCCCCATGAGATAAATGGGCCCTCCAGATATTGTTTCGAGGGCCTCGATCACCCACTTGGCATAATCGGCCACACTGTCATATCCCTTCCCAGGTGTCTTCCCGTGCCCTGGGAGATCTATGGCAACGGCATTCACCCACTTTTCCAAAGGACCCAGTTGAAGGAGCCATGTCTCGGCGGCCCCGCCCGCCCCGTGGATCATTGCAAGCAGAGGTTTTTCAGGCGAGCAAGTCTGGGGATGGGCAAGGTATCCTATGCCTTTTTCTTCTAGTTTTTCTAGCTGCATGTCCTGCCTTACTCCCACCTGATGAGGGCGCTGCCCCAGGTAAGTCCTCCGCCAAAAACCGGCATACAGACCAGGTGCCCCTGTTTTATGCTCCCGTCTCGCACTGCCTCGTCAAGGGCTATGGCACACGATGCCCCTGATATGTTTCCGTATTTGTGAATGGTGAGATAAAACCTTTCCATGGGGATCTTGAGGGTTTTTGCTATGGATTGGAACATCCTGAGATTGGCCTGGTGTGGAATGAACCAGTCCACATCCTCAACAGAGAGGTTGTTGGCCTGGACCGACTCTTTTATGGACTCTATGAAGTGCCTGACCGCCACCCTGAAGCTCTGGTTGGCCTCGATCATGTTCAGGTAGTGGAGACCTTTATCCACACTCTCATGGCTTATGGGGGTGGTCTTGGACCCACCACCTGGGAGCAGAAGGTCCTTGCCGTTCTTCCCGTCGGTGTGGATGTGGGTGGAGAGGATCTCTGGCCCCTTCTCATCCCAGGTCACGACGGCCGCCCCTGCCCCATCACCCCAAAGGATGCATGTGGCCCGATCCTTCCAGTTTACGGTCCGCGTCATCACTTCTGCAGCAGCCACCAGGATGCGACTACAGGTTCCGGCCTTGAGATACTGCTCAGCCACGTTCAGGGCAAAGATGAATCCCGAACATGCTGCAGTTACATCAAATGTTGCTGCCTGGTCTGCATCCAGTTTGGCCTGGAGCCAGTTGGCCCCTGCAGGGCAACAGGTGTCAGGCGTGATGGTGGCCAGTATTATCAAGTCCAGATCCTGTGGGGTCAGGCCTGCCATGTCCAGGGCCTTTTTTGAGGCCTCGTAGGCCAGATCAGAAGTGGCCACATCCGGGTCTGCCATCCTGCGCTCAACAATACCGGTGCGTTGGACTATCCACTCATGTGAGGTATCCAACCCCATCTTTTCCAGATCATAATTTGTCAGTATCTTGGGGGGCACATAAGAGCCCGTGCCCAGGATCCTCATGGAAGCCATAGCCTAGTCGTCCTCCGGTCTTATGCCTAGTTCTTTTTCCTTTTCAGCAATGGCAAGTCTTGTCTTTATCACGGTGTCAGGGATGAGGCTGATGGAGTCAATGCCGCATTCCACAAGGAACTCGGCAAAATCCGGGAAATCGCTTGGGGCCTGGCCGCAGATGCCGATCTTGCGCCCCTTTTTCTTTGCGGTGTCTATTACTTGTTTTATGAGTCTTTTGACAGCGGTATTTCTCTCGTCATAGATGTGGGCCACCAATGCCGAGTCCCTGTCAAGGCCCAGGGTGAGCTGGGTGAGGTCATTGGAGCCGATGGAAAACCCATCAAAGATCTCTGCAAATTCGTCTGCGCAAACCACATTGCTGGGAATCTCGCACATGACATATACCTCTAGGCCTTCTTCTCCTTGCACCAGCCCGTATTTGGCCATGAGGTCTATCACCTTTTTCCCCTCTTCGGGTGTCCTACAAAAGGGTATCATGACCTTTATATTGGTAAGTCCCATCTCGCTCCTGGCCTTGTAAAGGGCCCTGCATTCCAGTTCAAAGGCGGGCATGAATTTTTCATCATAATAGCGGGAGGCTCCCCTCCAGCCGATCATGGGGTTACTCTCTTTTGGTTCGTAAAGGTATCCACCCACCAGGTTTTCATATTCATTGGTCTTGAAATCAGAGAGTCTGACTATCACGTCATTGGGATAGAAGCCGGCCGCGATACGAGCCACGCCTTCGGCCAGTTTATCGATAAAGAACTGCTTCTTGTCCTCGTAAACACTGGTGGCCTCGTCTATCTTGTAAACCACTCCAGCCACCCTTTGATCTGTCTTGGCCTTTTCTTTGAGTTTATCGTAGTCAAGGAGGGCCAAGGGGTGTATCCCGATGTGGGAATTGATGATAAATTCTTCGCGGGCAAGCCCCACCCCGTCATTGGGAATCATGCTCTGGACAAAGGCCTGCTCGGGGATGCCCACGTTCATCATGATC
The DNA here is from genome assembly GCA_027027005.1 of Desulfobacterales bacterium. Classification (GTDB taxonomy): domain Bacteria; phylum Desulfobacterota; class DSM-4660; order Desulfatiglandales; family Desulfatiglandaceae; genus JALVMN01. The sequence goes on along the minus strand of JALVMN010000244.1, from coordinate 1,494 downwards.
TTGGTCTTGGTCCTGGGAAGTTCCTCCAGGTTGAGCCGCTCCACCTCGTAGTTCAGGATCCCCTCGTAAACCTTGCCTTCCTCGCCCTCACAGCAGGAAACGGTAACCTCCTGGCCTGTCTTGATCACCTCATCGGCATTGCCGGTTCCTATGATGCAAGGAATCCCCAATTCCCTGGATACTATTGCTGCATGGCATGTCCTTCCACCCTTGTTGGTGATGATGGCAGAGGCTATCTTCATGATGGGCTCCCAGTCAGGGTCTGTCATACTGGTTACCAAGACCTCACCCTCCTTGAACTGGTCCATCTCACGGGTGGAATGTATCACCTTAGCCACTCCCTGGCCTATCTTGGTGCCGATGGCAGTTCCTGTGGCCAGCACAGGACCCTGCTCGAGCAGGCGGTAGGTCTCATACACATTTGCATCCTTCTGGGAATGGATGGTCTCAGGCCTTGCCTGCACAATAAAGAGCTCGCCGGTGCCGACATTTACTCCATCGCCGTCCTTGGCCCACTCGATGTCCATGGGTTTAAAATAGCCGGCCTCTTTGCTGTAGTGTTCCTCAATAATGCAGGCCCATTCTGCAAGCTTGAGTATCTCGTCGTCATCCATCACGTAGCGGTGCCTTTCCATTAAGGTGGTGGGGACACTTCGAACAGTGCTGTCGTCGTCCATGGAATAGACCAGTTTCATGTCCCTATCGCCCACCTTCTTGCTGATGATGGCCCTCTTGCCCTGCTTAAGGGTGGGCTTGAACACATAGTACTCGTCCGGGTTCACTATGCCCTGGACCACATATTCACCCAGGCCGTATGCCGCCGTAATGAGAACTGCATCCTTAAATCCGGTCTCTGTATCAATGGAAAAAACAACCCCTGAGTAGGCCGAGTCACTCCTCACCATCTTCTGCACAGCAATGGAAAGGGATACGTCGAATTGACCGAATCCCTTGTCGTGGCGGTAAGATATGGCACGGTTGGTAAAGAGGCTTGCAAAACACTTCTTGCAGGCATCCAGCACACTCCTCTTTCCCCTTACATTGAGGTAGGTATCCTGCTGGCCCGCAAAGGAGGCGTCAGGGAGGTCCTCTGCAGTGGCTGATGAACGGATGGCCACATCCAGGGTATCCATCCCTTTCTGCCCGAATTCTTCTGCCAGCTGGTCGTAAGAGGTATATATGGCCTGGGCCAGGTCAGGTGGAAACTCTGCATGCCTGATGATGTCCCTTACCTCTCTCCCCCTCCTCATGAGATCCTCGATGTTATGGGTGTCGAGCCCTTTGAGGATCTTCTTTATCTCGTCTTCGATCCCTGCATACTTGAGGAAGTAGCGGTATGCATACGCGGTGATGGCAAATCCGTTGGGCACCTTGATCCCCTTGTCATGGAGTTTTTGGTACATCTCCCCAAGGGATGCATTCTTGCCACCCACCAAAGGCACATCTTCTATGCCGATTTCCTTGAACCAGAGGATGAATTTTTTCTCATCTCTC
>JALVMN010000243.1 GCA_027027005.1 Desulfobacterales bacterium | reverse complement strand
CTCCTTTTGCGCCCTGTGCCTGGTCTTTCGGGCCTTTTGGCCCTTACGGTCTTCCCAGGGGTGGCTCTAGGAGCACGAAAAATGGGCCAAAAGGGCCAGGTCCCAACGCCGCATTAAGGCCACGGTAACCAGGGTGATAATGGTTAAGCCTTCGAGCATGAGGGTCTGGAAGACATTGGCCAACATCGGTTCTACCGCTAGGGTGTCGTTAATCACCCGCGAGACCAAACGCCCTGGGGTTTCCTTCACCACGGAGCTCAAAGGCAAGTGGAGGATCTTGCGGTACAATTTGAGGCGGAGATCGTTGACCAACTTCACTGCGGCCAGACGCATCAAATAGGCCTGACCAAAGGTGGTCAGGCCCCTTAAGAAATAAAGACCGATAATGCCCAAAGGCAGGAACTTTAAATACTGGTAATTCTTTTCCAGAAAGATCCGATCTAGAACAGGCTTAACCAGCCAAGCCACTGACCCTGATAGCCAGGAAGCTACCACACTCAAAAGGAGGGAAATCAGTAAAAGAGGCCAGTAAGGCTTGGCCAGGATTAAGGTCTTTTTAAGGACGTTTTGTTTCACTTAGGCCATTCCTTCACGCCGAGCCATTTCCACCAACCGCGCGATTCGGTCCTGAATCGGAGGATGGGTGGAAAAAAGGGCCATAAGCCCTTCTCCTTTCAGGGGATTGACGATGAACATCTGGGCCTGGGCAGGATTTACCTCCATGGGGATCTTTCGATTCCAGGCCTCGAGTTTTTCAAGGGCCCTGGCCAAAGACAGGGGACATCGGCAAATCTTGGCCCCGGTCGCGTCAGCCAGATACTCTCGGCTCCGGCTCACCGCAAGCTGGATAAGAGTCGCCGCTAAAGGGGCCACAATGATCATGATAATCAACCCCACCAGGCCCAGCGGATTGTCCCGATCATCATCCCCGTGGAAACCACCGAAAAACATGGCCCATTGCGCCATGTTAGCCAAATAGGCGATGGCCCCGGCCAAGACCGCGGCAATGGTAGAAACAAGGATGTCTCTGTTTTTGATGTGGGCTAACTCATGGGCCAAAACCCCTTCTAATTCATCCCAATCCAGAAGCTCAAGGATCCCCTGGGTCACCGCTACCGCTGCGTGTTCTGGATTACGCCCCGTGGCAAAGGCATTAGGCGTGGCCTGAGGGATGATATAAACCCTCGGTTTGGGAAGCCCCGCTTGTGCCGCTAACTTGGCTACTATCTGGTGTAAATGTGGAGCCTCTTCAGGGGAAACAGGTCTGGCTCCAGCCATGCTCAGGGCCAATTTG
>JALVMN010000242.1 GCA_027027005.1 Desulfobacterales bacterium | reverse complement strand
TCTGATGGACTCAAAAATCACGGGGCCTGGCCCTGTGGAGGCCTCTACCGAGGCTATGGGCTTGAGTATCAAGGGATGATGGGTCAAGAGGAGCTGGGCTCTATGATGTATTGCCCCACGGATTGCATCCACAGAGGGGTCAAGGGCGACCAGGACTCTTTCTACTTCATCTTCCAGAGAACCCACCTGTAGGCCTGGATTGTCCCAAGGCTCCACCAGGTGAGGGGGGGCCATCTTCTCCAGCACTCCAAGGATATCTCTCACAAGGGCCGCCATGAGATGACTCAGGAGCCTCGGGTCAAAATTTAAGGGGCGCACCCATAACCGGTGCGCCCCCCACGGGATTGTGAGCCAACGATCTTTTCATGTCATCTGGGACCTTCTTTGAATAATTGGTGGGCCCACCTGGCCTCGAACCAGGGACCTACCGGTTATGAGCCGGTGGCTCTTCCAACTGAGCTATGGGCCCTCTAATCCCACTATTAAAATTGAATCTTCTCCCAAATTTTGTCAAGAAAAAACCTTTGGGAGCCTTATTCCACAAAGCTCTTCAGCTTCTTGCTCCTGCTGGGATGGCGGAGCTTTCTCAAGGCCTTGGCCTCTATTTGCCTGATCCTCTCCCGGGTCACGTCAAAATCCCTGCCCACTTCCTCAAGGGTGTGGTCTGCCTTTTCACCAATACCGAACCTCATGCGCAGCACCTTCTCCTCCCGTGGGGTAAGGGTGGCGAGGACCTTGCGGGTCTGCTCGGCCAGATCGAAGTTGATCACCGCATCGGCAGGGGAAACTACCTTCTTGTCCTCTATGAAATCACCCAGGTGACTGTCTTCCTCTTCACCTATCGGGGTCTCCAGCGATATGGGCTCCTTGGCGATCTTGAGCACCTTCCTGACCTTTTCCAGGGGAAATTCCATCTTCTCTGCGATCTCTTCAGGCGTGGGCTCCCTTCCATGCTCTTGGACCAAGTACCGGGAGGTCCTGATTAGTTTGTTTATGGTCTCTATCATGTGGACCGGTATCCTGATGGTCCTGGCCTGATCCGCGATGGCACGCGTTATGGCCTGCCTTATCCACCAAGTGGCATAAGTGCTGAACTTGTAGCCCCTCTGGTATTCAAACTTGTCCACAGCCTTCATGAGCCCGATATTGCCCTCCTGGATTAAATCCAGGAACTGCAATCCCCTGTTGGTATATTTCTTGGCAATGCTGACCACCAGCCTCAAGTTGGCCTCTATCAGCTCGCTCTTTGCCTGCTTTGCCTTCTCCAACCCCCGCTCGACCCGTTTCATGGTCTCTTTGAGCTGGCGTGGGGTCAT
>JALVMN010000241.1 GCA_027027005.1 Desulfobacterales bacterium | reverse complement strand
GCAAGGATCCTCTTTTTCAGGGGGGCTGCCCCCTTTTCCTCCTTACCTGAGATGTAGGGGCTGTTCAGGGACCAGGATACGATAATCCCCTCCCTTTGTTTCTGCCTCAATAGCCCCCTGATCTCTATGCTCTTTGTCTTCAACTCCAGGGCCAGGTTCCTGACCCCTGAGAGCCTCGGCACTATCTTTTCGGTCCAGTGCAGGACATGGTCCAAGGCCAGGCTGTCAGTGAACTCTCCCGTCCCGATCCTTAGCACCTTTTCAGGGTTTTTGGAGACTCTTTCCAAGACCTGGTCCAATCCCTGCTCGATATTACAGAAGGCCCTGAGCCCGGGCTCATTGAAGTAGCCCTGCAATATGCAGTAACTGCAATCAAGGGGACAATTGGTACCCACGTGGAGAATCTGGTATCCGCAGCACAGATATTGCTCACCCGGAGTGCCAGGGCAAGGTTTCACAAACCTTCCCTTGTGTTCAACAAGATACAGGAGATCCTTCTGAAGTTGATAGAGAGACTTTGAAGTTGGTTTGCTCACGTTATATACGCCTCTTCCAGGGGTGACTTGATCTTCCTCAGGGCTTCAATCTTAATCAGATTTTTTAGTTTACTATATAACTCATTGCCATCTTTGAATGAAATTTCAATCTTGTACTCTGTGCCCTCAAAATATGACGGCACTTGAATTCTGACCTTTTTGGGTAGTTCAAGGGATGCAGTCTTTCTTTTCATGGCATTCCAGGCACGCTCAGCCCTTGGATTCCTCAGACCTTTCAAGACGCTCAGCAGGGCCTCTGCTCTCCTGGCCGAAGTTATCCTGGGATTTTCCATAACTGCTTTTGTCTCTTCCATGGTCAATATTTCAGAAAAAGATAGTTTCTTTTGATGTGAAATATCATCCATCAGATCAATAAATTGGCTTTGTTGGTTAATGTTGAACCTTATTTTTGAAAAGACCTCTCCAACAACTCTCGAGTCTTCAGGGGCTAGATCCAGGGCCATTTTGGCCGTGGCCACGGCCATCTCCCCCCTTGCCAACATCACTTTTAGGTTGCCATCAAGCTGGGTTTCCAGTCTGAGGTAGAGCTCAAAGGTGGGCCTGTGGGATGGAAGCCCCAGGACTGGCATTATTTCATGGCTTATTTGCTCCCACTCCAAAAGGGGCTCGAGCCTGTGAAGCACCATCGCCTTTTCCACAGGATTAAAGGTGCGGGTGGCCGCATTGTCATAGAGATTAAACATAAGTCCCTCTAAGGGAGAAAATTCATGGGCTATTCTACACCGCAGGAGGTTCCACCCGAGTTCTTTGGCTGCCAAGGCCCTTCTAAGGCCGCAGACCACCCAGAATTTCCCTTGTTCTTTGGCTGGGCTGATCAATGGTGGATCAATGAGGCCCACTTTTTCCATGGAGAGTTTGAGGTTGGAAAGGTCAGGGGCAAAGCTCATGGAAAAGGGGCCTGTCTCATCTGTGAGTAAGTTCTCTGTGAGGATATCCTTGGTCTCATCTGGTACTATTTTTCTAATCATATCCGGTTTTCTCCCAAGTAGTCCCGCAAAATGTTGTCAATGGGATTGCATTCAGGTGGTTTGCCAGCTAGTATTGGCCACTGACTTTGCGCGCTGGCGTAAATGTCGCCAAATTATCTAAGGCCGTGCCGCGTCCATATTGAGTCTATGAACAAGGTAATCTCCACTGCCGTATGCTTTGTTGCTGCACTCTCCTTTGTGCTATTTTTCTTTCCACAACCCCTATTGGGAGCCTCTGCAAGGATCGGCGTGGTACTCCCACTCACTGGAAAACTCGGCCACATTGGCAGAATTGAACTCAATGCCATCGAGCAGTGCCTCCGTGAGATGAAAGATGCTGGCGATGGCTTTGCCCAGGGGCTTGAATTGGTGGTAGAAGACACGGCCTCTGGCAAAATTTCCATAACAGAAATTTTTGACAGACTGGTCAAGGAAAATCAAGTGGCCGCCCTCCTTGGGGGATGTTCAAGTGCAGTGGTATGGGAGTTGGGGGTCCTGGCCGAGCAGCACCAAGTGCCATTCCTGGTCACCACTGCCTCCGAAGATAGGATTACAGAACAAGGCTGGAAACACGTATTCAGGTTGTGCCTTCCAGCAAGCGAGCACTTGAGTAGCTTTGGGGAATTCCTTTCCAGAAGACTCAGGCCCAAGATGGTGGGCATAATTCGTGAAAAGAGCAGCTTTGGCCGCTTTGGCGCCTTTGCCCTCAGCCGCCTTTTTCGCTCTAGGCATCTAAAAATCCGCATAATCCAGACTTACTCTCCGGGGGCCGAGTGTTTCCAGTATGCGTTGGCAAAGCTGGACAGACCGGGGTTGGACCTTGTCTGCATTGTTTCAAGGCCTAGAGAGGCTTCCCTCATCCTCGAGCAGATGCGCGCCATGGAATTGGCGCCAAAGATGGTGCTGGGCTTTGGCAATCCCTTCTCCACCGAGGCCTTTTTTGCCCATGCATGGGGCAACGCCCAAGGTGTCTGCACCATCACGCCGTGGGTCCATTCCGTCCGTTACTCTGGGGTGCAGCAATTTACCCAAGGGTTCATATCAGTCTACGGGAGGCTCCCTGATTACCATGCTGCCCAAGCCTACGCAGGGCTGCAGGTGTTGGCCCATGCCCTTCACCAGGCAGAGACCCTGGCTCCACAAGATGTGCGAAATGCCTTGAATGCCATAGAGATGGAAACTGTGTACGGGCCGGTGAGATTTGCCTCCTACGCCAAAAAGGATCGACAAAACAGGCCCCCTTCCCTGCTGGTCCAGTGGATAGATGACCGCCCTGAGGTAATATGGCCTCCAAAGCTTAAAACAGCCAATTTCCAGAGGTGGAAATAATAACCCGGGGACTGGTTTCAGGCCTTGGTGAGACGGGCATAATAGGTGCTGGAGGTGTAAAGCGCTCCTGCAGGGTTGTGGGCAAGCACCCTGTCCTTTGCCACCAGGACGGTTACCGGTGCGTCGCTGTATTTGAAGAAAAGTGAATCGTGCCCTACACAAAGCCCTACCAGTATATTTAATTCGCTCCTTTCCTGGTTTAACAATCTTGCCTGCACAATGGGACTGCACATGGGCTCAAACTCTCCTATGTGTATCTTCTCTTCATCCCGGATACCGAGCATCTCCTTTGGAGTGCATCCCACCTTGCAGATAACAGATACCACCTCAAAGCCCTGGGCCGTGAGTATCTTGTGGAGTGTCGCTGCCTCCTGATGCAGGCCGGCGCAAAAAGCTATGCCGATTCTTTGGTAGCCCATCTTGTGGGCAAACTCGCATATCTCCTGAACCCTCGGCTTAACAGGGTGAAACACATATGGTTTAATGTGCCTGTTTGCATAACACTCGGCTTCCTGAACCGATGCGACCCTTGCAAATTCCTCGATCTCAGGTTTTCTGTATTCACTCAAGGTGGGCTCAATGGTTTCTTTTCGATTCTGGGTAGGGCAAAAAGAGGGCCCTTTTCCCTCGGGTGAACGACACGCCCGACTTTTAGCCGAACAAATGGCACATTGTATCTTGCTCTTATCATCCATCTCTACCTCCAATAAATAGGGGCTAAAAAGCCCCCTGTTTTGCCAGGGCAAGGAAGTGGGCCACATCGATCTGCTTTGGGCAGACATGGGAGCACGCCTTGGAGGTGTGGCACCGGTAAAGCCCTTGTTCACTATGAAGTATCTTAAGCCTTTCCTCTTTCTCTTCTTCCCGGGGGTCCATGATCCTTACGATGCTAGCAAGCATGGCATTTGGCCCCAAAAAACTCCTGGGATGGCTGATGCAGGCAGCAGCGCAGCAAAAACAGTTGATGCATCGCGTGGCCTCCACATAGCGGTCCAGGATCTCGGGAGGAATTCGATATTCATGCCCTTCAAGCGGGTTTTTTGCCCGGTTGATTACATAGGGCTTGACCTTGTGAACCCGGTCGTAGGCCTTTTCCAGATCCACCACAAGGTCACGCACCACGGGGGCTACCTTTATGGGGCCAATCCTGAACCTCATGGTGGAGAACTGATGGACAGCATTTTCTACCAGCAACTCGCAGGCCAGAAGCGGGCGGTGGTTCACCATAACCGCGCAGGTGCCGCACTGGGCATGTTCGCAGGATGAGTTCCAGGCAAGGGTGGGGTCCAGTTCTTCATTGATCCTTCTGAAGACATCAGTAAATCTCAATATGCCCCCCACCTCTAGGCTATAGTCTTGGACCCAGGATCTGCGGATATCAGGATCAAAGCGTTCTACTTCCAAGGTAATTTTATAAACTTTTCCCATAATAGCCCATGCCTCGCACCCATATTGGCATTTGGTTTAGTACTTTCTATCAATCATGCCGAATCTTTC
>JALVMN010000240.1 GCA_027027005.1 Desulfobacterales bacterium | reverse complement strand
AAGCTCAATCCTGTAAAAGATCTCCTTTCAGGCAAACGAGTCTTGATCATAGAGGACTCCATCATCCGCGGGACCACTGCCAGGACTCGTGTCAAAACCCTCAGAAAGATAGGCGCAAAAGAGGTCCACATGCTGGTGAGCTGCCCCCCACACAGGTTTCCTTGTTATTATGGTATTGATTTTTCCACCCGGGGTGAGCTCATTGCCTCGAGCAAGTCAGTGGAGGAGATAAGGGAATTCCTGGGCTTGGACAGCTTGGGGTATCTCAGTATCGACAATCTGGTTCGCGCAACTGACATCCCCCGAGAAGAACTCTGTCTTGCCTGCTTTGATGGAAACTACCCCGTCCCAATAGAGCAACCCTTCAGTAAATTTTGCCTCGAGCCTGCCTCTCTGTCCTGAAGGCTCAAAAAGATTTTGCACTCATTTCTACATTTTTGTATGATTCCTTGTCTCTTTAGAATCGTTAAAAAGGCGCACAATGAATACAATCCGACCAGATACTAGGCCTGATGAAATCTCTTGCCTTTATGAGATTACCAAGGCCATCCACTCCACCCTGGACCTTCGCCAATCACTTTACAAGGTCCTGGACATCCTGGCCCAGAATCTGGGCATGAACCGGGGATCCATCACCCTGTTGAATCCTGAGACATCCGAGATCAGGATTGAAGTTGCCCATGGCCTCTCTCCGACCGCAAAGACCAGGGGGCGTTACAGGCTGGGGGAAGGGATCACAGGTATGGTCACCGCTACGGGGAGGCCCATGGCCGTGCCCAAGATCGACGAAGAACCCCTTTTTTTGGACAAGACCGGGGCCAGGCGAAAGATTGACAAGTCAAAGATTTCATTCATCTGCGTTCCCATCAAGGAGGGAACCAGGGTATTGGGGACCTTGAGTGTGGATAGGGTCTTTGAGGGAAAGGCCCCCTTGGACGAAGATGTGAGGCTGCTCAGTATCATCAGCAGCCTTATCGCCCAGAAGGTTTCCATGCTTGACAAGATCAACCGGGAAAAACAAAGGCTGAGGGAGGAAAACCTGAGGCTGCGAAGAGAGCTCTATGAAAAATACAGCTTCAGTAACATCATCGGTAACAGCCGAAAGATGCAAGAGGTCTTTTACCTGATTTCACAGGTGGCCAAGAGTAATGCCACAGTGCTTCTGCTGGGAGAAAGTGGCACCGGGAAAGAGCTGGTAGCCAATGCCATCCACTATAACAGCTTGAGAGCGGACAAACCCTTGGTTAAGGTAAACTGTGCCGCCCTCCCTGCAGAACTGGTGGAGGCAGAGCTTTTTGGTTACGAAAAGGGCGCCTTTACCGGGGCCACTCGGTCCAAGGAAGGAAAATTTGAACTCGCCAATGGGGGAACCATCTTTCTGGATGAAATCGGCTCCCTTGCCCTGGAGGCCCAGGGAAAGCTCCTGAGGGTCTTACAAGAAAAGGAACTGGAGCGCTTGGGGAGCACGGAAGTCAGAAAGGTAAACATACGCCTAATTGCAGCCACCAATACTAACCTTGCCCAGGCGGTGGAACAGGGAAGGTTCAGGGAGGACTTGTTTTACAGGCTCAATGTCTATCCCATCTACCTCCCACCGTTGCGGGAAAGGGAGGCTGATATATTACTGCTGGCCGACTACTTTTTGGAAAAGTATGCGGCAGAGTACGGAAGGGACATCAAGAGGATTTCCACCCCTGCCATTGATGCCCTTATGCGCTATCACTGGCCTGGAAATGTCAGAGAGCTTGAAAACTGCATGGAAAGGGCAGTTCTTTTATGCCAGGAACAGGTAATACACACCTATCACCTCCCCCCCAGCTTACAGACTGCAGAGGATACCGGCACTCAACAGGCTCAATCCCTAAAAGAGGCAGTGGAGCGATTCGAGATGGACCTCATTATAGATGCCTTGAAGTCGAGCCGTGGAAATATGCGCAAGGCAGCCCGTGCCCTAAAAACCACTGAGCGCATCTTTGGCTACAAGGTGAAAAAATACAACATAAACCCCCGCCAGTATAGGGGGCGCAGTATTTCCTAAAATACTTTACCCACCCACGGCGTTGTGTAATTCTCTGCCACTTTGGTAAGAAGTTATACATCAAACTGGGTAGTTTTTTACACACCCAGCGTAGGAATTTTTGGTCAGTCTCTTCCAGACACTTCTGGACCTAAGGCTAACAATTTGGAAACACATGTAATTTATCTTTTGACATCCCTCCCCCTTCTTTAGGCATAGTCGTTGCTTCACTAGATTAATGTTACACAGCCAGAAGTTTAAGGATAGGCGGGGTTTTAGGATGCAGGAGCAGGTAATTCGTGATAACGGGGGCAGGAGGAGTGGGCTGGACAGGAGGCAGTTCTCTTACACAGGCCACATACCTGAAAGACGCTCGGGGCGTGAGCGGAGAAGCGGGACTGATCGAAGGAGTGGAAAGGACAGAAGGAGTGGGCTGGATCGTCGTAAAGGAAGTGAAAGACGCTCCGGGGCCGAGAGAAGGATTTCATTCCCCTCATAATCTATCCGAATAAAATGGTGTGGGAGTAGTGGTCGGAAGGGCCTGCTCCCTACTATTTCTCTTGATGAATTCATTTCCTTTGACATGAGACCCTTGGGTGTGTAAAACTTTTCACACTATGGAATATGTCCTCCTAGGAAACAATCCCGAAATCCAAAAAATCAGAAGGATGATCAAGACCCTCTCCAAGACGGTCTTCCACGTCCTCATAGTTGGAGAGACAGGGACAGGCAAAGAGGTGGTGGCAAGGCTCCTTCATGCCTCGTCTCCAAGGAAAAAGGGCAAATTTGTTAAGGTGAATTGTGCAGCCCTTCCGTTGACGCTCCTTGAAAGCGAGCTCTTTGGCTATGAAAAGGGAGCCTTTACTGGTGCGGTATCCTTTAAGCCGGGAAAATTTGAAATCGCCTCCGACGGCGTAATATTCCTTGACGAGATAGGTGACATGCCCCCTTTGCTTCAAGCCAAGCTCTTACAGGTGGTCCAAAGCGGAGAATTTGCAAGACTGGGCAGCACTCGCGACATAAAGGTCAATACATGGATAATTGCTGCCACCAACCACAATCTTAAAGAAGATATGAAGCATGGCCTCTTTAGAGAGGATCTTTATTATCGCCTGAGTATGATCACTATAGAAATCCCACCGTTGAGGGAGAGAAAAGAGGATATTCCTTTACTTACCGATTATTTTATAAAAAAGCACCAAGGGACCTTAAAACTGAAAGGTGAATTTCAGTTGGACGCCGAATTGCGAAACTTGTTCCAGGCCTACCACTGGCCTGGCAATGTGAGGGAGCTCTCCAGCATCATACTCCGTCTCATGGCTGGGGATGAACCAGAAGGAGTAAAAGAGGAAATAATTCGTAATATGAAGGCCGACGAGGTTGAGTGGCCCGAAGGGATAATAGCGGTTCCCGAAGAAGTGGTGAAAGCACCGAAAGAGATCCAAGGCGAAGAAGTCTCCATAAAACCACTGATGGAGCTAAGGGCAGAGGCCTTGAGAGAGATCGAGCACAGGGTAATAAGGTACGCCTTGGAGGCTTCGGGCTGGAACAAGCGCAAGGCGTCCCGAATGCTTAAAATCAGTTACAAGACCCTTTTCTACAAGATGGAAGAGCTCGGAATAGAAAAGAATCGTCCCAAAGAAACTCTTCACTCCAACACCCAAATATAAGAATTTGGAGAGCCGTTATGCATATTTCTAAGAGACCACAAAGAATCCTTAGCTCCTTGATCGTTGTAATGGCCTTCTTGATTATTTCAGGTCCAAGAGGTGTAAGGGCCTCTGGACCCTCGGAACACTACCAAATAGGCCCCAATGACCTATTACACATCTATGTGTGGAAGGAACCGGACCTGACGAGAGATGTGACCGTAATGGCAGACGGTCGCATTACCTTTCCCCTCATCGGAGAAATCCTGGCCTCTGGAAAGACCGTGGCCCAACTCAAGGAAATAATCTCCAAGAAACTAAAAAAATATGTCACTGCACCTGAGGTAACGGTCCTGGTGGTGGAGAGCCGGAGCAGGATAGTTTACACCATCGGACGACTTGCCCGCCCCGGTCCTATTCCCCTGGCACCTGGCATGACAGTGCTCCAGGCTCTTTCGGCAGCAGGAGGCTTTACTGAGTGGGCAGACACCAAGAATATCATCATAGTCAGGAGAAAGGGTGAAAAGGAAATCCAGCTGAGATTCAACTACAAGGAATTCATTGATGGGAAAAATATAGAGCAAAATGTGTTACTGGAACCAAATGATACGATTATCGTTCCGTGAGGCATGAAAGAGGTCTTGCCACCACCACATTCCATAAGGAGTTGGACATGAAGCGGACAATCCAGATAGCATGTGCG
>JALVMN010000239.1 GCA_027027005.1 Desulfobacterales bacterium | reverse complement strand
GAGACCCTCACCAAGGAGATGGAGGAAAAGATCCTGGAAGAGATGGAAAAGGTGGAAAAGATAGGTGGTATGATACAAGCGGTATCCTCAGGCTATGTCCAGCGAGAGGTGGCACGTCAGGCTTATGAGTACGAAAAGAAGCTCCAGGAAGGCAAGATAATCAAGGTGGGGGTGAACAAGTACACCGAGGGCGTGGACATGGAGGTGGAACTGTTTGAATACGACGAGAAATGGGCCCTTCAACAGATTGAGCGGCTAAAAGAACTCAGAAGGACCAGGGACAACAAGGCCGTAAAAGATTCCCTCAAGGCCCTGGAAAAGGCGGCCCGTGGAACGGAAAATGTCATGCCTTACCTGGTGGAGTGCTGTAAGAATTACGCCACTGTTGGCGAGATGGCCGATGTGTTCCGGGAGGTCTTTGGCGAGCACGTGGAGCCAAGCATATTCTAATCTGTTTACTCGGTGGCAGTGATTTCAGGTTATGCTGGACTGTTTAAGATTTTCTAAAATGACTAACTCAATGAATGCTGCTTGGTGGGTCAAGCGGTGGAGTGAACTGCACCCCCAAAAGCCTGCAATAATTTTTGAGGATGAGACCATTACCTACTCAAGTCTATATAACAAAATCAATGCAGTTGCAGCCTGGCTTGAGTCGGTGGGCGTGAAAAAGGGCGACAGGGTGGCAGTGATGCTCAGAAACTCCCCTGAGTTTCTGGAGCTTTACCTGGGCTGCACCTTGATTGGTGCCATCTTTGTGCCTCTAAACTTCAGGTTCGTCTCAAAAGAGGTGGAATATACCCTCAATAACTGCACCCCAAAACTTTTCGTGTGTGAAAGAGAACTACTAGTAGAAGCAATTGACCTTGAAAGTCTCTTGATATCTCCGCGATTGGTGGTGGTGGACAAAGACACAGGACCCAAGGGGGCGTTGGACTATGCTCGGGAAGTGGCCAAGTTTTCAGGAAAAGACCCCGGTTTCATCTCTTCTCCACCTCCCCTGGACCCTGAAGAGCCCCACGTGATAATGTACACTTCAGGCACCACCGGAGAACCAAAGGGTGCGGTACTCTCCCATCGAAAGACATTCTTTAATTGCCTTAATGCTGAGATGTTCTTCAATATGGGCTTCCATGACGTCATGCTCATCATCCTGCCTCTTTTTCATTCAGGGGGCCTCTTTATTCAGGCATCCCCGTCTCTTTACAAAGGTATTACGATGGTAATTCATTCCAGGTTTGACCCTCAAAAGACTTACACGGATATCGCCAGATACGGGGTCACCAAGTTCCTCGGTGTCCCCACCATATACAAATCGCTGCTCCATCTGGCCGATGAACACAAAAGAGATATCTCATCCCTGAAGGTCTGTGCCATCGGAGGAGAGAAGACCACCCATGATCTGATTGTCCAGTGCAGCAGGGCCGGATTTCCGGTCCGGCAGATAATGGGCCAGACCGAGACCTCCATCCTGCTCTGGGCATCTGAAAAAGAGTCCCTGGAAAGACCTGGCACTGTGGGAAGGCCGGTATTCCACGCAGAGGTCGGCCTGGTGGATGTTTCCGGTAGAAGTGTCGCCCCTGGTGAGGTGGGCGAAATCGTGGTGCGAGGCTCCATAATGATGACAGAGTACTGGAATGATCCAGTGAGGACCCGGGAGACCATCCGAGATGGCTGGCTCTACACCGGGGATCTGGCACGTATGGATGAGGACGGCTATTTCTATCTCGTTGATAGGGCAAAGGACATGTATATATCAGGTGGTGAAAATGTGTATCCTGCCGAGGTGGAGAGGATCATCCGGGAGCATCCGGGCGTAGAGGATGTTGCCGTGGTTGGGGTGCCTGATGAAAAGTGGGGAGAAGTGGGTCATGCCTTTGTCATAAGAAAGAAGGGTTGTAAGGTTTCAGAACAGGACATACTGGCCTTTTGTAACGGAAAACTTGCCCGCTATAAATTGCCCAAGAAATTTTCATTTGTCTCTTCTCTTCCACGCACAATGCTTGGAAAGGTAAAAAAGCACTTGTTGAAACAGATGCTTGAAGGACTAAATGATTTCGAGGGCCAGCGTAGAAAGGGGGTGAGAGAAAGCAGTTGGGGTGGAGTGATGAGCTGGGAGTCAAACATCAACCAAGAAAAGGAGGCTGTGTCATGAAGAGGATAGGATTAGTAACTTTAGCTGCCGTGATGGCCATTTTTCTTCTCACCGTCTTTCACTGTCCAGGGGCCAATGCAGGGCCCATAAAGCTCAGTTATGCCAACTTTCCTCCTGCTCCAACCTTTCCGTGCGTCCAGATGGAAAGGTGGAAAAAGGAGGTGGAAAAGCGAACCGGCGGCAAGGTGCTCATCAACACCTTTCCCGGCGGAACCCTCCTGGGGGCCAAGAACATGATGGACGGGGTCATCGCCGGGCAGGCAGACATTGGATGCCTGTGCATGGCCTACCAGCCGGGCCGTTTTGTGATCACAAACGCCACAAGCCTTCCCCTGGGTATTCCCAATTCCCTGGTGGGCAGCTTGGTGCTCTGGGACCTTTACAAGAAATACAAACCAAAGGCATTTGCCAAGGTAAAGGTACTCACCATGTTCACCACTGCTCCATCCAACATCATGTCCAAGATTCCCATTGCCAGCCTGGAAGACATCAAGGGTGTGGATCTCAGGGCCTCTGGGGGTGCCGCCCAGATTTTAAAGGCATGGGGTGCAAATCCTGTTGGGATGCCCATGCCAGCCACTCCTGAGGCACTTCAAAAGGGGGTGGTGAAGGGTTTGTTTTCTTCTCTGGATGTCATGAAGGATTTCAAGTTCGCAGAGATGTGCAAGTATGTGACTCTCACAAACACAGTGGTTTATCCCTTTGCTGTGGTCATGAACATGGACAAATGGAATTCGCTGCCAAAAGATGTCCAGAAGGTATTTGAAGAGCTTGGCACCCAGCAGGCTGCATGGACCGGCACATATATGGACAACCATGTCAGAAAGGCCATGAACTGGTCCAAGAGAAAACAAGGGGTAAAGGTGATTAGGCTGAAAAAGGCCGAAAAGCAGAGATGGGATAAGCTCTTGGAGCCCATCACCAGCAAGTGGATTGCCTCTGCTGAAAAGAAAGGGCTTCCTGGCAAGAGCATTGTCCAGGACATAAAGAACTTCACTGCCATGTATTCAGGCAAGTAATGTGAAAGGACTAAAGTGGCGGGGGCAGGCTGCACAATGCTCTTAGCCCCTGCCATCCCAAGCCATGAGATAGTGAAGGAAAGGGGAATGTTGCAATTTCTTGAAAGACTGAGCCAGGGTCTCAACAAGATCTTGATGTGGGTTGGAGGTGGGATCCTGGCGGTAATGATAATACTTACCTGTGCCAATATCTTCTGCAGGGTGGTATGGCTCCCCATAAGGGGAACCTTTGAGCTGATGGGCTATATGGGTGCAGTGGTGACCGCCTTTGCACTGGGCTACACGCAGACGAAGAAGGGGCACATTGCAGTAGATATTCTCATCCTTGGGTTTTCGCCAAAGGTGAGGCGGGTGTTGGATGGGATAAACAATTTGGTCTGTTTTCTCTTTTTCTCCGTTGTATCGTGGCAGATTGCCAGATACGCCACCACCCTTTGGAGAACCGGTGAGGTGACTGAAACCCTCAGGATCATATATTACCCTTTCACCTATGCGGTGGCCCTTGGCTGTGCGGCCTTGGCCCTTGTATTTCTGACAGGTCTTCTAAAGAGCCTGCTTGAAAAGGAGGAGGGCAAATGAGTCTCACAGCCATTGGTATCATCGGTATAATCATCCTCCTCCTGGTCTTGTTTTTTTTGGGCATGCCCGTGGGATTTGCCATGGGTGTGGTGGGTTTTTGCGGCTTCTGGTATGTGGTCTCGTTCAAGGCGGCCATTGCAATGGTGGGAACTGATGTGTGGGCCACTTTCTCCAAGTATGGACTTACGGTAATCCCGCTTTTCATATTCCTTGGCTATTTGGCGTTCAATTCAGGCATTGCCGAGCGGCTATACGATGCCGCATACAAATGGTTCGGCCACTGGAGGGGTGGGCTGGCCATAGCCACCATAGGGGCCGATGAACTGTTTGCAGCCATCTGCGGGTCCAATACGGCCACGGCCGCTACCATGGGCACCGTGGCCCTTCCCCAGATGACGAAGTACAAATACAGCACGCTTTTGAGCAGCGGAACGGTGGTTACAGGTGGAACGCTTGGGACCGTGATGCCACCTAGCGTGGTCCTCATCATCATAGGCCTTCAGACAGAGCAATCCATCATAAAGTTATTCTTGGGAGGGATACTGCCTGCTGTTTTACTGGGCATCCTGTTTGTACTAACCATATTCGTCATGTGCCGTATCAATCCGGAGTTGGGCCCAGCGGGCCCCAAGACCAGTTTCAAGGAGAAGTTGAGGGCACTGGGGGGCATCATAGAGGCTGTGGCCATATTTTTCCTCGTCATAGGTGGACTTTACGCAGGACTTTTTACGCCCACAGAGGCAGGGGCAGTGGGAGTGTTCTTCACCCTATTGGTTACAGGGATTACCAGGCGACTTACCTGGAAGGGGATATGGAGTTCCATCATGGATACCCTAAGGATATCCAGCATGGTATTCTTTCTGGTGACCGGGGCCATCATATTTGGCCGCTTTCTGGCGGTCACACGCCTCCCCTTTCACATTGCTGAGTTTGCTGCATCACTTCCAGTGTCTCCATATGTGATATTGGCCATAGTGCTCATGATCTACCTTATAGGTGGGTGCTTTGTGGACTCGCTGGGTTTTTTGGTCCTCACCATCCCCATATTTTTTCCCCTGGGCATGGCCCTCGGGTTTGACCCCATCTGGTACTCCATAATACTGACCATGGTCACCACCATGGGGGCAATCACCCCCCCTGTTGGTGTAAACATATATGTGGTGAAGGCCTTGGCCCCCGACATAGAGCTGGCCACCATATTCAAGAGCGTGAGCTTTTTCCTGTTGGCCTGTATTGTATGTATCATCTTGCTGATCATTTTCCCGGAGATCGTCATGCTGATCCCGAATCTTGCCAAATAGAGCGTTGGAGGGAAGAGAATCATGACTGAAACTTTTATGCCCGACTTGAAATCAGAGGAGGAATTAAGGGCCCTTCAACTGGAGGGGTTGAAGTGGACTGTAAGGCATGCCTACCAGGGCTCGCCCACCTATCGAGAAAAATTGGACGAGGCCGGCGTCACCCCAGATGACATCAAGACCTTGGACGACCTAAAGCGCCTCCCCTTTACCACTGCCCAAGACCTCCAAGAAGGCTATCCTTTCCCACTTTTGTCCGTTCCTTTTGAAAAGGTGGTCCGCATCCATGCCTCATCCGGCACAACCGGCAAGAGGAAGGTCCTCTGCTACACCCAGAAAGACATAGAGGACTGGACCCACTTCTTTGCCCGTTGCTATGAGATGGCTCAACTAAGCCGCCAAGACAGGGTGCAGATTGCAGTGGGATATGGCATATGGACTGCCGGCATAAGCTTTCAGATGGCCTGCGAGAGGTTCGGGGCAATGGCCATACCGGCCGGTCCCGGCAATCTGGACATGCAGTGCCAATTCCTGGTGGATTTTCAAAGCACGGTAATGTGTTGTACCGCCTCCATGGGGCTTCTGATGGCAGAGGAGGTAAACCGCAGGGGGCTCAGGGACAAGATCCATCTAAAAAAGATGATATTCGGCTCAGAGCGCTCCTCTGATGCCATGAGGAGGCGAATAAAGGAGCTTTTGGGGCTCGAACACATGTTTGATATCCCGGGGATGACAGAGCTATACGGCCCTGGCACAGGGCTGGATTGCGTCCATCACACCGGGATCCACTACTGGGCAGACTACTATATCCTGGAAATCCTGGACCCCGAAACCCTAGAGCCCGTGCCTGAGGGAGAGACGGGCGAGATGGTGGTAACCACGCTCAGGAAGGAGGCTGTTCCTCTCATCAGATATAGGACAAGAGATTTGACACGCGCCATCCCTGGTAAGTGCCCGTGCGGAAACATCCTCCCACGGCACGACAGAATCCTCGGCCGCTCCGACGACATGATCATATTCAGGGCCGTAAACATTTATCCCGGTCAGATAGATCATGTGCTCTCCGGTATATCCGGAATAGGGAGTGAGTACCAGATTATCCTGGAAAGGAGGGATGATGGAAAAGATTACATGACCCTGAAAGTGGAAAGGGATCACGGCGTTGATCCGGCTAGAGACCAGGAACTCAAGAAGACCATTCAGGGAGAGATAAAGAAGCAGATCATGGTGAGCACAGAGGTGGAGATCGTGGACTATGGTAGTCTGCCAAGATCTGAGCGAAAGAGCAAAAGGGTATTTGATAACAGGGAGTAACTTACTAACCTCCATGCCTGTCATCAGGTACAGCGAAGTATGAAACTGTGGTTTGCCGGTAAAATGGTTGAATCGTCAAGTCGTGAAAGGGTTTCAGCTATTACCGTTTAACCATTCATCGATTTAACGATTTAACCAAGCTTTCATATAAATCTAGGATTCCAGGAGTTGCCATGAAGAGATTTGACTATTACCAGCCTGAAAGCCTCAAAGAGGCTTACAAGCTAATGGAAAAGCTGAAGGGTGAGGCTCGCTACATCGCAGGGGGCACTGACCTTATCGTGAAAATGAAGCAGAAGGTGCTTACCCCAAAGGCCTTGATTTCTCTGAGGAGGGTGGAAGGACTTGCCGGAATCACAAAAAATGGCGGGATGAGCCTTGGCAGCATGACCCTTTTTAGAGAGATTGAAAGGGATCCTGACCTTGCAAGGATCTATCCATGCTTGAGCCGGGCAGCCTCGGTCCTGGCCAACCCCCAGATCCGAAATGTTGCCACCATTGGCGGGAACCTGTGTAATGCGGCCCCCTCGGCCGATTCCGCCCCCCCGTTGATGGTGCTTGGAGCGACTGTTGTAATCGAGGGGCCGGGCGGCAGCAGGGAAATTCCCATAGAGGAGTTGTTCCAGGGGCCAGGGGCCACGTCTCTGGATTCCGTGGAGATCCTGACCCAGATCAAGATCCCGGAGCCCACTCCCAATAGCGGCAGCGCATTTGTCAAGATAGGGAGGCTCAGCCAGGACATTGCCATTGTAAATGCCGCTGTCATGGTGGTGATGGAAGGAAGGGTATGCAAGGAATGCAAGGCCGCAGTGGGTGCAGTGGCCTCGACACCCTTGAGGCTTGAGGCTGTGGAGGAGATGGTGGCGGGAAATTCAATCGAAGGAGACCTGTTGGATGCTGTGGAGGCCAAGGTCAAGGAACTTGTGAGCCCCATTAGTGACGTGAGGGCCAGTGAGGAATACCGCAGAGAGGTGGCGGGGGTCCTGGTCAGGAGGGCCCTGATTGAGGCGGCCAATGAGGCTGAATAGATGCAAGGATCAGGTTGTACTTCAGATATTCTCTCTGTGCAGGAGGCTGATACATGAAAAAGGTTATTAAGTTTATACTGAACGGCGATGAGGTTTCCGCAGAGGTGGAATCCCACAAGATGCTCTTGGAAGTGCTGCGGGAGACATTCGAGCTTACCGGACCAAAGGAGGGGTGTGGCCAGGGAGAATGCGGGGCCTGCACGGTCCTTGTGGATGGCATAAGTGTCAACTCTTGCCTTTACCCGGCCTATGAGGTGGACGGAAAAACGGTGCTTACCGTGGAAGGACTCATTGGTCAGGGAAGCAAGTTGGATCCCATCCAGGAGGCCTTTGTGGAACACGGGGCTGTTCAATGCGGTTTTTGCACCCCTGGGATGATAATGTCTGCAAAGGCACTCCTGAGTGAAAATCCAGACCCAAGTGAAGACGATATACGGAGGGCCATTTCTGGAAACCTCTGCAGATGCACAGGTTATGTTCAAATCGTTGAATCCATTAAAAAGGCGGCTGAGAAGATTTGAAGGGGGAAGAGATGGGTGAATTTCGTTTCATAGGGACTGAGACTCCCAGACCGGATGCTCCTGACAAAGTTGCAGGCAGGGCTCTATACATCCACGATATCAAACGCCCTGGCATGCTCTACGGCAAGATAAAATACAGTGACTATGCCCATGCCAGGATCAAGCACATAGACACATCCAAGGCTGAAAAGCTGCCAGGGGTGAGGGCCGTTATCACCGGGTACAATACACCTGAAATAAGGATCGGGTTTATAAAGGACAATTTTGCCCTCAAGCGAGACAAGGTAAGACAATTCAGGGATGAGGTGGCTGCAGTGGCAGCTATTGATCCCGAGATCGCCCAAGAAGCCATTGATCTCATTGAAGTGGAATACGAAGAGTTCCCCGGCGTTTTTACCCCTGAGGACGCCTTGAAGGAAGATGCCCCCCTGATCCATGAAACCGATGCCAGGGGCAGGCCCAAAAAGGACAACATCGTTCCTGTGCCATGGAAGTTCGTATCAGGAGATGTGGAAAGGGCAAGGGACAAGGCCGCTTACGTAGTGGAAGAGCATTTTCAAACCCCGCTCATACAGCAGTCCTGCATGGGCACGGCAGGTTGTATTGCAGAGTTTGATCTTCAAAGCAATCTCACCATGATCACCAAGACCCAGATCCCTTTCCTGGCCCAGAACGACTTCAATCGGGCCTTGGCAGCAATGGGTCTGAAGGGGAAAAATACCCGGGTCATTGTCCCCACCCTGGGAGGGGCCTTTGGCACCGGGCTTGACACCCATGCCTACGAGTATATCGCCATACTTCTGGCTTACAGGACCGGAAGGCCGGTAAAGATAGTGCTCACGAGGGAAGAGGAATTCACCGCGCTCTCTCCACGCCAACCCACCAAGACATACATCGCCCAGGGGTGTGACCAGGACGGTAAATTGACCTTCCGCGAGGTGAGAATGATCCTTGACAATGGGGCTTACACCTCCTGGGGGGCCACTACCCCGAGTGTGATGATGTTGCCCATCTCCTCTCTCTACAGGGTCCCCAATGTCCATTACGAGACCAAGATCGTGTATACCAACAACACCTATTGCCAGGCCATGCGGGGCTACGGGAATCCCCAGGCCACGTGGGCCATTGAGAGCAATCTTGACCAGCTTGCGGAAGCTGCAGGTATTGACCCCTACGAGTTCAGGCTCATAAACCGAAACATCCCCAATGACATTACTCCCATGGGGCTTCACGTAACCACCTGCGGCCACGAGCAGTGCCTCAAGATCGTGGCTGATAGACTTGGGTGGAAGGAAAAGCGCGGAAAGATGAGGAACAAGGCAAGGGGTGTGGGCATGGCCTCCCTGTTCCACGTGGGAGGGTCTGGTCGGGTTTACAAGTCTGACGGCACAGGGGTGATCATGAAGCTTGATGACTTTGGCCATGTCTCTGTGATTACAGGAGCCGTAGAGATGGGACAGGGCCTGTTTGCGGCCTTGCAGCTTGCCACTGCAGAGGCCCTTGGTGTTACCCCTGACAAGGTGAGCATTGTAAGCGGTGACACCGCCACATGCCCATGGGATGTTGGGACGCATGCCAGCCGCGGGGCCTTTACTGCCTGCAATGCGGCCATCATGGCCGCCCAGAAGGTGAGACAAAAGGTCTTTGAACTGGCCTCTGAGCACTTTATGCCCAGGGTGAAGGCCAAAATGAAAAAGAGGCGAAAGAAGGATCCTGACTTCCAGATCCCAGAACTGGACTATGAGCGCGTGTGCGATCCCTCAGAGTTTGACATGAAGGACAACTACATATTCCTGAAAGAGGAGCCGGACAATCCCTTGCTCAAGGTCACCCTGGAAGAGATCTTGAGGGCTGCTCATTTCAAGGAGCAGGGCACCATGGTAGTGGCTGATGCCTTTTATGATCCCTGCAACCAGATGCTGGACCCTCGCACCTGCAGGGGCAATATGTCTGCAACCTATATTTTCGGAGTTCACGGTGCCGAGGTGGAAGTGGATCTGGAGACAGGTCAGGTAAAGGTAATTCAGTTTGCCGCGGCCCATGATGTGGGCAGGGTGCTGAACCTCCAGACCCTCAAGGGGCAGTTTTATGGCGGGATCGTCCAGGGACTGGGGTATGCCTTGAGCGAGGAATATAAGACCGAAAAGGGGAGAAACCTCAATCCCAATTTTCTTGATTACAAGATCTTCACTGCTCCGGATATTAGGTTTCCCATTCATCTGGACTTTGTTGAGACCCAAGACCAGGAAGGGCCGTTTGGTGCAAAGGGGGTCGGAGAGCCGGGTCTCGTGCCCGTGGCCCCTGCCATAGCCAATGCCGTTTATGACGCAATTGGCGTAAGGATTACCAGCCTTCCCATTACGCCTGAAAAGATACTTAAGGCCTTGAAGACCAAGGGCAAGGCTTAATTGATACTGGAGGTACACTAGAAGGCAGGAAGAGGCCATGAGTGTGCAAGCTGCCGAACTAAAAAGGGGGCCTAAAGGGAGTGGGGGACTTTACACCGTAGAGGTGCCCGAAGGATTTGAGCGGGAGTTCTTGAAGGCCCAGGGCTATGTGGAGCGCTATTTCCAGGACGAAAGACAAGATCCCTGCCAAGGATTGATAAGGTATTCGGGCGAGCGCTACATCCTGGTGCGCGCCGCCTCCATGTCCAAGGAGTTCTTTGATCTCGTGACCTCCCTTTATCAGGATAAGGGAGAGGAAAAGGCCCGTACCGTTGCATCAGGAATACTCTTTGACATGGCCCATTCAATAGGCAAGGCCGATGCAAAGAGTTTTTCAAACAGGATGGGGGTGACCAATCCCATTGAAAAACTTTCGGCAGGACCCATCCACTTTGCCTATACCGGCTGGGCCTTTGTAAAGATCCTCCCGGAGTCCCATCCAACACCTGATGAAAATTATTTCCTCATCTATGACCATCCCTTCTCTTTTGAGGCACATACATGGATCAATAGCGGACAAAAGACCGACTTCCCGGTATGCGTTATGAATGCAGGGTATTCCTCTGGATGGTGTGAGGAGAGCTTCGGGTTGCCTCTGGTGGCTGCAGAAGTGGAGTGCCAGGCCATGGGCGACAAGCACTGCCGCTTCATCATGGCCCCCCCTGAGAAAATAGAGGGATATGTACGCCAGTATAGCTCCAGGGTCAGGGCAAATGCCTCCAAAAGGGTAAGGGTTGATATCCCGGAGTTCTTCCAGCGCAAGAGGATGGAGGACGAGCTCAAGAAGCACAGGGACCACCTGGAAGAGCTAGTAAGGGAGCGCACAGAAGAGCTCATTGCCATAAACCGACAATTACAAAAGGAGATAAATGAGCGCACCCTGGCCAAAAAGGCCCTTCAAGAGAGCGAGACCATGCTGCGGGCCATATTTGACCAGACCTTTCAGTTCGTGGCCGTCCTGGGGCTCGATGGCACGGTATTGAAGGTAAACAAGACAGCCATGGACTTTGTGGGCACCGAGGAAAGCAAGGTGCGCGGAAGGCCCTTTTGGGAGACTCCGTGGTGGTCTCACAGCAAAACGGAGCAGGAAAGACTCAGGAAGGCGGTTCAGAAGGCCGGAAGGGGTGAGTTGGTGAGATTCGAGGTGACCCACAGGTCACCAGAGGGAAGGAGCATGAATGTGGACTTCTCCCTCAAGCCCGTGCGGGATAAAAGTGGCAAGATAATCCTTCTCATAGCAGAGGGGCGCGATATCAGCGAGTTGAAGCTCACTATGGAGGATCTCAAGGGACGCGAGGCAGAGCTGAAAAGCCAGTCAAGACGGCTTGAGGAGGCAAACATAGCCCTCAAGGTCATACTGAGGCAGATGGAGGAAAAGAAGAAGGAAGAACATGAAAGCATCCTCTCAAATGTGAAACAGTTGGTCCTGCCCTATCTTGAAAGGCTAAAAAGATCCCAACTGAACGAGGAGCAGAGGATCTTGCTTGAAATACTGGAGAACAACCTCAATCATATTACCTCTCCGCTGGTCAGCAGACTCTCCTCCAAATTCCTAAACTTGACTCCCATGGAGATCAGGGTGGCGCACCTGGTAAAGGACGGCCTGATGAACAAAGAGATAGCAGACTTGTTGGGTATTTCTATTAACACGGTAATCTCGCATCGATACAAAATAAGGCACAAGCTCGGCATAAAGAATAAAAACATAAATCTCAGGTCTTACCTCTTGAGCCTGGACGAATAGTTAATTTTTCTCACTAGTTTCCCACCAAATTAACATGCTTGATCTTGCCAAGGACTTTCAATTATGAGATAAATGCCGCCAAACATCGCACCAAGTATTGATATCATCGGTCTTTTGAACACTACCGTCTGTTTTAAAGAAAGGGGGAGAGGGCTGTGAAAGTCTTGGTGAGTGATAACTTGTCTCCAGTTGGGATAGAGATCTTCGAGGAGGCCCCGGGCATTGAAGTAGACGTTAAGACCGGTCTTCCTCCAGAAGAGCTGAAAGCCATCATAGGGCAATACCATGCCCTGGTGATTCGAAGTGCCACAAAGGTCACATCCGACATTATAGCTGCAGCAGACAACCTCAAGGTTATCGGCAGAGCAGGTATAGGGCTGGACAATGTGGATATTCCTGCTGCCACCCAGAGGGGCATAGTGGTAATGAACACCCCAGAGGGAAACACCATTACCACTGCAGAGCACACCATCGCCATGATGATGTCGCTTTGCAGGAACATTCCACAGGCCACTGCCTCACTCAAGGCGGGTAAGTGGGAGAAGAAAAAGCTCCAAGGAAGGGAGCTGTTCAACAAGACCCTGGGCATCATAGGTGCAGGACACATCGGAAAGATCGTGGCAGACCGTGCCAAGGGCCTGAAGATGAAGGTCATAGTCTATGATCCCTATCTT
>JALVMN010000238.1 GCA_027027005.1 Desulfobacterales bacterium | reverse complement strand
AAGTTTTATCTCTTTGGGAATTTTCACCTCCTCGGTCACAGAGAATCAGATAGTGGCGGCTGTGCTGAGTTTCGGGGCGCTTCTTTTCTTCTGGGGCCTGGGGTGGGCCCGCACTGTGGCAGGCCCCTTAATGGGCAAGGTCCTTGCCCACATCTCCATCGTGACCCACCTGGACCCCTTCACAGAGGGCTTGTTGGACAGTCGGGACCTGCTCTTCTACGTCATGTTCACCCTTTTCTGGCTCCTGCTCACCCTCAGGTTTCTGGATGCCAGGTACTGGAGGGGCTAGGTACATGGCCGGAGCCTCTAATATTTGGCGTTTCAGCTCGTCTGCCAGGGCTGTTTTATACATGGTCCTGGTTTTGGCCGCCTTTGTGTTCATAACCCTGCTCTCCGAGAGGCACTATTTTAGGTTGGATTTGACCGCTTCAAGGCACCACTCCCTCTCAGAGGAGACTATAAATGTGTTGGCACAGGTAAAAGAGCCCATAAGGATAAAGGCCTTTGTTAGAAAAGGCTTCAGGGAGGAAG
The DNA here is from genome assembly GCA_027027005.1 of Desulfobacterales bacterium. GTDB lineage: Bacteria > Desulfobacterota > DSM-4660 > Desulfatiglandales > Desulfatiglandaceae > JALVMN01. Next base: position 3,850 of record JALVMN010000238.1, on the reverse strand, counting down.
AGGAGGCTGAAAGGCTTCTTTCTGCCTATCACTACCGCGCCCCAAAGATCACCTATGAGCTGATTGACCCTGAACGAAATCCCAGCCTTGCAAGGCGCTATGGCGTGAGTGAGACCAATACCTTTGTGCTTGAGGGTAATGGACAGCGCCAGGTGGTCAAACTCGCAGAGGAAGGTGAACTTACAAACGCCATAATAAGGATCTTGAAGGGGGAAAAGGAAAAGGTCTACTGGCTCACGGGCCACGGCGAAAGGGATTTTAGGGGAATGGCCCCTTCCACCCTTTCCACGCTGGCAGAAGAACTGCAAAAACAGCACTTTGAATTCCATCAACTGGACCTCACCCATTCGGCGATCCCGGCTGATGCAGACATGTTGGTGATAGCAGCCCCCCGGAAAGAACTGTTTGCCCAAGAAATTCAGGCAATAAGGGACTATATCTTGAAGGGGGGGAGGGTGATGGCCTTTGTGGAGCCTTTCAATGGTGCAGGCCTGGAGAGCCTTGCTGCCCAATTTGGGATCAGGCTCAGCAACGACGTGGTGGTTGACAAGCTCAGCCGTGTGATGGGGGGAGATTGGCTGCTTCCCATGGTGGGCAAGTACGGGGCGCACAAGATTACGGAGGGTTTTAACTTTACCTCCATGTTTCATGTGGCCCGCTCAGTGGAACCGGTGCCACAGCCACCCAAAGGAGTAACAGTTACCTGTCTTGCCTATACCACTGCCAATTCGTGGGCAGAGACCGACCAAAAGGCATTGGACCAAGGGGTGGCCCAGATTGATGAAAGGGATCGAATGGGGCCCGTGTGCCTATCGGCCATATCAGAACTGACCCCGCCATTGAGAAAGAAAGGGGATGGGAGCCGAAGCGGGCTTCCCATTGAGGGCGAGGGGATGCTCTTGATCTTTGGCGATGTGGACTTTGCCACTAACAAATATCTTAACGTCTCGGGAAACAAGGACCTGGTCACCAATGCCTTTAAGTACCTGGCCGGAAGCGAACCGTTCATAATTATCAAGAAGAGAAACCGTCCCATCCAGGCCCTGGTTCTCACCAAGAAACAGGGGCTCCTGGTGTTCTGGGTTCCAGTGATCCTTATCCCGGTGGTGGTCCTGGTGGTGGGCCTCCTGGTGTGGGCCAAGAGGAGGGCAAGATGATGGGGTGGCGCCCCCTTTTGGGCCTCATGGTTGCGGTGGCCCTCCTGGGGGCCTTCTACTTCTACGAGACCCATAAGGAAGAGAGGCTGAAAGACCAAAAACAGAGGCTCACCCAGGTCTTCCAGATCGCCCGTCATGAGATCAAGCGGATCTCGCTGAAAAGACAAGACAACAGTATCTTGCTGGAGAAAACCAAGGGCCCCACAGGACCCCGCTGGCGTTTGATAAGACCCATTGAGACAGAGGCAGACGCTTTGGCGGTTGACCAGATCATTGGAACGCTGGAGTCTCTGAGGTATGAGAGGCTCATTACCTCTGGTGTTTCAGACGACCTGAGAAAATTCGGTCTCCAAAGGCCACGTCTCACGGTGGAGCTTGACTGTGGCGAGAGGGTCTATGGATTGGTGGTGGGGAACAAGACCCCGCTCCAAGATGCCTTCTATGCGGCAACTCTAAGAAAAGACAAGGTCTTCACCGTGTCAGACCATAATGTGGCAGCCCTTGACAAGACAGTGTTTGATCTCAGGGATAAACGGCTCTTTACCATAACCCTTGAAAAGATTGATAGGGCCACATTTTGGAGGGGGGCCAAGAGGTGGGTCTTTGTCCGGGACAGGGACGGCAACTGGACTCTGGAAGAGCCCTTTCAGATCTCCCATGATCGCCTGGACCAGGACAGGATCGAGACCATTGTCCAGTCCTTTCTGTGGGCAAAGGTTGCCTCATTTGAAGAGAGCGGTGTCTCGGATCTAGGTCCTTACGGGCTTGACAACCCTCAGGCAGGGGTCCTGTTTGAAGGCCCATGGGGACAACAGGGGCTCTTCCTTGGAAATACCGTGCCCCAAGACCATAACAGGATATATGCCAGAAGGGCCCAGGATGGGGTGATTGTCACCATAGGCCTGTGGCTGCTCCGGGAGATTCCTCTTCACGAGAACCTCTTTGTCTTGCCATGAAGACCGGTTGTCATGCTGGGAGAGGTGAGGGGTGATTGTAATTTTCTGCTTCCCGTGCTATGAGAGGCAATACATACCGAGGCCGCCATTAGGATTATTCTGCCACCATAAAATTTCAGAGAACTGAAAGAGATCGACACGGATAGGGGGGATGGAATCTATGGAGATCAGGATTCAGAGACGTGAGCCAGGGCAGTTGAAGCCAAAGCCGGTGGATGAGGCCCACCTGGGATTTGGCACCATTTTCACGGATCACATGTTTGTGATGGACTATCAGGAAGGCAGGGGCTGGTTTGATCCCCGTGTGGTGCCCTACCAGAACCTTTCTCTGGACCCTGCTGCCATGGTTTTACACTATGGCCAGGAGGTGTTTGAGGGACTCAAGGCCTACAGGGGAAAGGGCGGAGAGATCTATCTCTTCAGGGCAGAGGACAACTTCCGGCGGATGAACAGGTCCGCCGACAGGCTTTGTATGCCACATGTGGATATAGACCTTGTCATGGAGGGCCTCAAGGAACTGATTATCCTGGACCAAGACTGGGTCCCCCGCACCAAAGGCACATCGCTATACATCAGGCCCACCATGCTGGCCACCGAACCCCACCTGGGAGTAAGGCCTTCAAAGACCTACATCTTTTACATAATCATCGGCCCCGTGGCAGCCTATTACAAGGAGGGACTCAATCCTGTGAAGATCTGGGTGGAGACAGAATTTGTGAGGGCGGCCCCAGGGGGCACAGGTGAGGCCAAGACCTCTGGTAATTATGCGGCAAGCCTTCTGGCGGCAGAGAAGGCCAAAGAGAAGGGCTTCACCCAGGTGCTCTGGCTGGACGCGGTGGAGAGAAAGTATGTGGAAGAGGTGGGCACCATGAACATGTTCTTTGTCATTGATGACGAGGTTATCACGGCTCCCCTAACCGGTACCATCTTACCTGGAATTACGCGCGATTCTGTACTCCACATCTTGAAGGACTGGGGTGCTAAGGTCTCTGAGAGATCACTTACAATAGACGAAGTTATCAGCGCAGCAGAAAATGGCAGACTGAAAGAGGCCTTTGGTACCGGCACGGCGGCTGTAATTTCCCCGGTAGGGCAGATCACGTATAAGGGCAAGGACTATGTGATAGCGGGTGGACAAATGGGTGAGTTGTCCGAGAAGCTGTACAATGAAATCGTGGCGCTTCAGTACGGCGAAAAAGAAGACCCCTACGGCTGGGTAGAGCGAATTGTTTAATTGCATTGAACTGGTACACCCCGCATCACTCTTGGGGTGTACAGGAAAAAAATCAGGCATCGACCAAAGCAGAGCCCTGATCTAAAAGGTATCCTTTCATCTCCTCAATATTTAGGCCTTTGGGCATCACAGGTAAGTCATGGGCCTGGATTTTTCTAACCAACAATATTCCTTCTGATATGGTGCGAGCCTTGTATCTCAAAACGGAGAGTGGCTTCTTGTACAAGTTCCTTCAACGCCCAACCGAAATCTTGGAGTATAAAGTAGAGATCAATGAAATCTTTTGGATCAAATCTGTCCGTGATAGCGAGCAACTTACCCGTTGCAATGTCCACCGGGCTATCTACCCAAAGCCTTCCCACTTTTTTCCGTTGAGCAAGGGTCTTAAACCCAAATTATGCGTTAAGGATGTAATTTTCTAAACAAAAGTGCCTCCGAATGTAGTAATAGAAGGGCATCTCAAGAACCAACAAAACTACAAAGGAGGCACTCAAAAGGTGAAA
>JALVMN010000237.1 GCA_027027005.1 Desulfobacterales bacterium | reverse complement strand
CTCCTCCACCCCCACTCATGCCACCACCAAAGCCTCCAAAGCCTCCGCCAAAGCCACCAAAGCTGCCTCCAAGCCCTCCGCCTGTGTAACGCCCGCCATGTCCCCCGCCCATGAAAAGCGGGAGGAAAAAAATCCAGGAACTCCCATGACCTCGCCCGAGCTGGGCCCTTCGCCTGGAGGCAGAAAGCATTACGAAAAAAATGATAAGGAAAGGGAGGATGGCAACCAGCCCCCTGCCCCCCCTTTTGGCAGGTTTTGTCGCCTGGCCGCCCGGCATGGCCTCCACCCTTCCTCTAAGTGAAACGCCTGCATCCTTTGCAATGATCTTTGCTATGGCAACCGCTCCAGCCAGGAGCCCTTCTCCGAACCTGTTCTTCTTAAAATAAGGGATCATGTAAGTGTCACGGATCTCGCCGACCAGTCCGTCGGGCAAGATCCCTTCAACCCCATAGCCGGTCTCTATCCTCATCTTGCGCTCTTTTATGGTTACAAATATCAGGACTCCCTTGTCCTCACCCTTTTTTCCGATCCCCCAGTCATTGTAAAGGCGATTGGCATATTCATTATAGTCTTCACCCCCAATCTCCGGCATGGTCACTATCACTACGGGGACCTGTGTCTTCTGATACAATTCCGCAACCACGCTCATGATCCTGGATTCAAACTCCTGGGGGATCACATTGGCGAAATCATTCACCAGTCCCCTTGGCCTTGGAATAGGAAAGGCTCCGTGAGCTGGAGCGGTAACCACAAAAAAGAAAATCACCGCCCCCAAAAGAGAGTACTTGTATTTACGACCACTCATTCCCTGCTGGAGTCCTCCTCCATTATCTTTTCCACTGAAACGGCACATACCTTTAGCTCAGGGGTCTTGGCCACAGGGTCAAGGGCCGGGTTCGTGAGAAGGTTTGCCATGTATTCCTGAAAGTGAAATGGCACAAACAGGACACCTTCAGGGCAACGCCCCGTCTTCTTGACCTTGATATGAATGGACCCTCGCCTGGATCTCAACCGGATCTTTTCACCTTCTTGGATGGAGAGGCGTTGGGCATCCTTTGGGTTCATCTCCACAAAGCCCTCGGGGCAGAGCATTTCCAGGCCCCTGCTCCTTCGCGTCATGGTGCCGGTATGATAGTGATAATAGTAGCGGCCCGTGGTGAGCAAAAAGGGATAATCTGAATCCGGCACCTCGTCAGGGGGTCTGTATTCTATGGGATGAAACAGCCCCTTGCCCCTGGTAAATTTGTCTACATGCAAAATTGGGGTGCCGGGATGCCCTTCAGAAGGGCATGGCCACTGAAGCCCTTCTTTTTCCAGCCTGGCATAGCTCATACCATGGTAGGAAGGTGTGAGGGATGCGATTTCACCAAAAATCTCCTCAGCACTTGTATATTCCATGGGATAGCCCATGGCCCTTGAAAACCCTGCTATTATCTTCCAGTCCTCCAGGCTCTCTCCGGGCGGCTCCACGGCCTTTCGAACCCGTTGGACCCTTCTTTCCGTGTTGGTGAAGGTGCCTTCTTTTTCTGCAAACAGGGCTGCAGGGAAGACCACGTGGGCCATTTTGGCCGTCTGGGTCATGAAGATGTCCTGAACCACCAGAAAGTCCAGGGCCTCAAATGCTTCTTTTACATGGTTCAGGTGGGCCTCGCTCATCAAGGGGTTTTCTCCCATTACATAAAGGGCCTTGATCTGGCCCTGGGCCATACTTTCCACTGCCTCGGTCATGCAGAGGCCGTGATGGGGGAGAGTTTTACGCCCCAGGCCTTTTCAAACTTTGCCTGAACCTCCAGGTTGGTGACAGGCTGATAGCCGGGATAAACGCCCGGCACCCCTCCAGATCAGAGACCTCACCCTCTCCCCTGCATATACGCTCCAATATTTCCAGCAGGACACGGGTACCCATCCTGCACGGAATACACTGGCCGCAGGATTCCTGCTGGGCCCTTTTCATGTATTCCCTGGCCATGTCAACCATACTGACGGATGGATCCCGCAGGATGATGCCATTCCACCCCATGAAGGCCTTGACTTTACGGCCGTCTTCAAAGGCCTCTGGAAAGTCCAGGCCTTGGATTTCAGCCAAAGGCTCTTCACTCTCAGGACTGCCTACCACACTTCCTGCCCAACTGCTGAATATGACTCGCCCCATCCTCTCTCCTCATTTAAGGTTGTACCACAAATATCCCCTAACCTTTTACTAAACCCCCATCCAAATTACAACCAAACAAAAGGGCCCTGGGCGTATAGCACCTTTTTGTTTTTTTCTGATATATTGCACAGTCACCAGTGTCTCAAAACAAGGATGGGATGGTGAAATGGGGAAAATAGATGTTGAATCAAGGGTAGGGGTTGTCTTTTCTTCAGGCTTTTTCGGATTCTTTGCCCACGGTGGTTTCCTTGAAGCCCTGGAAGAGTTGGGCATAAGGGTTTCAGGCTATGCTGGTACGAGCTCAGGGGCCATAGCAGCAGCCATGGGGGCTAGTGGCATGCGAGCAGAAGATATAAAACAGATGCTCTTCGGCCTGAAAAAGGCTGATTTCTGGGACCCTGATCCCTGGCATGTGCTTATCAGATGCCTTCTCAGCATGTTCAAAGGATACGGAGGCCTTTTGGAAGGAAAAAAATTCTTAAGTATCTTGGGTCGCCTTCCGGCAAGCACCTTTGAGCAGTGCAAGAGTCCCCTGGTGGTGGTTGCAACCAACATCACTGAAAACAGGGGGGAGATCTTCAGGTCCGGGTCAATACCCCTTGCCGTTGCTGCCTCAGGTGCAGTGCCCATGCTCTTCAAGCCCGTGAGGATCGGCCAGAGCCTGTATGTGGATGGAGGCCTGGTGTGCAAGGCACCTGTGATGGCCTTGGCCCAAGAGGTAAGGCCCAAGGCCATATCGGTCCATTACATAACCTCTACAAACCTTGAAAGGGCCCCTAACTATTTTCTCAGAAAAAAATTCACCCCTTGGCACATCCAGCAGCAGGCTACCAGCATAGCTAGACACAGGGCCTATCAAATGGAAGTGGCCCTTGCAGAGTCCATGGGCATCAGGGTTGTGGAAATCAGCACAAAAACCCCTCCCCTAGGCCCCAACAAACTGGCCAGAGGGCCGCAGGCCTATCGCCATGCACGTGAACAGGCCCTGGAAAAGCTAAAGAGCGTGTTCTATTGAAACAAGATCTGGTTCAGGTCTGATATGGTCTCAATGCCGATCAACTCCATACCGGTGACGCCCTTGCAGTCCGCTTCATTGGACCTGGAGAGGATGCACCTCGAAAAGCCGAGCTTTAGGGCCTCCTTTAGCCTGATACGTGGATGAGATGCCCCCCTAACCTCCCCTGCAAGCCCCACCTCTCCCAACAATACAAGGCGGGAATCCACCGGCTTGTTGAGATAGCTGGACAAAAGGGCCGCCATGATACCCAGGTCGCAGGCAGGCTCCTGGAGCCTCAACCCGCCTGCCACATTGACAAAGATATCCTGATCCCCCATCTCCACCCCCAGCCTCTTTCCCAGCACTGCCACCAACAAAGAGATCCTGTTGGGGTCAATCCCCACCGCGGTCCTCCTGGGCACACCGAAAGGGCTGGGGGCCACCAGGGCCTGTATTTCCACCAGGATGGGCCTGGTGCCCTCCATGTAAGGGACCACCACGGCGCCTGCCACATCGCCGTGGCGTTCCTGCAAGAAGGCGCTGGAAGGATTGGAGACCTGGCAGAGGCCCTGGTCTGACATCTCGAAGACCCCGATCTCGTTAGTGGACCCAAACCTGTTTTTCACGGCCCTCAGGATCCGGTACAGATGGGTCGAATCCCCTTCAAAATAAAGAACCGTGTCAACCATGTGCTCCAGCACCTTGGGCCCGGCTATGGCCCCCTCTTTTGTGACATGGCCGATCAGGAACAGAGGGGTGCCCGTGGTCTTGGCATAATTCATGAGCAATGCAGCCCCTTCCCTCACCTGACCGATGCTGCCGGGGACCGAGACCACTGTCTCTGTATGCATGGTCTGAATGGAATCAATCGCCATGACCCTGGGGTCCACCGCCTTTGCCCTATCCAGGATCTCCTCCACAGATGTCCCTGCCATGACCAGGAGGTTTTCCGATGAGACTGCCAGTCGCTGGGCCCTCAACTTCACCTGCTCCAGGGATTCCTCCCCAGTGACATAGAGCACCCTGAGACCTTGGCTCGCATAGCGATCCAACACCTGTAGCACCAGGGTGGACTTGCCGATCCCAGGCTCTCCGCCGATCAGGACCAGGGAGCCTGGCACAAGGCCCCCTCCCGTGGCCCTGTCAAATTCCGCCATACCGCTCTTGATCCTCGCCACAGGGGCGGCAGATATCTGGGTAATGGGCTGAGGCGGACTACTTTCGGTCCTCCTG
>JALVMN010000236.1 GCA_027027005.1 Desulfobacterales bacterium | reverse complement strand
TTAAATAAGTGAAGCTAGTGTTTTCTGGTCCAAGTGCTGGTCCTTCCAATGAGGGAGAAACCGATGTAGCCTCTGAGTTTTAGTTTATCGCCCTCCAGCTTGGCCTTGCACTTGTATGTCTTGCCTTTTTGGGGGTCATAAATCCTGCCGCCCTTGTATTCATTGTTGCCCTTGTATTTCAGGCTGTGTAGGATCTCAAGCCCCATGAGTTTTCGTGACCTAAGAGATTCGTCAGGATTGTGGATATCGGTCTTTTCCTTTCCTTCCTTGTCCAGCGGCTCTTTCAGCCAGACAATCTTTCCGCAATAGCTGTCACCACACTTGTAAATCTCCACCACTGACCTGCCTTCGGCAGTGAGCCACTGCCCCAAAATGGCATCTCCTTCATCTGCCAGGGCACTGACGGCCACCATCACAGAGCCCAGCAAGGCCAGCACTAGAAATACCCGTTTCATGCTACCCTCCCAGTATAAAGTTACCTGCACAATTCCTGCCCCTAAGCAATGGGCAATAGGAACCCGAAATGATTGCACACAAGACAAAAAAGGCCGGAAAAGTGATGCGCTTTACCCGGCCTTTGGTCATTGCTCCTAATTGCCCAACTTGCTCAACAACTCTTGGGTCACTTCTTGCACGCTAGGCCTTCCATCCACCTCCACTATCTTTGGCTTACCTCCGGATTGTTTCGAGAGTTCCTTGAAGTAATTGATGGCAGCCATTGTGCCTGTCTCGGTGTCATAGTAAATATCGTGGCGCTTATCTATAGCGGCCTCGTCCTGGTCATCCGAGCGGGTCTTGAGCTCACCGCCGCAGATCCTGCACTTGTCGCCATCGGGTTTGATGGCATCAATATAGATATTGTTGGGATGGTTGTTGTCATTTACGCAGAGGCGGCGGCCCATGATCCGCTTCTTGGCGATTTCGCGATCCAGGACAATCTCAACAACGATGTCCACATCCATACCCTCTGCCCTCAAGGCCTTGTCCAGTTCCTTGGCCTGGTTAAGATTGCGCGGAAAGCCGTCCAAGAGCCAACCATTCTTACAGTCATCCTGTTTTAGTCTATCCATTACCATGGGAATGGTGATGCTGTCAGGGACCAGCTCACCCCGATCGATATATTCCTTTGCCTGTTTGCCCAGTTCCGTGCCCTTGGAGATGTTTTCCCTGAAGATGACACCGGTCTCAATGTGCGGGATGGAATACTTCTCCTTGAGAATCGCACCCTGAGTACCCTTGCCGCTTCCATTTGGACCAAAAAACAGAATTCTCATCTCTTCCTCTCCTTTCTTTTTTTGATTTCGTCCAGAGCAGAAGGAATGTTGACAGGCCTGAAAACTATTTGAAAACGATATCCGTGTCAAGGGGACTATTGAGGCCCCAGGAAGTGGTGGATCAATTGGTGGCCCACATCAAAGACCACCCCGCCCTCTTTGGCACTCCTCTCGGAAAACTTCTTCCCAGCCCCACCTGCTTCAAGCTGGTGTTTCCAGCACCACGCAAAGGGAGTCGGATCGGCGGTGTGGGTCCTCTTTGCTATGGGGGTAAGGTGATCGCTCACCACCATGACCCTGTAATCTTCGTATGGCGCAAGCCCCTCAAGCATAGGGCCAACGATCTTGCTGTCAAATGCCTCTATGGCCTCTATCTTTTCTGCCACATCTCCACGATGGCCCGCCTCGTCAGGGGCCTCCAGGTGAACCAGTACGAAATCCTCTTTTTCCAGGACTTCCAGGGCCGCCTCAACCTTGCCCCTGTAATTGGTGTTAAGGTATCCAGTGGCTCCCTCAACGTAAATGGGATTGAGGCCAGCACACCTTCCGATGCCCTTCAACAGGTCCACTGCAGAAATCACACCACCGCCCAGGCCGAACATCTCCTGGAACGTGGGCATGCTGGGGGCCTTGCCCTGGCCCCAGAGCCATATGGAATTGGCCTCAGGCAATCCCTTTTTTCGCCTTTCCATGTTCACGGGATGATTTTCCAGTAAAGGCCATGAGGCCCTGATCATACGGGCCACCTCCTTAGAGCGCTCATCTGCGAGGTATCCTGCCATGTTTTGGCCCAGGACATCGTGTGGAGGTATGGTGTGATTTCTTTGGGGGCCGTCCTTCCAGAGCAGGATATGGCGATAAGCCACCCCGGGGTGAATCTGGATGCCCGGGTGTTGGAGTCTCTTGGCAAGGTCTTCCACTATGGCACGCCCTTCTTGGGTGGAGATCTCACCGCAACTGTGGCTTACCATGATGATCTCGTCTTCTGATTTCTTCCGAAGGGTGACCAGGTTCATGCGAAAGGCCACAACCCCGTCTGAGAGGCTCAGCCCCATGCTCGCTGCCTCCAACGGGGCCCTGCCCGTATGATACTTGGTGGGATCGTACCCAAGGAGCGACATGGTGGCCACGTCACTGCCAGGTTCCATGCCGGCCGGGATGGTCTTGACCAGCCCGATCCCGCCCCCGGCGACCCTGTCCATGTAAGGGGTGCGGGCCGCCTCCAGGGGGGTTCTTCCCCCCAATTCCTCCAAGGCGAAATCCCCCATACCGTCACCCACCAGAATCACGTACTTGGTCTTCTTCCCCATAAATCAATACCTATTTTTCAACCCTGATCACCATGGTCTTGCCGGAGAGTTCTTCCAAGGAGTCAAGCAAAGAGACCGCTTTTCGCACATTGCTCTCCCTTGCCTCATGGGTCATCATAACCACGGGAACCGAGCCGTTTATCTCCCTTCCCTTCTGGATGACCCAGGCGATACTTATGTCATGCTCACCCAGGACCCCTGCAATCCTTGACAACACTCCTGGTTTGTCAAGGGCCGAAAACCTGAAGTAGTACTCACAGACCAAATCATCCATGGGAAGGAGTGGCACTTCTCCATCCGAAGGACTCACGTGACCGAGCGGAGGGGTGGCAGCCTTGGTGCCCGAGGCGATCCTTCTAGCCAAGGCCATGATATCTGCGGCCACCGCACTCCCGGTGGGTCTACGCCCTGCGCCAAGGCCGTAATAAAGATTGGGGCCCACAAAGTCTCCTTCCACATAAATTGCATTAAACACATCATTTACATTGGCAAGGATGTGGTCCATGGGGACGAGGGCCGGGTGCACTCGGGCCTCCACCTGACCGTTCAAGTCCCTGCATACGGCCAAAAGTTTGATACAATAACCCAGTTCCCTTGCAAATTGCACATCGTCAGGAGTAATCTCCTGTATCCCTTCCCTGTAAATATCCTTGAAAGAGACGGCCTTCCCGTAGATCAAGGAAATCAATACGGCCAGCTTGTGGGCTGCATCTGTGCCATCCACATCCAGTGTGGGGGGGTCTTCGGCATATCCCTGCTCCACTGCCTCTTGGACCACGCGGGAATAAGGGAGCCCTTCTTTGCTCATCTTGGTCAAGATATAATTGGATGTGCCATTCAAGATCCCCATGAGGGTCTTTATCCTGTTTGCGCAAAGCCCTGAGCGGAGGGTCTGAAGAATGGGTATGCCACCGGCCACACTCGCCTCAAAACCTATCTCCACTCCACACCGGCTGGCCTTGGTGTAAATTTCCTTTCCGTGCTCTGCAAGCAGTGCCTTGTTTGCGGTAACCACGTGCTTTCCATTCTCCATGGCTGCAAGGATATATTCTTTTGCCTGGGTGACCCCCCCGATGAGCTCCACCACCACATGGATCTCGGGGTCTTGTATCACCTCCATGGCCTCGGTGGTCAAAATCTCTGGGTTCACTTGTACGCCTCTGTCGGTTTCAAGATCCAAGTCGGCGATCTTCTTTACTCGAACAGGGACACCTACACGGGACTGGATGATTGCAGAATTTTCTGTGAGGACCTCGTAGGTCCCGGCCCCCACAGTACCAAAGCCTATGATCCCAACACCGATTTCCTGCATCTGTCCTCCACTTACATAATCTTTTTCATTCCCCTTATGGCCTGCTTTATCCTGTGAGGATTTTCCACCAGGGCAAAGCGCACGTGGTCATCCCCGTATTCTCCAAATCCGATTCCAGGAGACACGGCCACCTTGGCCTTTTCCAAGAGCAGCTTTGAAAATTCAATGGAGCCCATGTCTTTGTATTTTGGCGGGATCTTGGCCCACACGAACATGGTTGCCTTGGGTCTTTCCACCTTCCAGCCTATGCGGTTTAGACCGTTACAGAGGGCATCGCGCCTCTGTTTGTATGTCTCTACAATTTGTTCCACGCAGTCATAAGGGCCGTTGAGGGCGATGATGGATGCAATCTGTATGGGCTGGAAAACTCCATAGTCCAGATAGCTCTTGATCTTGGTGAGCGCTGCCACCATCCTTGCGTTACCCACACAGAATCCGACTCTCCATCCAGGCATAGAGTAACTCTTGGAGAGGCTGAAAAGCTCCACTCCTATATCTTTAGCACCAGGGACCTGCAGGAAACTGGGGGGCTTGTAGCCATCAAAAGCAAGGTCCGCATAAGCAAAGTCGTGGATTACCATCATGTTGTTTTCCTTGCAAAAGGCCACAATCTTTTCAAAGAATGCAAGGTCCACGATATTTGTGGTGGGGTTGTGTGGATAAGAAATTATCAGCATCTTCGGGTTGGGCCATGTCTGCTTGGTGGCAGTGAGGAGGTCTTCAAAGAAGTCCCTGTCTGGTGCAATGGGGATTGTCCTTAGGTCCCCGCCAGCGATAACCACCGAGTAAAGGTGTATGGGATAGGTGGGATTGGGGACGAACACCACATCTCCGGGACTTATGGTGGCTAGCACCAGGTGTGAGAGCCCCTCCTTTGCACCGATGGTAACCACTGCCTCCTCTTCAGGGTCCAGAAAAACATCATAGCGCCTGCGATACCAGTCGCATATGGCCTGCCTCAATTTGGTAATCCCCCTGGAGGCAGAGTAACGATGATTGTGCCCTTTTTGGGCCGCCTCAATGAGCTTGTCCACGATGTGTTTTGGTGTCGGGATGTCGGGATTTCCCATGCCGAGGTCAATGATGTCCTCCCCTGCCCTTCGCATGGTCATCTTGAGGTTGTTTACGATGGAGAAAAGATAAGGCGGAAGACGCGTCATTCTCCTGAATTCTTGCTCCATAGCTCATCATCCCCCTTTCTCTTGGCCCCCGTCCCTCTTTTTGAGAGGCGCAATTAACACGGTGTTGTTCTGCTCTCTTATGAACTAGTATCATAATTTACCACGTTTTACAAAGGCGAGGGCACCTGTGGCCTCATGGCCTAAAACCCTTCTGAAAGATTTCCTTCAACCAGCTATGTTCAGGAAGTGAAAGATCCGGGTCCTGCTCAAGGATCCCCTGTATCTCTTCCTTTGCTGCGGCCACCAAGTCCATGTTTCCCATCAATATCTTCAGATCTATCTCTCCTGCCCCTGATTGCCTCAGTCCTGTCAGCTCTCCAAGGCCCCGAAGCCTGAGGTCCTGCTCTGCTATCTGGAACCCGTCGTGACAGCGGGCAAAGTCTTCAAGCCTTCTCAGGCCATCCTTACCTGTGGCATCACCTACCACAAGAACGCAAACCCCTTGCCGCCCACCCCTTCCAACCCGTCCCCTCAATTGGTGGAGCTGGGCAAGACCGAATCTTTCAGGGTGTTCGATCACCATCATGGTGGCCCCGGGGGCATGTATCCCCACTTCCACCACTGTGGTGGCCACCAGCAGGTCCAATTTTCCCTTCCTGAACTGCTCCATCACTTGGTTTTTCTCGTGGTCAGGTAGAGCTCCGTGGACAAGGCCGACCCTGAACCGAGGTGAATAGAGTTTTATAAGACCCTGGTACATCCTGGTTACATTCTTTAATTCCAAGCCTTGGCGATCTTCTATCACGGGGCAGACCACCATCACCTGCCCTCCATCTTCCATGGTATGCTTTACCATCCTGTGGATGATGCGCTTGTCCCTTTCATGAATCATAAGGGTTTTAATCTCCCTCTTGTACCCAGGCACCTCCCTGATCACGGATACATCCATGTCCGCATAAAGTGCCAAGGCAAGGGTGCGGGGAATGGGAGTGGCGGTCATTACCAGCACATGGGGGCTATTGCCTTTAACCTCCAAGGCGCGCCTCTGCCTCACCCCGAATCGCTGTTGTTCGTCAATTATCACCAGCCTCAGGTCTTGGAACTTTATTCGATCTTGGATCAAGGCATGGGTGCCTATAATCACACGGGCCTCACCCTCCAGCACCCTTTGCTCCACCAACATCTTCTGGGAATCAGGATCGAGGCCCGTGATCAGCACTGTGTTCACATTTAGGTGACCCAAAATCTCTGAAAAATACGCATAGTGCTGCCTTGCAAGCACCTGGGTGGGTGCCATGAGGGCCGCCTGCCTTCCATTAACGGCGCACATATAAGCAGCCCCCAGGGCCACCACGGTCTTTCCACACCCCACATCGCCCTGCACCAGCCTGTTCATGGGGCTGGAAGATGTCATGTCCTCGGCAATCTTTTGGAGCACCCTCCTCTGGTCCTGGGTCAGGGTAAAGGGAAGGACTTGCTCAAATTTCTTGAGGGTTCCGGGATGTATGACAAGGGGCCGCACCCGTACCCTCTTTTTATCCATCTTTTTCTTTAACACCCAGGCCATTAATTCAAGAATCAAGCCAAAGGAAATGCGCCGCTGGCAAGGGGCCTTGAATTGCATCAATTTTTCAAGATCGACCTCATGGGAAGGAAAGTGCACCTCCTTTACCGCGTCCTTGAGGGTGGGAATACCGAGCCTCTTCAAGAGATGGGCGGGCAGGGGGTCCCTAAGGTCCTCTCCAATCATTTCCCAGGCCTGCCTAATCAACCCCCTCAAAGTGGCCTGGGATACTCCTTCCACCCGTGGATAAATGGGCACTATCCCCTCAGGGGCCGGTCCCCTGGAATCCCACTCAGCCCTGATTTCCGGATGGACGAGTTGAATCAGGCCTTGCCTAACCCTGGCCTTGCCAAAGGCAGAGATGAGTCTGCCGCGAGCGCATGCGCTCAACAAATGCCCCCTTCTGTAGTTGAACCAAACCAGCTCAAACCTCTTTGAACCATCTTCCACCACTGCCCTGAATATCTTCCGTCCTGAGCCGGGCAAATACCTCTGTCCAGAGCGCACGATGCGGCCTGCCATGAGCACCACCTCACCATCCTTCACCTGGGCCGCAGGGGTAATTCTTCTCCTGTCCTGGTAGCGGATCGGGTAAAAGGACAGTAGATCCCCAATGGTACTAATCCCTTTCACTTCAAAGGCCTCGGCCCTTTTTGGGCCCACGCCCTTGAGGGATGTTAGGGGCAAGCCGGATTTGGGGTGAACATGAAAAGGACTATACGAAAGCATGGTAGGACTCTCGCATAACAAATACGGGCCTTAGGGGCAATAGAAAAGGTTTGACAATAAAAATTTCGCAAAGCTATAGTGAAACCCTCAAGGATTTCTGTAACATCCGGCTCCTTTTACTCGTTCAAGCATCCCATGAACTGCGGGGGACAGGAGGGCAAGATTCACGGACAACCTAAGGGAAGGAGAAAGACCCTGTGGACAGATATGCAGAAGCAGGAGTGGACATAGAGGCGGGCAACAAGCTCGTGGAACTCATAAAGCCCATCGTTGCAAAGACCCATAGAACCGGTGTAATAACCGAGATAGGCGGATTTGCAGGCCTCTTTTCCCTCAATGTGCAGCACTTGGAAAATCCTGTACTGGTGAGTTCCACAGACGGGGTGGGCACCAAGCTTAAAATTGCCTTTATGATGGATAAACACGACACCATCGGCATTGATCTGGTGGCCATGTGTGTAAACGATATCATGGTCCAGGGGGCCACCCCTTTATTCTTCCTGGACTATCTGGCCATGGGTAAGCTGGACCTTCGAAAGGCCCAGGAAATAATCAAGGGGATTGCTGTGGGCTGCCTTGAAGCCAAGTGCGCGCTCCTTGGAGGCGAGACCGCTGAGATGCCCGGCTTTTACTCCCAGGGGGAATACGATGTGGCAGGCTTTGTGGTGGGGATAGCGGACAACCATGAACTCCTGGACGGATCAGAGATTGCCGTTGGTCATCAACTGATTGGGATCGGCTCGAGCGGTCTTCACAGTAACGGCTACTCCCTTGTTCGCAAGATCTTGTTTGAAGAATTGAAGATGTCGGTGGACGACTATGTGGATGAGCTTGGCCGCACCCTTGGCGAAGAGTTGCTTGAACCCACCAGGATATACACAAGGACCATTAATAACCTCAGGAGAGACTTCAAGCTATACGGTATCTCTCACATCACCGGCGGCGGATTGGTTGACAACCTTCCCCGAATATTACCCGGTCCATGCAAGGCCGTGATAGACAAATCCAGGTGGAATCCTCATCCCATTTTTGAAATCCTGAAAAGGGCGGGCAACATACCCGAGGCCGAGATGATGCGCACCTTCAATAACGGGCTGGGACTGGTCATCGTTGTCAGCGAGGAGGACCTCTCCGAGGTCACACTCAGATTGAAGGCCATGGGGGAGGCGGCCTACCACATAGGATGGATCGAGACCAGGGAAGAGGGAGAGCCGCCAGTAGTCTTCAAAGAGAGGGTAGAGTGTTGAGGCAAAAGCCGGTGGTATTGGTGAGTGCCTGCCTGCTGGGGATAAGATGCCGCTATGATCAGAAAGATGCCCTTTGCCGGGACCTTCTGGCTTATTCAAGTGAAATCCATCCCGTGCCCGTGTGCCCTGAACAGTTGGGAGGGCTCCCAACCCCACGGGAACCAGCGGACCTGAAGGGGGGTGACGGAGCTGATGTGCTTGGTGGAAGGGCAAAACTCGTGACAAGATCGGGCAAGGATGTTACAAAACAGTTTATCAGGGGGGCGGAGGAGACATACAGGATCGCTGAGATTACCGGCGCACGAATAGCGCTGATGAAGGACAAGAGCCCCTCGTGCGGGCTGGCAACCCCGCATTGTGACCTCCCTCAAAGAGGGGCCATTGGAGTAACTGCAAGCATCCTGGTGTCAAAGGGGATTCGTGTAATAGAGCTTGGCGTGGAAGACAAATTCCCCACACAAGAGTTTCTTGCAATAGTTAACCCATGACTGAAGTACCACAGGCGGCCACGCCCCCTTTTTCAAAGACGTGGGCCGAACAACGATTTCATAATCCTTCGAATCATACGAAATGTATGAGATTGAAATGAGGAGTTTCTCATGTTCGGTTTTGGCCCTACTGAGCTAATAATAATCGCTGTAATCGTTTTGCTCCTCTTTGGTGCAAAGAGGCTACCTGAGATCGGCAAAGGCCTCGGGGGAGCTGTAAGGGAATTCAAGAAAATTAAAAAGGACCTGAGTTCTGCCCAAACTGGAGATGAAAAGGACATACAGACCGAGAACAAGCAAAGCTCAGGCAAGGAGTCAAACATAGAGGCCAAGGTGAGAGAAAAGGTCCTTGAACAGGTCCCTGGGGTGAAAAAGGTGGCCGATGCCAAGAAAAAAATCGAGAAGGCCAAGGATTTAATGAAATAGATGGGGCAGGAGGTAGGAGCCATGGAGATGGAACAATGTGAGATGCCTGAATACAACCCCCCTTCAGAGGAAATAGTGGAAATTTTAAGAAACACAAAGAAAATTGCCATAGTTGGCCTCTCTCCCAAGGAGGAGCGCGACAGCAACAAAGTGGCAAGATACCTTATTGAGCAGGGCTATGAAGTGATCCCTGTAAACCCGGGACAGGACCAGATCCTGGGGCGCAAGTGTTACAAGTCCCTGGAAGAAATCCCCTTTGAAGTGGACATGGCCGACCTTTTTGTAAACCCAAAGAGGGTCCCGCCGATAGTTGACCAGGCAATTGCAAAGAAAATCCCTGTGATCTGGATGCAACTGGGTATTGTGAACAATGAGGCTGCCAGAAAGGCCAGGGAGGCTGGGGCAAAGGTGGTAATGAACCGCTGTGTCAAGATCGAACACCAGAATATGACCGCCAAGCAGTCATCCTGACATAAACCTTTCCCTTCTCCGTCAACCCAAATGTGCCTTTTCTAATATGGCCAATCAGTAGTGTCCAAAATAGAATTGAACCCAGCAAGTCGGCCCAATATTATCAAATCAATAGGTTATCAATAGGTTATAACCTCAGCATGATAATTCAGAAGTCGCGTTTTCAATTTGAAACTACTTTGGCAGGGAAACGGCACATTCCCTCCGCTACGCTCGCTACGCCGTCCATGGCTCCGCTCACTGCGGATTCCAGCCCTTGTGCTGTCCTGCTCCAGGGCTGTAATGACGCCGCTCCGGGAACATCCCGTTCCCCTGCTGTTGCCAAAGAACCGATTTTGGACAGACATAATGGCGAATCAAGATTGACACTCCAGGGCGCCGGGCAATATATTTCTGCCCCCAGGAATCTCTCACTCTTACCCCCACCAGGACCAATAAGGAGCCCATGAGTATTGTAAACGTAATAAATGTAACCGCCCTGGTACCAGGGAGGACCTTGTTTCAGGGCGTGAGCTTCCAGATGGAGCCAGGGGATCGCATAGGGCTTGTGGGCCGAAACGGTTCGGGCAAGACCACTATGCTTAGGCTGTTGAGCGGCCAGCTCGCCCCTGACGAGGGTGAGATAAGTATTGCAAGAGGGATAAGGGTGGGATACCTCCCCCAGGACATCCAGGAAGTTGCCCAGGGCTCGTTGCTCCCCTCGCTCCTTGAATCAGCACCCGGCAGGAAAGAGCTTGAGGCAAAGGTCAAGGCCCTTGAGCAAAGGCTTGACGAGGCCTCTGGAGAAAGGGAAAAGGCCTCCATTGCTGCCTCCCTTGCCGAGGCCCATGAAAAGTTAAGTGATCTCGAGGCCCGTTTCCCTCGTCAGTTGGCAGAAAAGATCCTGGTGGGGCTTGGTTTTGTGGAAGAGGAGTTCAACAGGCCCCTTTCAACCCTGAGCGGTGGATGGAAAATGAGGGCTGTGTTGGCCTCCCTGCTCTATCAACGCCCAGACCTCCTGCTCCTGGACGAACCCACCAACCACCTGGATCTTCCATCCGTAAGATGGCTCCAAGAATTTCTGCAGGACTTCAAGGGGGCCCTGGTGTTGGTCTCCCACGACAGGGATTTCCTCAACCGCCAAGCGCGACGAATCATTGCCTTTCACCCAGAAGGGGTCAGGCTTTACAACGGCAACTATGACTTTTACCTGAAGGCAAGGGAGGAAGAAGAGAGGATCCTTGAGGCAAAGGCCAGAAACCAGGAGCAAAAGGTCAAGGAGGCCCAGAGATTCATCGACCGCTTCAAGGCCAAGGCCTCCAAGGCCCGCCAGGCCCAGAGCAAGATAAAACTCCTCAAGAAGATGGAGCTGGTAAAGACCTTTAAAAAAGAGAAAGACATACACTTCACCTTCCCGCCCGTGGAAAGGAGTGGAAGGGTTGCAATAGCCTTGGAGTGTGTATCAAAGGCCTTTGGTGAAAAGGTGCTGTTCGATAATCTTAATCTCACCGTTCTGAGGGGTGACAGAGTAGCGGTAGTGGGTCCCAATGGGGCAGGCAAGACCACACTCCTCAAGATAATGGCAGGAGAAATAGGCCCAGACCATGGCAAGGTCAAGTGGGGGCACAACATCACCATATCCTATTTTTCCCAGCACCACTCTGATCTCCTGGACCCCCACAAGACCGTCCTCCAAGAGGTCCACGGCTCTGGACCTGACCACAGTGTAGGCTACATAAGGAATGTATGCGGTGCGTTCCTGTTTTCAGGCGCTGATGTGGAAAAACCCATAAGCGTGCTTTCAGGAGGAGAAAAGGCAAGGGTGATGCTGGCCAAGATACTGGTAAGCCCTGGGAACCTCATGATAATGGACGAGCCCACCAACCACCTGGATATCGTATCTTCCGAGATCTTGATAGATGCCCTCTCTAATTACCAAGGCACGCTTCTGTTTGTATCGCATAATCAGTCTTTTATAAACCGTCTGGCCACCAAGATATGGGACCTCAAAAACGGCGTTTTGGTGGAATACCCGGGCAATCTTACAGAATACCTTGACCACTGCAGACATGCTGAAGGCCAAAAACAGGTGAGAGACCAAAACCCTGAAAAACCCCGTCTTGAAAATGCTCTCCCAGGGCCAGGACCCTCAAGGCGAAGGAAGAACAAGAAAGAGCAAAGGGAGGAGAGGGCAAGGCAGAGGCAGCGTATCAGAGAGGCACTGGAGCCCATTACCAGGGAGATCCAGGAGGTGGAAGATGAGATCAGCCGGCTTGAGCGCAAAGAGCAGGAACTGGAAGGCGAGCTTTCAAACCCCGGGATATTTAAGGACAGCCAAAGGGCGCCTCAGGTGGTGGCCGAATACAACGAGGCCAAGAAAAGGCTGGAGGAGTTGCTCAACAGGTGGGAAGAGCTTCACCTGAAACTTCAGCAGACCAAGGAAAAGTTTGAAGGCCAGCTATAGACGGCGGGGCTCAAGACTGATCTTGCAAGGAAAGCGGTCCACAAATTCTCCTATAATTTCGGCATCCTTCACCCCCCTTCCCCTCAATCCGGCCAACAGATTATGGGCATCCCCAGGATCCACGGCAATAAGCAGGCCTCCTGAGGTCTGGGGGTCAAACAGGATGTCCAGGTCCACAGGGTCGATATCGTCGGAGCCCAGCAGGGCCTCCACACGAAACTCCCGGTTTCTGTGAAGCCCTGCAGGGAGGATCCCCATTGAGGCAAATTCTTTAACTTGTTCGAGCACAGGCACATTTCCCACAAAGACCCTAAGCCCCACATCCGTCTCTTCAATCATCTCAAAGGCATGGCCCAACAGGCCGAATCCTGTGACATCGGTACACGCCCTCACACGGAATCCTTTCATGGCCTCTGAGGCCGCCTT
>JALVMN010000235.1 GCA_027027005.1 Desulfobacterales bacterium | reverse complement strand
GCCACCTACGAGCGGCGTTCGGCCTCGTTGGAGTTGGTGATGCAGAGCGACGCGCTCTTTGCGCAAAGTTACGCTGAGTACCTCGTCCGGCGGCACAGTACGCCGAGCCTGGCAGCGGAGCGGGTGGACGTGCGCGGTCGGGACGAGTTGGGCGGGGTCAACGTGTTCGGCGTGGGGCTGATGGACAAAATCGCGCTCAGCGATCCACAGAGTGGGCTGGACACGGCGCCGCATCGCGTCTACGCGCTGGAATACGCGCTGGGAGCGGACGACCGGCGCGTGACGTGGTGGCTGGAACGTGCCGATCCGCAGCCATATTGGTTGCTGGAGCGGAGCGGCTACGGGGAACTGGATACGGCGACCTACTTGGGCTTCTAGGAGGGGGCTATGAGCGAGTGGACGACGCCCAAGACTTGGGCTATCGGCGAGTTGGTGCGCGCCAGCGACCTCAACGCGCAGTTGCGCGACAACCTGAGCGCGCTCAAGGACCCGCCCGGCGCGCACTACACGCTGGACGAGACGGCGGACTACCAGACCACGAGCACGGCTTTCGTGGACGTGGACAGCACCAAGCTCAGCTTTACGTTGAGCACCAACGGCGGTGATGTGTTGGTGCACTTCGACGGCACGTTGACGAGCGGGGGCAACGGGATTGGCGTGGCGCTGGATGTGGCCGTCGACGGGGCGCGCGTGGGCGGGGACGATGGCTTAGTCGTCATGTACAGCTCAACGAGTGTGATGAGCTTCACGCGGCTGGTGAGCGGGCTGAGCGCGGGCGAGCACACGTTCGTTTTGCAATGGCGGGCGTTCAATGCGGCGGCGCCGTATATCCCGAAGATGTACGCGGGCGCGGGTACGAGCGGGTACGATGTGCATCCCCAGTTCTGGGTGCGGGAGGTGAGTTGATGGACGAGGTGCAGGTCAAGCGGGCGGATGTGAACGTCGGGCAGTTGGAGCGCGAGTTGCGCGCGGCGGTCGATGTGGATGTGTTGGGCGTGAGCGTGGGGCCGTATGGTGTGCGCGTGCACCTGGCGCGTGAGCTAAAGGACGCGGAGCGTGCGCAAATCGAGGCGCTGGTGCAAGCCCACGATCCCGCGCCGAGCGAGGACACGCGCGCCGAGCAGATCACGGCGTTGCGTGGGCGGGCGTGGTCGAAGTTGACGTCGGAAGAGCGAGACACGGCGTGGGCGTTGGTGTTCGGTGAGCTTTTCGGGGAGGTGCGTAGTGAGTAGCGAGGCAAGCGCGGTGGTGGTGCAAGTGTGGACGGCGCTGGGCGCGTTGGCGGGCACGCTGATGCTGTTGGCGCTGACGTTGTGGCTGAGTGCGCGCGTGGCGGAAC
>JALVMN010000234.1 GCA_027027005.1 Desulfobacterales bacterium | reverse complement strand
GTTTATGCCCTCAGCTCTTGGGATGAATGGTGATCATTTTCTCTTTGACAACCTGTATGAACTTCCATATACTCCGCCAACAAAAAATCTCTAACCTTTATTATTAATACAGGTTGAAATGAAGTTTAGCTCCTATGAAAAGGCTGCAATCGGGATAATTTTCTGTGTCTGTGTAGTGGGAGCCGTCCTTGGTTATGCCATTCCCCGCGAGGCCGTCCCACCCAAAAAAGTCTGGTTCGAAGCCCAGGCAGGTGATGTCCTCTTTCCGCACCGCTACCATACCTCTTTGGCACAGTGCTCTGCCTGTCATCACGACCTCCAGGAAGGGATGAAACCCGGCCAGGTAGAGATGAATTGCCGTTCCTGCCATTACTGGGGAGAGGCCAGTGAGATGGAAAGTGATGATCAGACCCACAAGAGGTTCATAGGCGCTGGATGCATTGAGTGCCACAAAGAGTACGAAATGGATGTCTCCTGTGAGAGTTGCCACCTCCGAAGAGGCCTGGCATTCCGGGAATCAGGACTGGTGAGACCACTTCTGCCCGATAGCGTTCAGTTTGAGACCAAAGAGGGGCGGGTAAAATTCAATCACAAATTGCACCTCGGTGAAGATGTGGGAGAGCCTTGCCTTACCTGCCACCATGAATTCAAGGGCGGCGAGGGCATGGAGCCGCTCAAAAAGAGCAAGAGCTGCAGGGCCTGCCACTATGAACTCGCCTCCCGGATCCCTGGATCGGATGATGAAAATCACAAGAGACACATTGGTGCAAACTGTGCCGAGTGCCACGAAGGAGAAGATTGCAGCACCTGTCATCAAAAATAAGGCCTGAAAAGGAGCCGGGTTGAAAAGTGGATGTGAGATCATTTTTTGGGATAATTCCTCCAAAGATTTCCTACACGGAAATCACCTCTCCTGTAGAAGAGATCCCCCTTCCTGAAAAGGTAACCATCCTGTGGCCGGGAAAGCCTCCCTCAGCCCTCAAGGTGAGCATGGGAGAGGATGTCAAGACCGGCCAAAACCTTGCTAAGAAGAAAGACACGGTCTTCATTTCCACTGTGACAGGCCAGGTGGAAGAAATCTTCACCTTGCCCGGACTGGGGCGCAGGGAGGATCTGGCAATCACCATAAGGACTGCCGGGCAAGACTCTTATGAAACCCCATTGGAGCCTGTTGAAGATTTTTCAAAGTTCAAACCCTTTGAGCTTCGCACACTTATCATGCAGGCAGGCTTTGATGCCCTAAGCCGAATCTCCAATATCCCTGCCGTATGGCCAAAGGTGGAGTGCCTGCTCATCAGTGCAATGGACCAAGACCCGCTTTGCTGCTCAAATGGCCAGG
>JALVMN010000233.1 GCA_027027005.1 Desulfobacterales bacterium | reverse complement strand
CACCGTGAGCATCGACATCCTGGAAGAGATAGGATTTGAAAGAGACTCCTTTGTGCCATACAAGCTTGCCTCCACATTGCCCACCGGATATCTGAAGCGCTTGGAGTTGGCCAGATGCCTGGCCCTCAAGCCCGAGATGATAATCTGTGACGAGGTCTTCTCCGGCCTCAGCATGAGTGAGATCGCAGGAATCACTCCCTTGATCGAAAGGCTCCAGATGGACGGCATCACCCTCATAATGATCGAGCACAGGCTGAGGGAACTCTTCAGGGTCTCCAACAGGGTGATGGTCCTCAATTTCGGCCAGAAGCTCACCGAGGGCACCCCTGAAGAGGTGATGGCAGATCCCAAGGTAAAAGAGGCCTACTTTGGCTCTGAGGAGGTGGAGGAGGTAATGGAGCATGCTTGAGGCAAGGGGCCTTATGGTATTTTACGAAAACATGCTCGCCCTCAACAACGTGAGCATAAGGTGCAAGGCATCTGAGATTGTGGGGGTTTTTGGGGCCAACAGCGCGGGCAAGTCCACCCTCATGTACACACTTTCGGGCATCATGGAGGATATCCGCAAGAAGGAGGAGATGGCAGGAGGCGAAAGGATTACTGTGCTGGGAGACGTCCTGTTCAATGGGGAAAGCATAACTCATTTAAAGCCCAGCAAACGGGCCCGAATGGGTATTATACTCTGCCCCGAGCGAAGGCGCATATTTGTTGAAAGCACGGTGCTGGAAAACCTGAGAATTGGCGCCTATCTTGCCACCCCTTCCCAGGCCAGGGAGACCCTGAAATATGTGTTTGAGATATTTCCGCCCCTGGCACGGCTCAAGAAACGCACAGGCGGGTTCCTGAGTGGTGGAGAGCAGCAGATGCTTGCCATCGGAAGGGCCCTCATGGCCCAGCCAAAGATCCTGCTCCTGGACGAACCCCTGCTGGGCCTAAGCCCCCTTATGCAGGCAACCCTTGTAAAGGCCACCAGGCAAATAAGGGACTACAGACAGATATCAATCATTGTTACAGAGCAGTATGCAAGACCGGTGCTTCCTATTGTGGATTATGCATTTATCCTGGAAAACGGGGCATCGGTGCTGGAAGGCACCAGGGAAGAGATGTTGGACAACCCTGATGTAAGATCAGCCTACTTTGGTGTATGAGTTTGACGGTATTGCCATGAATCAACTTCCACTGGAAAAAGAGTCCACATTTACTAGATTTGACCAAATGGCAGCCAAGTATCCGGCTAACACCGCCGTGATCTTCCTTGGCCAGCGATACTCATATCAATGGCTAAGGGAGATGAGCCACCGCTTTGCCGCATCATTGCTGAACCTGGGCGTCAAAAAGGGTGACAGGGTGATGGTTTATTTATCCAACTCGGTTCAATGGTTGATTGCATTCCTCGGAATTCAGAGGATAGGGGCTGTCATTGTGCCGGTCTCTCCCATATACACCTCCTTTGAGATCGAGTATCTGTTAAACGACTCTGGCGCCAGGACCATTATCTGCCTGGACACCAACTATTGTTATGTGGAAGAGGTGTTTGATAAGACCCCCTTAGAACAGGTCATTGTCACTAACCTGGCAGATCTCTTGCCTGTATGGAAAAGGGCCGTTGGCTGGCTGTTCGACCGGGTGCCAACGGGCAAGGTGACGCGAGCCCCGCATGTGCATCGGTTCAAGACGCTGTTGAAGACTCGCGCCCTGGGGGAAAGTGTACCCATTGAACCCACGCGTGACCTTTCATACATCCTCTATACGGGCGGCACCACCGGGATGCCTAAAGGGGTCCCCGGCACCCACATCAGCATGACCTCATACGTGAATGACATAACAGACGACGTATTTGCAGGCCATCTCCAGGAAGGAAAGGATGTTTACATAGCCGTAAATCCTTTGTTTCACATCATGGCCCTTGGGCTCTGTATGGCAGTGGCCCTAAACAAGGGCAATACCGTGGTGCTCATGCCCACCCCATTGGTGGATGCCATCCTTGAGAGCATCCAGAAGTATCGAGTTCGATGGTTTCTGGGGGTCCCGGCCCTCTACCGCATGATCCTTGAAAACGACAGGCTTGAGCGCTATGACCTTAGCTCCCTTCGCTACTGTTACTGTGGAGGTGATGTGCTTCCCGCCGAGGTCTTCAACCGGTGGCGCGAAAGGTTCGGGATACCCATATACCAGGTTTATGGCTCCACCGAGGCAGGGCATGTTACCTACAGTCGGCTGAACCGCGAGCCAAGGCCATCTTCCATAGGACTGCCGCTCAAAAGCAGGGAGTGCCTCGTGGTTGACCCCGAAACCCTTGAACCACTTCCCCCGGGCCAGGTGGGGGAGCTTCTGGTCACCTCTCCTTATACCGTAAAAGAATACTGGAACAAGCCCGAGGAGACCAAGCGCTCCTATGTGAAGCTAAACGGCAAGGTTTATTACCGGATGGGGGACTTTCTGCGCCAGGACCCTGACGGTGAACTGGTCTATGTGGAGCGCTCCGCAGATATCATCAAGCACAAGGCCTACAGGGTCTCTGCCTCAGAGGTGGAAGCGGTGCTCCAGGACCATCCCACGGTGATAGGGGCCTGTGTGGTGGGGGTGCCTGACCCCAAGGTGGGCGAAAGAATAAAGGCCATTGTGGTGCTCAAAGAAGACGCAAGGGGGGTCAGCGGGGCGGATCTGATCCGCTGGTGCCGTGAGCGCCTTGCCCCTTACAAGGTGCCCAGCTATATTGAATTCCGTGACATGCTGCCCAAGTCAAAGGTGGGAAAGCTCTTGAGAAGGGAGATCCGGGACGAGGAGCGCCGCCGCCTCACCGCCACGCCATCCACCCCAGGGTCATAGATATCTTGGGCATTTACCAATTAGGACTTCTTTTCCAACTTCTCTTCAAGCTCTCGAATCCGTAGTTCCAGTTCTTCCTTCTCATGTCTTAGGCGGTCCAACTCCCGTTGGATGTCTTCCTTTTCGCTGACGGGCGGAGGCGGCGTTCCCCAGCCCCACCCATAAATATGACCAGCAGGATAAATCCTTCCCTGTTCATCCTGATAATAGGCATGAGGGCCAAAACCACACCTGCAGGGCCCCACATAGCGATATCCTTTAGGTCCATCAACAGGAAACCGTCCCCACCGACCTGCGGGTCCTCTCCTGCCGCGACCATGGCCTCCACCGTGCCCGTAAGCATACCCGTAGCGATACATCATCATGCACCTCCTTCCACCTTATCTTACTTGCCCTTTTGTCGAGCTTCGACAATACGTCGATGATGCTCGCTGCCCTCTCTGACCATCCTTGCGTCACATTGAGGGCAGCGTTCCCGTTGACAAGGTAGTCCCCGCTCATGGGGTTTTTTGTGGCCGCACTTGGGGCAAATGCAGTTGCCCCTTGGGCCGTATCTCCTCTGAGCTATTCCCGGCATCGCCTTCTCCCTCCTCCATGCCCGCAACGCCTCCGTCCCCTCGTGGTAGAGGCCAAGTCATGAGCCCGATGTATCTCAAGGCCGTGACAATATGGGCATTCCTCAGGGCGGCCCCCTCCGTGAGGAACCTCCCAACTACGGCCGCACCGGTCACATTGGAACCTTCTCATATCAGCCACCTCTATCACACCCCCTTCAATTCGTATGGCTTTTCCGTTTACCAACGCCTCTGCTATTTTCCGGCGGGCAGACTGAAGTATCCTCCCGAATGTAGGGCGTGAGATATTCATCAGAGCCGCCGCCTGTTCATGGTAGAGCCCTTCCCCATCCGCCAATCTGATGGCTTCGTATTCATCCACGCTGAGAACCACCTCGCATAACTCCCGCCGAGGCACTCCAATAGGTTTGAAGTACCTCTTGGCAGGCAATCCTGAAACGATTCTCGGGCAATGGGGCCTTACCAATTTTTCTCCTCAACCTTTATGCTCTCTTAAAAATTATTATAAGCATATGCTCATAATAAGTCAATCTCTATTTTCCAACATACCATTGGACCACCAAAAACTCTTTCTAACTCTTGTTTAAGGAGGATTTTGCAATTGGCGAACTGGATGCGAGAAAGCCCTTAGAGCAATCTAATTGTCAGAACGGCATAATGGACAAAAACAAATCTGGCATAGAGAGCGGACCTGAGAAGGGAAGGGGGAGTGATCATCTCCTCACAGCGAGGGATAAGGCTCAGGATGGGATGTGAGCTGGAGAGCCCACTCGTTTTTTCTGGAACACCTGGAAAAGTATCAGAGATGCAAACAGGAGCAATCCTGCGTAGTTTACTCCTGTGTTATTCCACACGAGCATGAGCGCTGAAATGGTCCAGAGTATTGTCTCAAACCATGTCATACGAATCAGGAAAAAACGCTCCATGCAGGCCACGAATGCAATAATGGCGCATACTGCAAAGATCATCACCTGAACGATCTGCCAGAAGGTCCCGTTCAGCAGAAAGG
>JALVMN010000232.1 GCA_027027005.1 Desulfobacterales bacterium | reverse complement strand
GGAGGCAAAGGTTAGGGGATTTGTGCGCGCAGCAGAAGTGGTGGAGGTCTTGTTCAGGCCCGATGGCCATGTGGAGGCAACAGTGGCCATGAAATTCTCACCCTCCTTCCTTGATACACTCCTTCCACCCGACATCAAGGTGATTCGTCCTGTCAAACAACCCCGCGCGGAAAAGCCCAGCAAATCAAATGGCTACACAGGTCTGATCATAGACTGCAGGGGCTTGGGGTTACTGCCAAGCCTTGTCCCCAGGGTGGTGGGCGAGGATGGGAACATGGTCTTTGGCTCTGCCCTTGTGAGCCGGGACTATGCCACCAAAGGTGGGATTGCAATATATGTGCGGGGTCTCAAAGAGGCCCAAGGCATTGGCAGGGCAGGAAAGAAGCCATTGGTGCTCAAGGCCATCAGGACCGCTCCGGAAGACAGGACTACTGCCGTAATCAGCAAGGCAGATGCCAGAAAGGTCCTGGACGACCCCCTTAACCTGAGGCTCCTTCACTACTGCAGGTTGATATTTGTGGTGGAATAAAGAAAGACCAAGCTGATCAGATGACAATCCGGGAGAAACCCTCTTTCATGGCTCCTTTCAGAAAGGCACAAGGACAGATGATTCCAGCAGGTTGGCAGGGCCGATGGCTTAAGAATTCTTTTTTTGGGGCCGTCCTTTTGCTGATTTTTTCATTCGTTTGGGGCGATCTAGTCGACCCCCACACTGCCGAGGCCCAGGGCGGCAGGGGATTTTACTACTCCTTTGGCGAGGCGAAGATAAGGGATGAAAACTTGGCTGCGGCCAAAACGCATGCCATTTCAAGGGCACTGAGGAAGGCAGTGGAGGACTTTATCGTATCGCGTTTGAGCCCTGATCCAGTGGCCCAGAACCTGGAAAGGATTGCCCAAGACCTCTTTCCAGGGGCGAGCAAGCTGGTGGAAAACTTTCATGTCCTCGGTGAAACCAGCCTGGAAGACACCTACCTGGTTCTTGTAAAGGTCAAGATCAACCAGGAAGTGGCCGAACGCATCCTGGAACAAACCGGCCTCCTTCAGCAGGAAGGGCCCACCATCAAGGTCCTGTTCATGGTACTGGAAGACAGGGACGGCTTGGTTTCGTGCTGGTGGAAGGAGCCTGGCACCTCACCTGCCCTCACTGCCACCGAACTTGCCTTGATCACCGTGTTTCAAGACCTCGGATACAGGGTAGTAAACAGGATCTCCCAAATGCCTGACACAGAGTTTGCCCCTGCCTTGAGGGCTGTGGAGCTGAAAAGGGATGCTGTCCACAGGTGGGGTGAACTTTTTTCAGCCGACCTGGTCATCTATGGCAAAAGCATGCTTTATAGGGGCCAGGAAGCAGTGGTGACCCTTAAGGCATACAGCCTCCGCCACGGAAAAGTGATCTGTGATGGGTCCCAGGCCCAATTCCTGGATCCAGACATGGACCCGGAAAAACTGGTGGGTTTTTTGGAGGAAATAATTCGAAGGCTCACCAGCAGACTAGGGGCATGTATTGAAAGAAACCTTGAACCCATGCGGAAAGCCTTACAAGGTATCCAAGTGAACCTTCAGGGGTTAAGAAATTACATTGACTATCGCAAATTCTTGGAATTCCTCAGAACCCAGATTCCAGGAGTCAGCGAGGTGAAGCAGAGTCGTCTGGGGAGGGGGTATGTTTCTTTGAAGGTAAAGTTCAAGGGAAGGGTGGATACCTTTGTGGCCGCTGTGATGGGCCATGAACTGCTCCCTCTCCATGTGGTGCGGGTGGAACAAAACGCCCAGGATGTCACATTTCACCTGGGCCCCTGACGCCAATCTTTTGAGGTGCCTCTCTAATCTGTTTTCAATGCGAAGGACTATAACCATACCCAACCTCATAACTGCCCTGAGGATTATCCTGGCCCCCATCTTTATCATTTACCTGATAAATGAGAATCTGGCTGCTGCCTTGGTGATCTTTGTCATCGCCGGGGTGAGCGATGGGGCAGACGGCATGGTTGCAAGGCTCTTTAATCAGAAGAGCAGGTTGGGCTCCTACCTCGACCCTTTGGCAGACAAGCTCCTGCTGGTGGCAAGCTTTGTGGTCCTGGGATGGAAAAAGTTTGTTCCGGTGTGGCTTACGGTCCTGGTCATAAGCAGGGATGTGATGATATTGCTGGGGGTGCTCATCGTATTCCTGACCCGCCACAGCTTCACAGCAAACCCCTCCATCTTGAGCAAGCTGACCACCTGCCTTCAACTCCTCACCGTGTTTGTGGTATTGGCCCGAGACCTGCTGCCCTCTGTGGTTCACCTCCTCACACCCCTATTTTGGATTACAGGGCTTTTCACCGTGGTATCAGGGCTTCACTATATGCACTACTGGTTTGGGATAATGTCTGAAGAGGCGCCTCGGGGTGGTGATTCAGCGCCCACATAGGGGTTGACAGGTGGCGGCATGGTTGCTAATTTCAAATATGCGTAGGCACGTAGCTCAGGGGGAGAGCACTACCCTGACACGGTAGGGGTCACGAGTTCAAATCTCGTCGTGCCTACCATCCTAAAAGAAATAAGCGGGAAGGCCAGTCGAGAGGCTGGCCTTTTTTCCTACTTTTTTCTTGCATTTCTTTGGGTTATGGTTTATAAAACTCATGCTTTTTGACTTGTGGAAGACCTCTCTTGGGTAAGCTAAACCAAGATTAATCTCATCACGGAGAAATTACGAGTTATAACTTGTGTCTGAAAACCTATTTCTTTAGTTTCATGAGGCATCTGAACAGTAGACATGCCTATTTTCAGATGCCTCATTTTTAGTTGAACCTAAAGAAACATTTTTTTGGAAAGATAAGATGGCCCAAGAAATAACAGAACACCAACCGATCTCTGCCCTCGAGGTCCTGGAAAGTCGCCGAATAAAAGGCCTGGATCGCGTGGTGGCCGTCAGGATAAACGGCTGTCTCCAGGACTTGTCCCTGCCAGTGGACCCTGGCACAGAGATAGAACCCATATTTGTGGACAGCCAAGAGGGGCTTGAGATCTTGAGGCACAGCACCTCCCATGTGATGGCCATGGCCGTAAAAGAGCTGTTTCCAGAGGCCAAGGTCACCATCGGTCCTGCCATAGAAGAGGGCTTTTATTACGACTTTGACTATGTGCGTCCGTTCAAGAAAGAGGACCTCCCCAAGATAGAAGAGAAGATGGCAGAGATCGTGAAGGCCGACATTCCCTTTGTGAGAGAAGAGATGAGCAGGGAGGAGGCCATAGAGCTTTTCAGGGGCCTTGGTGAAGATTACAAGGTGGAGATATTGGAAGAGCTGGAAGAGGACAGGGTGACTGTTTACAGGAACAAGGAATTCGTGGACCTGTGCAGAGGCCCCCACGTCCCTTCCACAAAGGCCATCAAGGCCTTCAAGCTCACCAAGGTTGCCGGTGCTTACTGGCGAGGGGATGAAAGGAGGGCCATGCTGAGCCGTATTTACGGCACTGCCTTTCCTGACCGCAAGCAGCTAAAGCAGTATCTCCACCGGCTGGAAGAGGCTAAGAAGCGCAGCCACGTAAGGCTGGGGGCCCAGTTGGAGCTTTTCAGCACTTATGATGAGATAGGTGCAGGGCTGGTGGTCTGGCATCCCAACGGCGCAATGCTGCGCTGGATCCTGGAGGACTTTGAGGTTCGGGAGCACCTGAGGCGGGGCTATGAGGTGGTGCGAGGACCTCAGCTCTTGAAAACCGAGCTGTGGAAGAAGTCGGGCCATTTCGACAATTATCGTGAACACATGTACTTTACCACGATTGATGAGCAATCATACGGGATCAAGCCCATGAACTGCGTGGCCCACATGCTCATCTACAAGTCAAAGATAAGGAGTTACAGGGATCTGCCCAAGAGGTACTTTGAACTGGGCACGGTCCACCGTCACGAGAGGTCAGGGGTGCTTCACGGTCTCTTGAGGGTGCGGGAATTCACCCAGGATGATGCACACATCATATGCAGGCCCGACCAACTGAACCAAGAGATCAAAGGGGTGTTGGACTTTGTTGAAGATGTGATGGGGGTCTTCGGATTCGACTATGAACTGGAGTTGAGCACAAGGCCTGAAAAATCCATAGGCTCGGATGAGGACTGGGAGCTCGCCACCAATGCCCTTAAAGAGGCCATGGATCAGGCAGGACTGCCTTACGAGATAAACGAGGGGGACGGGGCATTCTACGGGCCAAAGATAGATGTGAAACTGAAAGATGCCCTGGGCAGGCGATGGCAGTGTGCCACCATACAGTGTGATTTCACCTTGCCAGAGAGATTTGACCTCTATTATGTGGATAAAGACGGTGAGCGCAAGAGACCTGCGATGATCCACAGGGTCATCCTGGGCGCCATTGAGAGGTTTATAGGGGTATTGATAGAACACTATGCAGGGGCGTTCCCCACCTGGCTGGCCCCTGTGCAAGCCATAGTGCTGACAGTGGCAGACAGGCACATCCCACACGGACAAGAGATTTACGAGGCCCTGAAGAAAGAAAGTATAAGGGTGAAGGCGGACTTCAGGAACGAGAAACTGGGTTTCAAGGTGAGAGAGGCCCAGGTCATGAAGATCCCTTACATGCTCATCGTGGGGGACAAGGAGGTTGAGGCCAAGGGATTGACCCCCAGGCTGCTCAGCGGCAAGAACTTGCAGCTCATGGAGATTGGAGAATTTCTCGGGGTCATAAAGGAAGAAATTGAGCAAAGGAGGTAAGCCATAGCCAAGAAGCACGCTGACGTTAGGGTCAATGAGCAGATCAGGGCAAGGATGGTGAGGTTGATCTCGGTTGACGGAAAGCAGTTGGGAATCTTACCGGTCCAAGAGGCCCTGAGGGTAGCACGGGACCAAGGGTTGGATCTGGTGGAGGTATCACCCAAGTCGGATCCGCCTGTTTGCCGGATAATGGATTTTGGCAAATTCAAGTATCAGGCCAGCAAGAAGATTCAGGAGGCACGGAAAAAGGCCAGGGCCTTTCAGATGAAGGAGGTCAAAGTCAGGCCCAATACCGAAGAACATGACCTGGCCTTCAAAATAAGAAATATATTAAAATTCCTGGACAAGAAACACCGGGTGAAGGTGACGGTGATGTTCAGGGGAAGGGAGATGGCCTATATGGAGGCGGGCTACCGGTTGCTTGACAGGGTGGCCCAGGAGGTGGCCGATAAAGGCACCGTGGAACAGGCCCCCAAACAGGAGGCCCGAAATACCGTGAGCATGGTCATCGTTCCCAAGTCATGATAATATAAGGCGGAAATTAATCAATGCCATGGGGCCTGAGGGGAATCAGGCCCCTGTTGTCGTTTGTTGAGGGAGGAGAAAATGCCTAAATTGAAGACCCACAGGGGGGCTGCCAAACGCTTCAAGATCACAGGTTCTGGGAAGATCGCAAGGCGCAAGGCCTATGCAAACCATATACTTACCAAGAAAAATTCCAAGCGAAAAAGAAACCTGCGTAAGGCAACACTGGTGGATGATGCCAATGTTAGGCATGTGGCGAGACTGCTGCCTTACCGCTAAGCCCGAAACAATGAAAATACCTGAAACGAGGTTTTAGAGATGCCACGCGTCAAGAGAGGATTCAAGGCAAGAAGAAGGCGAAAAAAGGTCTTAAAGGCTGCCAAGGGTTACAGGGGGGCCAGGAGCAAGGCCTTTAGGGTGGCCAATGTGGCCGTCATGCGTGCAGGCATGTATGCCTACAGAGACAGGAAACAGCGAAAGCGGGATTTCAGGAAGCTGTGGATCATCAGGATAAACGCAGCCGCCCGTCAACACGGCCTCAGTTACAGTAAGTTCATGGGTGGACTTCGAAAGGCAGGCATCACCCTCGACCGCAAGATACTGGCCGACATGGCTGTAAGAGACCCTGTGGCCTTCTCCCAGCTGGCTTCCGTGGTCCAGCCGTAGAAACCACATTATCCCCCTTTGGATCTCGACTCCCAGAGAGTCTGCGGGGTGAGCAATAAGAAGAGAGATGCGAGAGCAACTTGTGCAACTGGAGGAGCAGGCTCTGAGCGAGCTTGAGGCCGCAGGAGATCTCAAAAGCCTGGAGCAGTTTCGCATCAAGTATCTAGGCAAGAAAGGTCTTCTCACGGGCTTCATGAAAAAGCTGGGCACGTTACCTCCTCAGGAGCGCCCTGAGGCGGGAAGGCTGGCCAATTCTGTAAAACAGAGGCTCACCGCCCTGTTCCAGGAAAAACGGGAAAGACTTGCTACACAAGAAGAGAGCGGCGAAAGATTCGTAATTGATGTTACGCTCCCTGGCAGGCGCCCCTTGAGAGGCCATCTCCATCCCCTCACCCAGACCCTGTTGGGGGTGTGCCGGATCTTCAAGAACATGGGATTCCAGGTGGCAAAAGGCCCTGATGTGGAGCTGGACTACTATAACTTTGAGGCACTAAACATACCCAAAGACCATCCTGCCCGAGACATGCAGGACACCTTTTATATTTCGGACAACGTGGTCCTGAGGACCCACACCTCTCCCATTCAAATAAGGGTCATGGAGCGCCGGCGACCCCCGGTCGCCATCATAGCGCCTGGCAAGGTCTATAGGCGAGACTCTGATGTTTCCCACACCCCCATGTTCCACCAGGTAGAAGGGTTGCTGGTGGACAGGGACGTGAGTTTTTCTGACCTCAAAGGGACCCTCATCAGCTTTGTGCACCAGATGTTCGGCCCTGATACTGGAGTGAGATTTCGACCCAGCTTTTTCCCTTTTACCGAGCCGAGCGCAGAGGTGGACATACGCTGTGTGATTTGCGATGGAAAGGGATGTAGGACCTGCTCCCAGACGGGATGGCTGGAGATTTTGGGGGCAGGAATGGTGGATCCTGAAGTGTTCGGCTTTGTGGATTACGACCCTGAGGAGTTTTCAGGATTTGCCTTTGGAATGGGTATCGAGAGGATCGCCATGCTCAAGTTCGGGATAGACGATATCCAGCTCTTCTACAAGAATGACATGAGATTTCTAAGACAATTCTAGGCGCTTCCCTGCCGCCAAACGCACTCAGGCAGGTAAGACCTTTTGACCCATCAGGGATTGTGTGAATGAAAGTCACCCTTAACTGGCTCAAGGAATTCGTAAAAATAAAATGCTCGCCTCAGCGCCTGGCCGAGCTTTTGACCATGGCAGGCCTGGAGGTGGAGGGGCTCGAGCGCGTGGGTGACAACTTCCAGGGCGTGGTGGCAGCCAAGATCCTGGAAGTGGAACCCCATCCCACCGCCAGCCACCTGAAGATCTGCCGTGTTGAGACGGGTAAGGGGCTCGTGTCTGTAGTCTGCGGAGCGCCCAATGCCACCAGAGGTGTCATTGCCCCTTGGGCACCGCCAGGGGCTCGGATAGCTGGAGGCCAGGAGGTAACTGTCCAGGAGATAAGGGGAATCCTTTCAGAGGGGATGTTGCTTGCAGAAGACGAGCTGGGCCTCACCGATGATCATTCAGGGATAATGGAACTCCCCCAAGACACCCCTCCCGGCACTCCTCTGGAGGAGGTCATCCCCCTCGCTGACTGGGTGTTTGAGATCGGGCTCACCCCCAACAGGCCTGATTGCGCTTCCTTAATCGGTGTTGCAAGAGAGGTGGCCTCCATCACCAAAGGGCAGGTTTTTTTTCCACAAATCCGGGTGGCCGAAGAGGGCCCTCCAATCCATACGCTCACCAGTGTCACGGTGCTGGATTCACAGGGATGCCCCAGGTATGCTGCCCGCGTCATCCAGGGGGTAAGTCTCGGGCCATCGCCTTTCTGGCTGAGATACAGGCTTCACCTCTGTGGTATCAGGGGCATTAACAATGTGGTGGATGTAACCAACTATGTGCTCCTGGAGATGGGCCAGCCCCTCCATGCCTTTGATCTCCACCGACTCAGGGAGCAGAGGATAGTGGTCAAGAGGGCTGAGGAGGGGATGACCTTTACCACACTGGACGGCCAGACCCATCGGCTGGGAAGTCATGTGCTCCTCATCTGGGATGGTGAGCGTCCAGTGGCCCTTGCAGGCATCATGGGAGGCCTCAACTCTGAGATCTACCAAGGGACAGAGGCGGTGTTGTTGGAAAGCGCCTACTTTGATCCTGTTACCATTCGGAGGGGTGCCAGGTCCTTGGGGCTTTCCACCGAGTCTTCCTACAGGTTTGAGCGCGGAATAAACATCGAGGGGGTTACAAGGGCCATGGACAGGGCAGCCGCCCTGATCCTGGAGCTGGCAGGAGGAACCGCTGCCAGGGGCATAATCGATGTTTACCCAAAGAAATTTGTGCCTCCAAAGATTCAGCTTCGAACCTCCAGGGTGAACAAGATCTTGGGCACAAGGCTTTCTGGAAGGAATATCAAGGCCAGGCTAGAGGGCCTGGGCATGGAAGTCAGTGAACAGCGGAGGGGTGTTTATCAAGTGGTCCCTCCCTCTTACCGGGTGGATATCCAGAGAGAGGCAGACCTCATAGAAGAGGTTGCCAGGATGGCAGGCTACCAGAAGATCCCTGTGACCACTCCCAGTATAAGGTCATCAGAGGCAGGAGAGGCAAGAGAGGACCTCCTGAGGGATCAGGTGCGTGAGATAATGGTGGGCATGGGTTTTACAGAGGTGATAACCTATAGCTTTATCTCACCGGATGCCGAGGTAGGTCTCAACACAAACAGGTCAGATCTCCTTGTTAAGATACTGAATCCTCTCACTAGGGAGCAATCTGTAATGCGGACATCACTGGTGCCAGGGCTCTTGAACACGGTGAAGAACAATCTGGCCAGAGGCGAGCAAGGGATTAAGATCTTTGAGTGGGGCAAGACCTTTTTCAAGACCCAGGGCGAGCTGCCCGATGAAAGATATTCCATGGCCGCCTGCATCTCAGGCCTCCACAGGCCCAAGACATGGTTTGAAAAGGAAAGACATGTGGATTTTTATGACCTCAAGGGCACTGTCGAGGTGCTCCTGGAAAGCCTCGGTATCCCCTCTTTCCGGGTCGTTAAGGGAATAGACCATCCCTTCTACCAATATGACATATCTGCCCGCATCCTTTCCGGTACACACCCCATTGGAGACATGGGAAAGGTCTCTTTGGATCTGCTCAATGCCTATGAGATAGAAGAGAAAGAGACCTATTTACTGGAGCTGGACATAGCCGCCCTCCTGGAGGTGCTCCCGGAGTCCAGGCGGTTCAAGCAGTTACCCAAATATCCTGCTGTTTATCGAGACATGTCCCTGGTCCTTTCAAAAGAGGTGGAAAGCGCCAAGGTGATAGAGGTAATCAGGGATGTAGGCGGAGAACTGGTGGAGTGGGTGGACATATTCGACCTTTACGAAGGAGGGAAGTTGGCTCCAAATGAAAAGGCCCTTGCATTCAGGGTCTGCTACAGGTCGCACGAGGGCACCCTGGAGGGAGAATTCGTTAACAGGTTGCACGAGAGCATTATAAAG
This sequence comes from Desulfobacterales bacterium, assembly GCA_027027005.1. Classification (GTDB taxonomy): domain Bacteria; phylum Desulfobacterota; class DSM-4660; order Desulfatiglandales; family Desulfatiglandaceae; genus JALVMN01. The sequence continues at coordinate 3,507 of JALVMN010000232.1, read as the reverse complement.
GCTATAGAGAGGAGAACAGGAGGCCGACTCAGGGAGGGATAGTCTGGAATGGCTGAGATTCCCACTGACAAACGCTACTTCCGGATAGGGGAGGCCAGCAGGATTGTGGGCGTCAGGCCCTATGTGCTAAGGTACTGGGAGACCGAGTTTCCCCAGATCAGGCCCAAGAGGGCTGACTCCCGCCAGCGCACCTATGAGCGGAAGGACCTGGAACTAATCCTGGAAATCAAGCGGCTCCTCTACGAAGAAAAGATGACCATTGAAGGTGCGAGAAAGAAGCTGAAGGAACAAAGAAAAAGAAGAACCAGTGATGTCAATAAGTTATTAAATGAAATTAAATTAGAGCTTAAATATCTTTTGAAGGTCCTTTCACCCCCACTTTCCTAGGGAATCCCATATTACAAGAAACTAGTCTGCACCAGACGAACCAAGCGAAGCAAACCCTCCTTTTCTAACTATACCTGTATCCATCAAGCATGCCCTTTTATTGGGACCAGATTTTGCTCTCACTCCCACTGCCAATACCATTCCTGGAAGAAAAGTGCGATTGTCCTCGATGCCAGCAAGGGGGGGCTCCCTGAGTTCAATACCTATGCCATGGCCCACCAGTTCAAAAGCTTTTGCAGATTCAGTAAGCCAATCCCTCAAACCCTCCCAGGTAGTGCCAGGTCTTATTCGGTGCTTCAGCTCCCGGTGAATTTGGATCAAATCTTTGAGCAAGGCAGGGACCCTGTCTGAAGTGGAAAATACCTTTGTTCCTGTGAAGTGATATCCTTGGAAGACCCAGATCAGTTGCACTAAAAAGGCAGAAGGGTGGCCTTGCACATCAAGGATTAATACGGCTTGGGCCTTTTCCCTGAATCCCCGGGTCCGTATCATGCCCTGATGATGATGCCAGCGCATGAAAAGCTCGATATTGGACAAAAGGGACATACCTTCAAACCCCTTGCCCACCAATTCCCCGGCGTGCTGGAATGTCTGGCGGCATTTGTCTTCAAGCTGGGCCAATTTATTAATTTCCCATTGAGACTTGATCATTCTCACCGAGTGTAACAAGGCCGAAATATCCACCACCTGAGCACCTGGGAACAGCGCGGAATAAAACTCCAATTCACGGACAGGGAGCACATCCAGCTCCAGTCCCAGGCGCTTCCATGCCCTTGGTTGAAGAGAGGCTATCTTTTCAGGAATCTCTTTTGCGCTCTGTATCTCCACGATGTGGGCCAGTGGTGAGTGATCTATTGCCACTGGGTAATATTTTCTAACCAATAGAAGGGGCGGGCCCACGGCTGGCACAAATAAGTATGCGTTTTGGGCAGAGCCTGTAAGATAAAAAAGGTCCGCCCGCTGGATAATCAAGGCGGCATCTATGTCTTGTCCCTGTAACTTCTTCTGAAACGAGACGATTCTTTGCTCTATTTCGTGACGGGGTACGATGCCCAAGCTCAGTCCTCCTCTCATGACAATGAGTAAGGGGTATTGCGAGGCGACACATTAACACAAATTTCTTTTTCAGGCTTTTGTTTTTCCTTCCTTCAGCCGATTCATAAATAAGGTTTTATCCTGCCCTCATTTCCTGAAAAAATCTTTTTGATACAAGGGGTGCGAGGCTTAGGGCATGAAGGATTCAAGGTTCAAAGTGGAGAAGAAAGACCACTTGAAGATAGTGGTTCCAACGGTTTTGTCTCTCGCACTATTCTTCCTGGTGATCTTTGGTTTCGTGTTTCCTTCCATGCAGGAACAGATAATGAACAATAAGAAGGAAATGCTCAAGGAGATGGTGAACCTGGCCATCCATGAGCTCAACAGATACCAGTCAAGGGTGAGAAGTGGGGATCTCCATCTGAAAGAGGCGCAAAAGGAATCGTTGGAGTTTCTAAGGAGGCTCCGATACGGCCCTGAGATGAAGGACTACTTCTGGGTCAATGATCTTGAAGGGAACATGGTGATGCACCCGTATCGATTGGACCTGGAAGGTAAGAACATAATAGACCTCCAAGACGTCAACGGAAAATATCTGGTACGGGAATTCATTAAGGTGATACAGAGCCAAGGCGAAGGCTTTGTGGATTACATGTGGCAGTGGAAGGATGACCCTTACAAGATTGTCCCAAAACTTTCATACGTCAAAAAGTTTGAACCGTGGAACTGGATCATAGGAACCGGCATATACATCGAGGATGTAAAGGCGCAGATCTCAGCTCTCATGCGAAAATTGACCTACATGAGCGTGGGCATCCTCGTGATAGCAGGCGGGCTTCTTGTGTTTGTGATCAGGGCGGCCATAAGCTTTGACAGCAAGAGGGTTGAGGCGCTCAGGTCTCTGACTGAATCGAGGGAGCGTTTCAGGCGCCTGGCAGAGGACGCCCCGTTCGGGATCTCCATCATGAGGGGAGACGGCAAATTTGAGTATTTCAACTCCATGTTTACAGAGATATTTGGCTATACCCTTGAAGATCTCCCTGACAAAGACACATGGTTCCTAAAGGCGTATCCGGATTCCGAATACAGGGAAAAGGTAAAGAAGGCCTGGGCTCGAGACAAAAGGGCCCAAGAGGCTCAAAGGGAAATAAGGGAGAGGATATTCAAGGTCAGATGTAAAGACGGCCAAGATAAGATGATCAGTTTCAGGTATGTAATGCTGGGCGCAGACAGGCATCTTCTGACCTACGAGGATGTAACCGAAAAGTTGGAGGCAGAAGAAAGGCTGAAAAAAAGCGAGGCTAAGTTCAGGGAATTATACGAGCGGGCCACCAGGGCCGAGCACCTTTATCGCTCACTCCTGGAATCCTCTGCTGATGCCGTGGTCATCTATGACCTAGAAGGTAGGGTGGTATATCTGAGTCCGGCCTTTGAAGAGATATTTGGGTGGAGCTTCGAGGAGTTGAAGGGGAAAAGGGTCCCCTTTCTACCTGAATCCGAAAGAGAGATGACCATGAAATTAATTAGGGAGATCCTGGAGGAGGGAAGAACCTTTCACGGGTTTGAGACCAAGAGGCTCACAAAGGATGGCAGGGTCTTGGATGTGAGTATCAGCGCATCGCGATATCTGGACAGCAAGGGCAAGGTGGCCGGGATGTTCGTGCAGATCAGAGATATTTCAGAGAGAAAAAGGCTCCAGGCGCAACTGCAACAAGCCCAGAAGATGGAGGCCATAGGCACCCTGGCCGGCGGCATCGCCCACGACTTCAACAACTTGCTCATGGGAATCCAGGGCAATATTTCCATGATGTTGATCGAGACGGATCCCCAGCACCCTTGGTACAAGCGCCTGCGCGCCATAGAAGACCAGATCCAGAGCGGTGCCAAGCTCACAGGGCAGCTCTTGGGATACGCCCGCAAAGGCAAGTACGAGGTAAAACCCATAGACTTTAACGAGGTGGTGAGGGAGACAGCAGAGACATTCGGCAGGACCAAAAAGGAGATTGAGATCCACTTGGATCTCGCCCAGGATCTCTTGCCCATAGAGGGGGACAGATCACAGCTTGAGCAAGTGTTGTTCAACCT
>JALVMN010000231.1:893-1351 GCA_027027005.1 Desulfobacterales bacterium | reverse complement strand
GGTGAAGTTGCGGCAGGTATAACAGGGGCAATCGGGCTCTACGGGGGAGTAGTCACGGCGAAACCGGCTGTTAAGTATGTGGAGCCTGTGCCTGGGCTGTCCGCAACTAAAAAGCGTTCCTGTTCGTGCCATCCGGGTAGGGGCAACACAATCAAAAGTATCCACACCTCGCTTGACTGCCTCAAAGATATCTTCTACCTCACCTATGCCAAGTAAATGCCTGGGCTTTTGCTGGGGCAGATTGGGCAGTGTCCAGTCAAGCACATTGTGCATGTCATGCTTTGATCTGCCCAGAGACCCCCCGATTGCATAGCCGCTGAACCCAAGTTGGGAGATGAACTCCGAGCTCCTTTCCCTAAGATCCTCAAAGGCACCTCCCTGAACGATACCAAACAAGGACTGATGGGGTTTCCCGTATTTTGAGAAGGCTTCCAGTGCCCTTTCTGCCCAGTGGTGGG
>JALVMN010000231.1:0-883 GCA_027027005.1 Desulfobacterales bacterium | reverse complement strand
GTCTGTATCTCGATTACGTTCTCAGGGGTGAACCTGTGTCGTGACCCATCCAGGTGAGAGATAAAATCGACCCCGTCTTCATCAACGGTGACTAGAGACCTCCCAGGCTTTTTCCTTAGATGGCCACCCCTGTCGGGTTCTTCAGGAAAGATAGAGGCAATTTTTCCTACCCCCTGTTCTTTGCCAGCCCCATGGCTGAAGATCTGGAAACCCCCTGAATCGGTCATGAGGGGACCGTCCCAGCCCATGAACTTGTGGAGCCCGCCAGCCCCTTCCACGATATCTTCACCAGGCTGAAGGTGTAAGTGATAGGTGTTGGCAATGATAATTTGAGTTCCAAGCTCCTTCAGGTGTTGGGGGGTGAGGCCCTTTACAGATGCCAATGTGCCCACCGAAACAAAGGCAGGGGTCAGCACAAGACCGTGAGAGGTTTTCAGGACGCCGGTTCTGGCCGAGCCAAAGATTCCCCTTATCTCGAATCCAAACATGGTAGTTGGATGAAGATTAATAGAAGATAGTCACCGTTCTGTGATAGGGCTTTTTTCTGTACTGGTCTTTTTGCCCCATGTTCCAAAGGATCCAGTCCAATTCAAAAGGTCGGATGTGTTTACCTATTTTTTCAAGCTCATGGCAGAGTCGCTCCACAGCAATTATTGTGTGGGCACGGATCTCCACCTCTTCGGGGCTTCCCTGTGGGATTAGTTGTTTTGCGTCCACCTTTGCTGCAAGCTCTGGTCTGTATACGAGGACTCCCAGGTGCCTCAGCACCTGGGGGAGTTTGTAGTCTGCAAAGGCGGTGAGACGAGCCATATCATGAAACTCACCCCAACCTCTTCCCTTGAATGCGCCATATATATCCGCGACCAGTATCTGGGCCCTTTTA
>JALVMN010000230.1 GCA_027027005.1 Desulfobacterales bacterium | reverse complement strand
GGTTCGATCCCTCCCACGCCCACCAGAAAACAAAGGGCTCGTGAGTAGTTCACGAGCCCTTATTTTTTATATTGATTGAATGGTGCCGAAGGCGGGACTTGAACCCGCACGGGCGAAGCCCACTACCCCCTCAAGATAGCGTGTCTACCAAATTCCACCACTTCGGCACGCCCAAACCTATTTACTGGGTTCAGACTTCTCCTGGCTATCAGGGGCCGGGAGACTCTTTTGGGCCGCAGGCGCCTTTACCCCTTCCATCACCGATCTGCTTGGCGCCCTCGAGATGAATATGGAGAGCCCAAGAGAGGTAAGCATGAACACGATGGCTATGATGGTGGTGAGCTTATGGAGTAAGGTGGTCGCACCCCTCGTGCCAAAAATGGCCTGGCTGGAGCCACCAAACACAGCCCCCATGTCAGCCCCTTTGCCTCTTTGGAAAAGAACTATCAAGATAAGGGTAACACATACAAATACATGAATTATGATGAGTACTGGCTTCAAGCTATTTCCTCACTATTATCAACTCACCTGCACGATATATTTTAACTAAATTAGATGATTTTGCAACACCAAAAAAGCTATTGCTTTGAATTGCGAATAATCCCCAAAAAAGAGTCGGCCTTCAGGCTGGCCCCCCCCACCAGGGCTCCGTCTATGTCATCCTGGGACATGAGGGAAGCTATGTTCTCGGGCTTGACACTCCCTCCATATAGGATCCTCAGGGACTCAGCCCTCCCCTCATCAAAATGACCGGCGATCCATTGACGGATAAAGGAATGGGCCTCCTGGGCCTGATCCGGAGTAGCCGTCTTTCCGGTCCCAATGGCCCATACGGGTTCGTAGGCGATTATCAAGGCCGGGGCTAGGGAACCCGCCCTCAGGGCATGGTCCAATGAGCCCTCAAGTTGGTCACTCAACACCTCGAATGTCTGACCACTTTCCCTCTGCTCCAAAGTTTCTCCCACGCAGAGGATGGGGGTGAGGCCCAAATCCGTGGCAGAGGAGACCTTGCGATCTATGAGTTCATCGGTCTCTCCAAAAAGGAGGCGCCTCTCGGAATGGCCCAAGATCACGTGGGAGCATCCCACCTCCAGGAGCATGTTACCAGAGACCTCGCCCGTGAAGGCCCCAGAAGATTCCCAGTGCATGTTTTGGGCACCAAGATGGATAGGGGTGTTTTCCAGGGCCCCTCTTATGTGGATCAGGGCCGTGAAAGGGGGACACACCAGGATGTCAACGCCTTCCAGCCCCTGAATCCCTCCGGCCACTTCTCTAACCAGTGACACGCCTTGGTCCAAGGTCAAGTTCATCTTCCAGTTGCCGGCTATCAAAGGTCTTCTTTGTGTCATATGAA
>JALVMN010000229.1:1998-4462 GCA_027027005.1 Desulfobacterales bacterium | reverse complement strand
GCTCCATGCTTGTCATTTCAAAAGTTGTCCCTGGATTTTGTCTCAGGTGGCCCCTGGATTCAAATGTTTGGCTGATGTTCTTTTCTCAATAAGGCATTTACGGTTTTTACAGGGTTGAAGGTTATGAGGGGGACCTCCACGAACACTGTGATCCAGTGAGCCATGGCGCCGTTCCAAAGTCCTGGGAGTTCCAAGGCCTTTAGTTCTTTTCCGTCCTTTGACTTTTTGCTGATAAAGACCGCATCTGGATCAACGAACTGGCGGAGATCAAAGGGCCTGCCCTGCCAGTCCCGCACGCTGCACACCAAATCCACTGGATTAAAATGGGTGGAGCGCTCAAAGATGGCCTGCTGGTCAGGGTCGTCCATGTTTATCTGGGCCACTTCCACTATCTGGCGCGACACTTTCCCTGATTTGTCTTTTACCCAAAAAGGCCCTCCGCCAGGCTCTCCAACATTTTTTACCATCCCGCAGACCCTTATTGGTCGGTTGAGCTGACCAAATAGATAGTCGGCCAAGGCCTCGGCATCTAGAGAAGAGATGTGGTCAGGCAATGGATTGGAAAGTTCTTGGGTGATAAAGGCGATCACCTGCTCAAATAGAGAAGGCCCGCCCTTGCCTGAGGCGAGGGCTTCCAGAAAGGAATGGGTCTTTTGCTTGATATTGAGGAGATACCCTCCCAAGATCTTTTTCCATTTATAGGTTTCTGGCTTCAGGTGGTCAGGGGCCACATTGTCTATATTCTTGATAAAGACCGTGTGGGCCTGGAGGTCGTTAAGATTCTCAATCAATGCACCATGGCCTCCAGGGCGGAAGAGGAGGCGCCCGTCTTGCAGTCGAAAAGGGGTGTTGTCCATGTTGACCGCAATGGTGTCAGTGGATGGCTTCTGGATGGAAAAGTCCAACAGATATTTCACATTGAACTTTTTTTCGTATCCTGAAAGCACCTGGTGCAAAAGGACATCAAACTTTTCCCTGTGCTCCTTTGCCACTGTAAAATGCAACCTGGCTTTCCCCTCTTCGTCAGTTACATAGTTTGCAGCCTCCACCAGGTGTTCTTCAAAGGCAGTGCGCCCCCCGTTATAGCGATGAAAGGGGATAAGAGCCTTGGGCATGTCCCCGTATCCGAGGCCTTCTGGAGTCAGTATAAGGCCAAGGAGTTCCTTGATCTGCCCGTTTTTAACCATATGGTGGAGATCAAGCCCTCTTTTAGAAGCCAAATCCCTGACCTGTTTGAAAAAGGCAAAGCGCTCTAAATTTTGAAGGAATTCCAGCAATTGGCTTGCATCCTGGTCCCCTTTTTCTGAGAGTTCGGCAAGACCGTCAATGGTCAATGGGCTAGGGAGGTTATAAAATTTTTGCAGTGCCTTGAACATGCGCGTTGCAGCACCTGATGCAGGGACGAATTTCAAGAATTCTCCCTTGGCCCTTTGAGAGTCAAAGAGATCCATCAAGGATTGATGTTCATCTTCAGGAATCACCGAGATCCCATCTCCCACTGTGCAGGGCCTTTCGAGGCGTAGATACGGCGGCGGCTTCACGAATTGCTTTAGTTGCCCTAACACCTGTTCCACGGTGAGCCCGTGCTCTTGGATTTGACGAATATCCTCATCTGTGAAAATATCTTCAGAAATATTCATGTGGAAGACCTCTTAACCGCAACCTTTTCTTAACCATGATTTTGAGGTTGCTATAATTCAAAATGGCCACCTGGATTGTCAATACAAAACGTGCTGTGGACTTGGAAGGTTGGGTTGGGTCTAGAAGATTTTTATAGAATTTTCCGAAAATCACTATATAATAAGCTATAGTAATATGAAGAAAACTTCGCATATTGCCCTCCAGAGCAAGAGGCAATCCCAAGAAGTGGATCAAGGCCCTGTCTTAAATCAAATCCATATACGCCTTGAACACAGATGGGTAAAACCCTGTGTGGGAGGTATGACTGAAATTGAACCCGTTTTATAAGAATTTGGCCCTTTGGCTGGTAATAAGTCTCCTGATGGTCATGCTGTTCCAACTCTTCAAGCAGCCAGGCCGGGGCGTCACTTCTGTCAGCTACAGCGACTTCCTGGAGATGGTGGAACAGGGCTCAGTGGTTCAGGTGACCATACAGGGAGACAACATCACCGGCATCTCTGCTCAAGGCCCGTTCAAGACATATGCACCCAAGGATCCTGAACTCATCACTCTTTTGAGGAGCAAGGGGGTCAAGATCTCTGCCAAGCCTGTGGAGGATTCCTCCTGGTTCCAGGTATTTCTCTCGTGGGTGCCCATGCTCCTGTTGATAGGTGTGTGGATATTTTTCATGCGGCAGATGCAGGTGGGCGGTGGCAAAGCCCTATCTTTCGGCAAGAGCAGGGCACGCCTCATGACCGATTCCCAAGAAAAGGTGACTTTTGAAGATGTTGCGGGCATTGAAGAGGCAAAGGAAGAACTCCAGGAGATCGTGGAATTCCTCAGG
>JALVMN010000229.1:0-1988 GCA_027027005.1 Desulfobacterales bacterium | reverse complement strand
AGGCGTGCTATTGATGGGTGCACCGGGAACTGGAAAGACCCTGCTGGCTCGAGCCATTGCAGGAGAGGCCGGGGTTCCTTTTTTCAGCATAAGTGGTTCTGATTTCGTGGAGATGTTCGTGGGCGTTGGGGCCTCCCGGGTCCGTGACCTCTTTGTGCAGGGCAAAAAGCATGCACCCTGCATAATATTCATAGACGAGATAGATGCCGTGGGAAGGCACCGGGGGGCAGGGCTTGGCGGAGGTCACGACGAGCGGGAACAGACTCTCAACCAGTTGCTGGTGGAGATGGACGGATTTGAGTCCAACGAGGGTGTGATCCTCATCTCTGCCACCAACAGGCCCGACGTGCTTGACCCAGCGCTCTTGCGGCCTGGAAGGTTTGACAGGCAGGTGGTAGTCCCTGTGCCTGACCTCAAGGGGCGAGAGGAGATCCTCAAGGTGCACCTGAAGAAAAAGCTTGTGGCCGACGATGTGGATGTCACGGTGCTTGCCCGCGGAACCCCCGGGTTCACGGGTGCAGACCTTGAGAACATGGTCAATGAAGCAGCCTTGATGGCTGCCAGGAGGGGCAAGGACCGGGTGGAGATGCAGGACTTTGAAGATGCCAAAGACAAGGTCTTGATGGGCACAGAGCGAAAGAGCATGATCATCAGTGAGGAGGAACGCCGAATAACCGCCTACCACGAGGCAGGCCATACACTGGTTGCAAAACTTCTGCCCGGAACCGATCCCATCCACAAGGTGACCATCATCCCCAGGGGACGGGCCTTGGGGGTGACCCAGCAGCTTCCCATGGACGAGAAACACACCTATGCCAAAGAGTACCTACTCAACAACATCACGATCCTAATGGGAGGCAGGGTGGCAGAAGAATTGGTGCTGAATATCCAGACCACCGGCGCTGGAAATGACATAGAGAAGGCATCAGAGCTAGCCAGAAGAATGGTGTGTGACTTTGGTATGAGCGAGGTCCTTGGGCCGTTGACATTCGGCAAGAGGGAAGAGCACATCTTTCTTGGAAGAGAGATAGCCCAGCACAGGGATTACAGCGAGAAAACTGCTCAGCTCATAGACGAAGAGGTGAGAAACATTGTATCGGGGGCATACGAGAGGGCAAAGCAGTTGATCCAGGAACATATGGAGATCCTGCACAAGATGGCCAACGCCCTGCTTGAAAAAGAGACCCTTGACAGCAAGGCCATTGACGAGATAATGGCAGAGGTCGGTGGCTCTTCTCCCGAAAAACAGGGAAGTGACTCGGAGGAGAAAAAAGGGGGCGAAACTAAAGAAGAATAAGAGAAGAAGATGAAACTTAGTTGGAACGGATACGAGCTGGATTTCGGCCAGAGAACATATGTAATGGGGGTCTTGAATGTGACCCCCGATTCTTTTTCAGACGGTGGAAAATATTTTCAGGTAGATAAGGCCGTGGAACGGGCCCTTCAGATGGTAGAAGAGGGGGCTGATATCATCGACATTGGTGGGGAGTCCACCAGGCCTTATTCGAGGAGGGTGAGCGCAGAAGAAGAGTTGGACCGCGTTTTACCTGTGATAAAGGCCTTGGCAGGAGAGGTTTCGGTCCCCATCAGCATTGACACCTATAAGGCAAAGGTAGCCGAAGAGGCGTTAAAGTTCGGGGCGTCCATCATAAATGACATAAGCGCCTTGAGGTTTGATCCTAACATGGGGCCGCTGGCAGCCGAGGCCCAGGTCCCCGTGATCTTGATGCACATGAAGGGAAGACCCGAGGACATGCAAGAGGACCCTAAATACCAGGACCTGATGGGTGAAATAAAAGAGTTTTTGAGGAATTCAGTTGAGCGGGCCGTAAGTGAAGGGGTCAGGGAAGAGATGGTGGTGTTGGACCCTGGGATCGGGTTTGGCAAGACCTTTGACCACAATCTCCAGATCATAAGGGGGTTGAGGGAATTGACCACCCTGGGACGCCCCATACTGGTGGGCACATCCAACAAGGCCTTTATCGGCC
>JALVMN010000228.1 GCA_027027005.1 Desulfobacterales bacterium | reverse complement strand
TTGCCGGGCTTTGAGAACTCGAAATCAATTATGATGTATGGCTCATTGTCTATCTGAATCTTTAGGCCCTTCCTGAGGTCACTGGCAGTGTACATCTCCCACTCCTATAAAAAAAGATCATAAACTCTTGAGCTGTGGCGTCCATTTATAACGAACCAGCCAAATGGTCAAGGGAAATCCCAGTCTCTGTATTCTCACTTTTTCCTCCACCCACCTTTCCACCCGCCCAGGAGGTGAAGGTGGATGTGGAACACATACTGGCCTCCCCCCCTTTCCACATTGAAGACCAGCTTGTAGCCTGACTCCCCCATGCCCTGCTCTTGGGCAATCTGGCGCGCCCTGTAAATTATCTCTGCCACAAGGCCCCTATCCTCTTCTTCCAAGTCATTTATGCTCCTGATGTGCTTTCTGGGAACCACCAGGAGGTGGATGGGTGCGTGGGGATTAATGTCCTTGAAGGCCACAATCTTATCATCCTTGTAAACGAAGTGGGCGGGTTTCTCCCCCCTTACTATCTGGCAGAAAATACAATCCTCCACCATGCTGACTCCCTCCTTTTGGCATGGCTTTTCGCTAACAAAAACCAAGTCCCTGCTCAAACTCCTGAATCACTTTTTTCAAAGAGCTTTACTGCGTCCCTCAGCCTCCTTACCACTCGCTCCCTTCCAAGGCATACCAGGATCTCAAAGAGTCCCGGGCCCACCGCCTGGCCGGTAACAGCGGTGCGGACTCCATTTATCAACACCCCTGCCTTCACACCCAACTCCTCTGCCAAACCCCTGATCGCCTTCTCAACACCCTCCAACTCAAATTGATCCAATTGCTCCAGCCTGTCGGCCAAGATGGGAAACCACTCTTTCAGTTTTGGGTGTTTCAAGATGTTTTTCTTGAGCGCCTTGGGTTCCATCTCAAAGTCGTCTGAAAAATAGGGCCTTCCCAGGGTCACAAAATCAGTGAGCAGGTGGTATCTGGCCCTCAGCATGTCCACGGTCTTCAGGAACCACTCCCTTTGAGTGTGGGCGAATTCTTCCTTCCACAGCCCTCCTTTTTGCAAGTGTTCTCTGACATAGGGTTCCAGCTCTTCAAGGGGCATGTTTCTTATGTAATGAGCATTGATGCTGATGGCCTTTGGATCTGTAAAAAACTTGGGATCATCCTTTCTCACGTCAAAGATGGAATTTGCCCTGTTGATACCCTCGAGGGAAAAGGCCTCTATGAGCTCCTCCTTGCTGAATATCTGCTTGGAATCAGGCGTTGACCAGCCCAGGAGCACCAGGAAATTGACCAGTGCCCAGGGGAGAAACCCCTTTTCCTTATAGAAATGAACGGCCACTATCTCGCCATGTCTCCGCTTGGAGATCTTTGCCCTCTTGGGATCCAAGGTGAGCGGCATGTGTGCAAATGTGGGAATTGGGGCACCAAGGGCCTTGTAAATGAGAATCTGTTTCGGCGTATTGGCAAGCCCGTCCTGTCCCCTTATCACATGGGTTATGCCATCGCGAATGTCGTCCACGGTGTTGGAGAGCACATAAAGAGGCCTTCCGTTTGACCTTACGATCACGAAATCCTCCAGGTCCTGGTCCTTCTTTTCAATGGTCCCATAGACCACATCGGTGAACCTTACCGAGGCCCCGTCCCTGGGCACCTTGAGCCTGATGGTATATGGGAGGCCGGCATCTTCTTTTTGTGCCACTTGTTCAGGAGTCAGGTTCCTGCAGGCTCCATCATAGAGCACAGAGGTCTTTCTCTTTAGTGCCTCCTGCCTCTTTTTTTCCAGTTCTTCCTTGGTGCAAAAGCACTTGTACGCATCTCCCTGCTCAAGCAGCCTTTGGGCGGCTGCCACATGCTCATGGATGAATTGCGACTGAAAATAGGGTCCCTCATCCCAGTTGATGCCAAGCCACCTGAGCCCATCAATGATCCCCTGGATGGCCTCTTCGGTTGAGCGCTCAACATCTGTATCCTCTATCCTGAGGATGAACTTTCCCCCCATCTTCCTGGCAAAGAGCCAGTTGTATATGGCGGTTCTGGCCCCCCCAATGTGTAAATAACCGGTAGGACTCGGTGCGAACCTTACCACTACTTGCTCACTCATGTGATTTTACCTCGTCTCCAAGCTCATAATTCAAAATCCTTTATAGCCCAGTGATTACCTCGTATTAATCTGATCTCAACCGACTGTTTCCACTGGAGTTTTTATAAGGCTCCGGGGGTGGGAAATATATCTTGAAGGTGGTTCCCCCTGATCTGAGGCAGTCGTCTCGGCTCCTGCAAAAGGAACACTCTGATATCCTCCCTGGGCACTTATCTTCCTCACCAGGTAAATACTTGCAGCGAGTTGAGTCCATCTCTATTTTAAACCCATATCGTTCTGAAAAGATCTTCATCCTGAGAAGGTCGGCCCCCTTTCCGCCAGCATTGAAATCAAAGGGCCTCTTGGAGGAATACGAGATGGTGTCCTGGGTTGAAAAAAAGCCTTCAAAGATCCGCTGCCTATTCTCCTCCAAGATGCCAATGCCAAAGTCCTCCACCACCAGTTCTGCCCCCATTCCCCTCCTTTGCACAATTACACGAATCCTGCCTTCATCTGGGGTGTTTTCCACTGCGTTTCGGACCAGTCCGTCAAAGACCTTCTCTAACACCTCCTCAGGTATGAATATCTGCGGCGTCTCCCCTATCGCCTCTTCCACCTGAATCTCCCTATGGGAGAACTGCTCTTTCAATTGGGCCAATCTAGCCTTCACAAATACGCCCAGATCAATGATCTGCGGGATAATTTCCTTAGGGCCGAAGTAGTGGTCGATACAGGTCCGAACCCTCTGGGCAAGCGACTCGTCACCACCCTCTTGCAGCGTTATCACCTCCAGCTCATCCTTGCACTGCTCCAAAAGGGTCGATAGCATACCATAGATCTTGTAATCCTGAGACATCACAATGTCGCTCACCTCATATTGGAGGTCCACGATCCTGTCAAGGTTCCTCCTCATCCTCTCCACATTTTTTTTCCATTTCTCCTCTGGCACGCCCTCCAGAGCTCGGGTGAGCAGCCTCAATGAGCCGAGCAGTATTGATACAGGTGTCTTCAATTCGTGGGAGAGGTGGTTAATCATTTTATCTTTTGCGCGGTTGAGGCTCCTCAACTCCTCATAGGCCCGCTTCAACTCATCGCTTACCCGCGCGTTTTCCACCGAAAGTGCCACTGTTGTGGCAATGGTATTTAGGAGCTCTAAGTCCTTTTTATCAAAGTCACCCCCCTTTTTGTTGATGGCACACAGCACCCCTATAATCCTCTCTTTGGTCCTGAGGGGGACCAGGAGGAGGTTTCGGGTCTTGTAGCCGAGCTTTTCGTCCCTTTTCCGATGCAGTTCCTCCTCAACACTGGTGTCGTTCACAATAACGGGCTTGCCACTCCTTATAACCCTGCCTGCAATGATCTCGTCCATCTTGAACCTTACCCTCTTTGCCCTTTCTTTTGTGGCAGGGTCATGATAGGCAGCCCCTATCACAAACATTTCCTGGGTCTCTTCATCCAGGATGTTCACCACAGAGCCCTCGGTATTCAGGAGACGCATAACCTCTGAGTTGATGTAGTCCAGGAGGTCTTCCAGGTCCGGGTATTTTGGAAGGGCGGTGCTGATCCGCAAAATGGTCTCTTTTATCTTTTCAAGGCGCTTTTCCTCTGTAACATCCCTGAAGGTCATCATGATACCAGCAGGCTCATACTCGGACTCTTCGTAATAGGAGGCCCTCATGACCACATCAAGTAGCCTTCCATCTCTAGTAACCCTCTTCGTCTCGCGCCTCAGCGAGCCCTTCTCTCTTATCAGGGTGGCAATATCTGCTTCTGCCTCCTCTCTGAATTCCTCCGGGATAATGGGGAGCCTTTTGTCTGCTATTTCCTCCAAGGTCCAACCAAACATCTCCGTAAAGCCTGGGTTCACATAGAAGACTTTCTGGTCCAGGTGCATCACTGCGATTGAATAAGGGATGAAGTCCAAGATCAGCCTCAATCTTCGCTGCGAACGCCTTAGAGAGGCCTGTTTTTTTCGCAACTGCTCCAGCTCCCTTTCCAATTCCTGGACCCTTTTAAGGAGTTCTTGATAAGTTGGCTCTGTTGCCATGGCGCCCCCCAAGATTCTTAAACCATTCTCTCTATTTCCTTTACCTTTTCCCTGAGTATCCGGGCCGATACCTTCTGTGAGGTCTTGAGTTCAGGTGCAAATGTGGCCACCTTGAATTCCTCCACTGCCCAGCCAAAGGCCTCTATTGCCTGTCTTTTTCCCTCACTGCACTTGGATATTTCCTTTTTCATCTCCTCCAAGGCATCTAGAAACTCCTTTAGCTGGAAAGCCTTGCGTTGGTCCTTCTCCAGGTCATATGAGGCCCGCTCTGCCCTTATGGCCAGGGCCTTTAGATATCTGGGTATGTGGTTGAGGCGCTCCTCTGTATAGACCAGCAGAAAATCACGGGGGACCAGTTGCTC
>JALVMN010000227.1 GCA_027027005.1 Desulfobacterales bacterium | reverse complement strand
AGCACCTCGGAATCGATCCCCTTTTCGCGACTCACCTGATCAATCATCCTCTTGAGATCTGAAATCATGCTTTCCTTCCTCATCATAATTGGTCAAATTCATAAACCAGATTTGCCTTTTCCAAACCTTCTAGGGGAAGGGTGACCTCTGTGCCCTCTAGGTCCAGGACAATTACCCCACCGGAACACTCCTTCAAGTATCCTGTAAAGTTCCTTCGTCCCTCTATGGGCTCAACGGTCTTGAGCTTTATCTTTTTGCCCACGGCCCAGATAAAATCCTTTTCCTTTCTCAAGGGACGGTTGAGCCCGGGAGACGAGACCTCCAGTACATAGCCGTGTGTGATTATTTCCCTCACATCAATGAGGTCTCCCACCTCATTGCTCACAAGGGCACAATCGTCCACCGTGATCCCACCGTCCTTGTCCAAATAGATCCTCAGGACCTGTCTCCCCCTCTCGGTGACATATTCAACATCCACCAACTGGAATCCCAGCTCCTCCACTATGGGTTCCACCAGGGCGATCACCTGTTCCACAATTTTTTTGGCCGAGATCGCCATCATTCACACCCTAACAAAAAAGCGGGCTTTCAGGCCCGCTTCCACTGTGCAGACAAAAATTTAGCGCGGTCTATAACATAACGGTTGGACGCGATATGAATAACCTCGCCTTGTCCGCAATTTGAAGTAAACCACCCACAATGGAATGGCAACCTCAAAAAGGGAATCAGGCCCGGTAAAGCCCTGAAAAAGGCTGGAGCGGGCAACGGGATTCGAACCCGCGACACCAAGCTTGGGAAGCTTGTACTCTACCAGCTGAGCTATGCCCGCTCTTTAATCGTGTAATTTTATTTTATTGTATCTTTGGAGTCAACAATTTAATGAACCCGTCCTTCCAGCCGTGAACTCCCTTGACAGTTTATATACATGAAACTAAGATTTTGCTATATTGTCAAGGAACTTATTATCGTTAAGGTCCCATTGCTACCCTTTTTCCTACATTAAGGAGTTAGGAAAACTCAGTTGGAAAAGCCTGGGCAACGAGGTTTTAAGGGATTCTTAAGATCCCTCCTGAGACGAAAAGCTCCCCTCTCAAACAGTGAAGAGCTTGCCGAAGAACTCCAGGACCTGATGGATCAGGGACAGGCCAGGGGGCTCATCACGGGGGAGCAGATGCACATGGTCCACGGCATCCTGGACCTCAAAGATACCACTGCCCATGCCATAATGGTCCCTCGCACAGAGATCTCTTCTGCCCCTATTGATGCCACTCTCGGCGAGGTTATACAGCTGGTGAGGGAATGCGGACACACCAGGATCCCTATTCACAAGAAAAACATTGACGAGATCGTCGGCATACTTCACGCCAAAGACCTCCTGAAGCTCTGGGGGCAATCTATGAATGAAAAGCTACCCAAAGAAATCCTGAGACGTCCGTTCTTTGTTCCAGAACACAAGAATATCAATGAGGTTTTGAGGGACCTGAAGGAGCGCAAGACCCATCTTGCCATCGTCACAGACGAATACGGTGGCACTGCTGGGATTATCACCATTGAAGACATACTGGAAGAGATCGTTGGCGAGATAATGGATGAACACGACCAGGAGCCTCTATTGATCAAAGCCATGGACGATGATGTCTATTTGGTGGATGCCCGCCTTGAGATAGAAAAGCTTGAACAAGAACTCGGAGTGGAGCTTCCTCGGGGAGACTACGAGTCCGTGGGAGGATTCGTAATAAAACTGGCTGGTAAGATCCCGAAAAAGGGTGAAATACTCACTTACGGCCCCCTGGAAATAACGATCCGAGAGGCTGACCACAGGAGGATACTCTACTTGGCCATTAAACGGCTGGATGGCGAGGTCAAAGGCTCCCAACAAACCCCTCCGTCCAACCCATGATATCCAAATCTAATCCCGCCACAAGGAGTTTGAGGCCTTATTCAGGGTTAAGGGTTGCGCATTGGGCTGGGGCTGTGGCCTCAGGACTCACGTTAACTGCTGCATTCCCGCCGCCCGGATTGAGCTGGTTTGCCTGGGTGGGGCTTGTGCCTCTTTTCAAGACCCTGGAAGGTCAGGCCCCAAGAGACGGCATGAAATTGGGAATAGCCTTTGGGTTAGCCCACTTTGGCACCCTTCTCTACTGGATCGTGTATGTGGTGAGGCACTACGCAGGGCTGAACATCTGGCTGAGCTTTTTTCCCTTTCTGCTTCTGACCCTCTATCTTTCTCTCTATGGTGGAGTTTTTGGAGCCTTGTGCGCACTTCAACAAAACAGGGCATTTGCCTCTGTCGGCATTCCTGCTTCCTGGGTCGCCCTTGAATTCCTGAGGGCTAAACTCCTCACGGGATTCCCCTGGTGCCTTTTGGGCTATTCCCAATACAAATGGGAAACCCTAATCCAAGCTGCTCAGATTGCAGGCGTCTACGGCATATCTTTTTTGGTGGTTTCAGCAAATTGGGCGGTGTTCAACCTCATGATGGCCAGCGGTAAAACCACCAAAAAGGCAACTCTCGCTTCTGTTCTTTTTTCAGTCCTCATGATGGCGCTAACCCTGTTTTACGGCCATACTGAACTGAAGACCAGGGCAAAAAGACCTGTGGCCTCCAGCCTGAATGTCCTTTTGGTACAACCTAACATAGATCAATCCAAGAAATGGGCCCCAGGCTACCAGCTCACCACCATTAAGATCCTGGAACACCTCACCAAAAAGGGTGTAGAAGGCCAAGATACCGATCTCATCGTATGGCCAGAGACTGCAACCCCTTTCTTTTTCCAGGAAAAGGGGAAGCTTTCCAACCGGGTCCGCAACCTCTCAAAAGAGCTAGAGACGCCCATTTTGTTTGGGAGCCCTGCCTATGAATACACCCCCCATGGACGCATTTATCTCAACCGTGCATACCTTCTCGGTCCTGACCCCAATGTGGTTCAGTGGTATGACAAGATGCACTTGGTCCCCTTTGGAGAGTATGTGCCCATGAAAAAGGTGCTCTTTTTTCTGGAAAAGCTCGTCCATGGAGCAGGGGATTTCCAACCGGGGAAAGAGGTCAAACCTCTCAAGACAAAAGGGGCCAAGTTGGGCGTTCTCATATGCTTTGAAACAATATTCCCAGGAATAGCCAGGGAACACATCACCAGGGGTGCCCAGTGCCTGGTGAACATCACCAACGACGCATGGTTTGGGAAAAGCAGTGCGCCACTCCAGCACCTTGCCATGTCAGTGTTCAGGGCTGTGGAATACAGGGTCCCATTGATTCGGGCAGCAAATACCGGGATAAGTGCAGTGGTTACCCCCTCTGGTGAGATTTTAAGAAAGAGTGGGCTTTTCACCAGGGAGACAATCAGGGCAAAGCTGGACCTATATCCGACCAGCCTAACCCCTTACGCCCTCTTTGGCGACCTTTTTTCAGTGGCCTCTCTCCTCATATCATCCCTATGGTTTCTGTGGAACCTCATGAGAAAATGAGGTGCACTTTCTGCCCTTCGGTTTTCCTTGTAAAACTGACCTAATTTTGCTAAAAATATTTATTTAATATCTTTTCTTTTCGAAAAGGTTGTTCATTTAGCCTGGTCTCTGGTCCAGGGACTAAATTAACCAGGGAGGTGGCTCCAAGTGCTTTACCAGGAGATTCTGGAAAAGACCAAGGCCTTAATGGGACGACTTGAGACCTTGCGAGGTCATCTTTGACTTGGCCGGTCTTGAGCAAGAGCTTAAAAAGATAGAAAGGATAATGTCTCAAGCCAACTTTTGGCAGAAGGACAAGGAAGAAATCACCCGCGTCGGGCAAAGAAGGGCCTTCCTCAAAGAAAAAATAGAGTCGTGGCACGAACTATATACCAAGGTGGAAGAGGCCAATATACTCGCAGAAATGGCCCTCGAGGAAGAGGATCTGTCAACCCTCAAGGAGCTAGAAAAAGAGATCGGCCGCCTTGACAAAGAGGTCCAGCAACTTGAATTCCAGGCCTTTCTTGGAGAGCCAGATGACCGGAGAAACGCCATTGTAGCCATCAACGCTGGGGCAGGGGGCACAGAGGCACAGGACTGGGTGGAGATGCTCTTTCGAATGTACAATAAGTGGGCACAAGACAAGGGGATGGAGGTCTCTGTAATAGACTTTCTGGCAGGAGAAGAGGCAGGAATAAAGAATATAACCTTCACCGTGAGGGGCCCCTATGCCTATGGGCTCCTCAAATCAGAGCACGGTATCCACAGGATGGTGCGCATTTCGCCCTTTGATGCCACTGGAAGGAGACACACCTCCTTTGCATCTGTATCGGTTTATCCAGAGGTGGATACCGACATCAAGATCGAAATAAATGAAAAGGACCTTCGCATTGACACTTTCAGGGCCAGTGGCCCAGGGGGCCAGCACGTAAATAAAACCAGCTCAGCAGTGAGGATCACCCACCTGCCAACAGGTATCGTTGTGCAATGCCAAAACGAGAAGTCCCAACACAGAAACAAGGATATGGCCATGAAGGTGCTCAAGGCC
>JALVMN010000226.1 GCA_027027005.1 Desulfobacterales bacterium | reverse complement strand
ATGGAAAAGATAAAGGTGGGAATAATTGGCGCTGGTGGATATGGAGGATGTGGTGCCATAGAAATCCTGCTGAGGCACCCGCATGTGGAGATAGTGGCCCTCATTGATAAGCAAGACAGTGGCAAGGCGATCAGCGAGATCCACCGGCATCTGGCAGGGTTTTGTGATCTTACCATACTGTCGCCCGAGGCCCCCGACAAACCAGAGGACCTGGATGTGGTCTTCTTTGCCACCCCCGATGGGGTGGGACAGAGGGAGGCCCCCCAATGGCTGGACAAGGGAGCCAGGGTGATTGACTATAGTGGGGATTTCCGCTTTAACGACCCTGAACTCTATAGGGGGTATGCCACAAGGATCGGCAGGAATGGAGAGCACGCATCCCCTCACCTCCTCAAAGAATCTGTGTACGGACTCTCAGAGCTTCATCGATCAGAGATCGCATCCACTCGGATTGTGGGAAATCCTGGTTGTTTTGCCGTGAGTTGCATACTTGGCCTGGCCCCTGCCCTCAAAGAGGGCCTCATAGAGCCCGAAGGCATAGTGTGCGACGCCAAGACCGGGGTCTCTGGGGCAGGCAAGAATCCCTCTCCCACCTTCCACTATCCGGCCCGCTACGAGGCCATGAATGCATACAAGGTCTCTGGCCACCAGCATGTCTTTGAGATAGAAAGAGAGCTGTCCCTTGTTGCAGGGCAACAGATAAAGGTAACCTTCACCCCGCATGTGGTGCCACTTTGCCGCGGTATCATGAGTACCCTCTACGGTAGGCTCAGAGAGGGGATAGGGCTGGAAACCATTGAACAAGCCTACTCTTCCTTTTTTGGCTCAACCGGCTTTGTGAGGATTTACGGGCCCGAGAGACCTGTTGTGAGCACTGAGGTGAGGGGGAGTAATTTTTGTGCCCTTTCCCTAAATGTGGACCAAAGGACCGGGACACTTATCGTTGTGAGCCATATCGACAATCTCGTAAAAGGGCAGGCTGGAAGTGCCGTGCAGAACATGAATATCATGTTTGGGCTGCCCGATGACGCCGGCCTTGCCCATCCTGGGATCTATCCTTAGAAGAACTTGGGTTACCTTATGCAGACCCTCCTTACCTGCATCAGGTCTGTTTGTCCTGAAAGGACCTTTCTAATGCCATCCTGCATCAGGGTTGTCATGCCGTCCTTTATGGCCTGGGCCCTGATTTCGTCCACCTTGGCCCTGTTCTGGATCAGTCTCTTGATCTCGTCCGTGCAGACTAAGAGCTCGTGAAGGGCTGTCCTTCCCCTGTAACCTATGTTTGCACACTGGGGACAACCCCTGGGCCTGTAAAGGAAGAAATCAGAATTGTAGGTGACCCCTAGGGCATCAAAGTCTCCGTCGTAGCTTCTAACCAGCAGATCAAACTCATCTCTTGTAGGATGATACTTTTCCTTGCATTCAGGACAAAGGGTCCTCACCAAGCGCTGTCCCAGCACCCCTAGGAGGGCGTCTGCAAAATTGAAAGGGTCCATGCCCATGTCCAGGAGCCTTGTCACGGTCTCAGGAGCGGTGTTGGTGTGGAGGGTGCTGAAGACCAGATGGCCGGTCAGGGAGGCCTCTATGCCGATGGACGCTGTCTCGTGATCACGCATCTCACCCACCATGATCACATCAGGGTCGGCCCTCAAAAAGGCCCTCATGGCCGTGGCGAAATCAAATCCTATTTTGGGGTGGACCTGTACCTGTCTCAGCCCCTCCTGGGTGATCTCCACCGGATCCTCTGCCGTCCATATCTTGGTCTCGGGCTTGTTTATGAAGCGGAGGGCTGCATGGAGCGTGGTGGTCTTACCGCTCCCTGTGGGCCCCACGACCAATACCATACCGTAGGGCTTCTGGATCATCTCTGTAAAGGCCTTGTAGTCCCTCTCACTCATGCCCAGCTTGTCGAGAGGCACCGGATCTCCTGTGTGCAGGATCCTCATCACCACGTCTTCGTTCTGGCCTGCAGTGGGGATGGTGGCTACACGAAGTTCTATATCAATGGGGGCGAATCTCCTGAACTTTATCTTTCCGTCCTGTGGAAATCGCCTCTCTGATATGTCCAGGTCAGCCATTATCTTAATCCTGGATACAATGGCTCTCTTGTAGGTATAGGGTATGGTCTGGTAAACCTGACAGGCCCCATCTATCCTGAACCTTATCACTGCATTTCGTTTGCCCTGTCTTGGCTCTATGTGGATATCCGAGGCCCCACGGTTATAAGCATCTATGACCATCTTGTTTACGAGCTGGACAATGGCACTGTCTTCTTCCGTGACTCCAGCAAAGTCCTCTTCACTTTCCTCTTCACTAACCTCAAGCCTTCCGAGGATATCTTCAATGCTGTGATTTTCTTCCAGGAGATCGGTCTTCTTCACCCCAAAGAAGAGATCTATCATCTTGAAGATGTCTTCCTTGAGGGCAACGCAATATTCGTATTCCTTGGCAGGCAGTATGCGCTTTACAGCGTCGCGGGCCGGCAGGTAGTTTGGGTCTTCCATGGCCACCACCACCCGGCCTTCTTCCCGAGAGATGGGCACGAACACATTGCTCCGCAAATACCCCACCCTGAGCCCCCTCAGGAGCTCTCCAGGGATCACCATTCTGTCGTTGTAAGATATGAATCTCGTGTTATAGAAATGGGCCAAGGATTTTCCAATGTCTTCCTTTGAGACCTGGAAGTCTGTCATGAGCACTGACTCCACAGATCTCCTGGTCTTCCTGGCCCTGCTCATGGCCTCTGAGAGGTCTTTTGAACTTATGATATTGTTGGTTATGAGATAATCGAAGCGCGTCGCCTTCCTCTTCTTGACAGCTCTTTGATTATTAAAGATGGCAATCCCCAGAACACGGGCTATGTCAGTGAGGGACTTTTCGTCCCATTCCGTGAAGACCTCCCCATCTTTCTTGTTAATGAGTTGGACCACTCCAAGCAGATACTTGTTGTAGGTAATGGGTACGGCCAATACTTGCTTGGTCCTGAACCCGGTCTTTTGGTCCCACTTGTGGTCAAATCTGAGCTGGGGATTTATGGCCTTCAATTCCTTTTCGTCGTATGCATCCCTCACGTTCACCAGGCAGGCGGAGGATGCACAATAGCCTGCAATACTGCTGTTATCGATGGGAACCCGGATCTCGGCAATCTCGTCTCCGGTCTTGAACCTGGAGTAAATCTGCTTTCTGATCCCATCAACCATATAGAGGGTTATCCGCTCTGCATCAAAGAGCCCCAGGATCTCGTCTTGGAGATTGAGGAGGATGTCATTGGTATCCTTGGCAGTGTGGATCTTGTTGGTGATGTAATTGAGCTTTTTTTGAAATTCCAGCTCCCTTTCCAGGCTTCTTTCCCGGGAGCCGTTTTCCTGCTTTTTCTTTAAAAAACTCACCATGTTAACAGACCACTTCCATGTTAAGATTCTTTGAAAACCGGAAAATCATTATACTCCCACATGCAATAAGGTAGCCAGCAGCCTCACTTGGCCATCTGTTGCCCCCAAATAGAAACCGGCTAAGTGGATAGGTCTTTGCATTTGAAGTGCTTGAACGATATTTTCATAATTGCTTATCGGAGAATAGTGCCTGTTTGTAAAGATTTTTTTCTTCCCCCATTGATCCTTCTTATCCTGTCTCTAGCACTTTCCCAATCCCAAATTGCCTAAACTTATAATTTATTTTGCACATGTTGTGCAATCCCTTCTCCTTTGAAGGAACCGATTGCCTCGGCTAAACAATTGGGGTATAAAGACGCCTTCAATATCACCCATTGATAGATAATGAGGAAATCCCCCGGAGAGGAGGTCATGGCCTTCAGGCAAATCCAAGAGACCTATCCCCTGGTGCTCGCCTCCAAGTCTCCCAGGCGAAAGGCCCTTCTTTCCCAGATCGCCCTCCCCTTCAGAGCTGTACCAAGCGGTATAAAAGAAGAAATCTCAAATAGGCCCGAGGAGACCGCAGTGAGACTTGCAGAAAAAAAGGCCATGAGCGTGCTCCAGGCAAAAAAAGGCCACTGGACTTTGGGGGCCGATACATTGGTGGTGGTTGATGGCGAGGTCCTGGGAAAGCCTGAGAGTGCAACCCAGGCCACGGATATGCTCAGGAGGTTGAGTGGAACAGAGCACAGGGTGGTCACTGGATTCTGCCTCATAAACCCGGATGGAAAAGTGGCCCACAGGGAAGCGGTGGTCACCCAGGTGCGCTTCAAGGAACTCTCGGACCGAGAGATCAAGGCCTATGTGAGCACAGGCGAGCCGTTCGGCAAAGCTGGAAGTTATGCCATTCAAGGCATCGGGGCCTTTATGGTTGAATCCATAAGAGGATCATACACCAATGTGGTGGGGCTTCCGCTTTGCGCCTTGGTTAAGGCCCTCTTGCGGTCAGGGGCCCTGAGTTCATTTCCGCTTTGACAGATGGGTGTGGGGCACCTTTCTTCTCTGCCTGAATATCTCTGACATAACCACCCCTGCAGCCACCCCCACATTCAGCGACTCCACCC